>CAZFMJ010000050.1:0-20677 GCA_964520045.1 uncultured Elusimicrobiales bacterium | reverse complement strand
CCCGGAGACCAGGTGCAGACGGTCTGCGAGATACAGGATGATTTCGGAATAGCCAGGGTGGAACTTGTGCGCGAAGTAAAAGGAGGATCCGGTTTTATAGACGGCCTCAAAAAAATTCATGCCGTTAAAACCTTTCCGTCTCCGGGCCCCGCCCGCTGGCTCGGAGAAGCGGCGCTTGATTTGCGCGGATGCCCGGACGGCTCGGAGGTGTATTTTCATTTCAGGGCGTACGACCATATGCCCGAATCAGCCTCCGCGGACCGCAGAACCGCCGGATACGGCGAATCCGCAAAAAGCAGGATACTCGTGGTGGATTTCCGCAAGATACACGCGCGCATTGAAAATCTGATATCGGAAACCGGATATCAGGCGCTGAAACTCTCGGAGAAAGAGGCGGCGCTTATTTCAGCGCTTTCTTCCTCCACTTCCGCCGTCACGCAGGGCCTTTTAGATGAAATAGAAAAGGGCTGGCAATCGCTTTCAAAGCTCGCGGAAAAAACCGCGGGAGACATAGATTCCGATCCTTACATTAATCCCGGGATAGCCGAACAGTACAAGGCTATCACGGAAAATCTGGGCTATATGGCCCGAACGGAAGTTCCGGACGCCTTATCTTCGGCAAAATCAGGCGGGCCGGAAGCAAAACAACGGCATGAGAAACTTAAATCGGAGCTTGAACGCATAGCCGACGCCGTAAAAAACGGAGGAGCGCTTCAATCCGTGCGCGACCTTGAAACCGAGGCCCGGCAGGCGCAAAACATGGGAGAATCCATAGAGCAGATGCTGGCGGAAATGTCAAAAGGCTCCAGCAAACAAGGCGGGGATTCCGACTGGCGGAGTCTCGCGGAGATGACGGAAAAAATAATGCAGGATCTCATGAATATATTTTCCTCTATAAACTCAATGCCTCCGGGTCCCAAGACCGCCGGAGACAAAGGAACCGAAAAAAAGACGTTTCAGGTGCCTATGGGCTCGGCCATGGGGCTTACCCAGATGCTGGCAAAGGCGATCGCCGATAAAAATTTTGAGCTGGCAAAAAAAATAGCCAAAGAACTTATAGAACAGCTTGGAAAAGCCAGGCAGGCGCTCAATGACGCGGCGGAATATCAGCGGAGCCTGAGCTACGGCGATGAAAGCATCTCCAAAAAGATGGAACAGCTTCAGGCCTTCTGGCAGGAGCTGGCCGCCGACCAGACGCATGCGCTGGAGCAAAACTACAAGCTTGAAGACGCGCAGCTTGAAAAAATCCGCCAAAAACAGAAAGACCAGCTGGCGGAACTCGTTCAAAAACAGGGCGCGCTGGTGTCCATGTGCTTCTCGTTCGGAAAAGATTTTCCCTCCGGCACGTTTTCCAAAATGTGGAATGTTCTCGGAGAATTCAAATCCGGCAAAATTGAAAAATCGCCCAAAACGCTTGAAGAAATAATACCCGAAATTTCAGCTGTGCGGAAAAGCAGCGCCCCCTATGACGCGCGTTTTGAGCCCGCGCAGACCGGAGAGGAAGAAGTGCTTTCCCTTCTCAAAGAAGCCCTGTCCGGGCAGCTGCCGGACTCGGAAAAAGACTCGGAAGGATTTAAAAACGCCTCCTCATTTCAGCGCTCCATAGGTTCAAAGACGGACGAGCTTTCAGGCAAACTGTCGGAATTGTCAAAATCGGCCGTCACATTATCGCCTGAAATAACCCAAAGGCTCGAGTCCGCCAGAGCTGAAATGGAAAAGGCCGCCGAAAGCCTTGATTTAAAAAACAGCTCAAAAGCGGCGGAGCATCAGATAAAAGCGCTCGAGGAATTGGATAAAGGCAAGCAGGGACTGGATAATTCACAGCAGTCTCAGGCTTCTATGGAAACCGGCATGACCAAACCCGCGTCTACCGGTATGCCCATGTCAAGGCAGACCAAACCCGGAGACAAAGGCAGGGACGGCAAGGAAGGCGTGGATATTTCTCCGGTCAAACTGCCCGGAGCAAAGGATTACATGCCTCCGGATGAAATAAGAAAACAGGTCATGGAATCCCTGGAAGAAAAATACCCCCCCTCCCAAAAACAGGCGATTACGGACTACCTGAAAAGACTTTCGCAGTGATACCCAATATAACAACATGGTATTTTTTCATTTTCATCTCCTCTCTACTTTACTCGGCGCACCAGTATTATGTCTCTTGAATTCTATCTGCATTTAAATTTATTATATTAAAAGTGCACAAAGTCGACCCAAAGATATCTTTCTGCGCTTTTGATATATAGTATTGCATTTTGGCGTTAGATGTGTTATATTATAAGTGCAATAGTATTACACGGGGGAATCTTAAAGCACTTCTACTATAGGAAAATATGCCTTCTGGAATTTCAGAAAAATATAGAAAATTACTGGATAATTTAAATTTGACTCATACGGGGCCATTTACGGCTTCGGATGTAATTAAAAATTTTAATTTTACCAAACAGGAGACAAGTCTCCTTTTGGCATATTTTGCCAGGAAGGGTTGGCTTTCCAGAATACGACGCGGATTATATATCACCGTTCCCCTTGGAACCATAAATCCCAGCGAACTAAAGGAAAATCCATGGATTGTTGCCAACCGCGTGTTTGCTCCGTGCTACATTGGCGGATGGAGCGCCGCGGAATACTGGGAATTTACGGAACAGATTTTTAATAGCATTGTGGTTTTTACTACAAAAAAAATCAGGCGAAAAAATATCCGCATACAAGGCACTGATTTTCTGGTGAAACATATCGGAGAGAAACATTCCGGCAAGACGAAAAATATATGGCTTGAAAACCAGAAAATTCAGGTTTCAGACCCGACTCAGATCGTTGTTGATATTTTGGATGACCCATATACAGGCGGCGGAATGCGAAATACCGCGGAAATAGTCCGGGAGTATTTTGCTTCACAGCATCGCAACGACGCAGATGCCGTAAAATATATAGAAACCAGAAATAACAGGACAATTTATAAAAGACTCGGCTATTTGATTGAGACTATGGAAATTGATGCCGGCGATTTAAAGGAAATATGCAAAAAAAACATAAGCGCCGGTTTTTCACTTCTAGATTCGGCAGTTGATGCAAAAGGGCGCTTTGATACCAAGTGGAATTTAAGAATTAATACCGCTATAACCAAATGATAAATGGTCAGGAAATAAGAAATCTGGTAACAGAATGGGGCATCCGCGATGATGTGATCGAAAAAGATTATGTTATCGGCTGGGTGCTTTGGGGTATAGGGACAGATCCGGATTTAAGCCATCACTGGGCTTTTAAAGGCGGCACATCGCTCAAAAAGTGCTTTATAGAGACATGGCGGTTTTCCGAAGATTTGGATTTTACAATTATGCCTGGCGGGCCGGATAAACCGGAAATAATAGCGCCCATCATAAAAAGAGTTCTTGAGCGGGTATATGATGAATCCGGCATCGATTTTTCTGCTAAGCCGCCGGTGTTTAAATACATTGATCGCTATCTTTATACAGAAGGCGGCATTTACTATCGGGGGCCCCGCAATACGCCTTCTCCGTCAAGAATAAAACTGGATATCAGCGGTTTGGAAAAGATAATCCAGCCCACCGCGCTTAGAAAAATATCCCACCCATATACCGACAACCTGCCTGCTCAGGCAAAAGTGAGATGCTATTCTTTTGAGGAAGTTTTTGCGGAGAAAATGCGGGCGATGGGAGAGCGCGGCCGGCCGAGAGATCTATACGATATTGTGCTTCTTTTCCGAAAACGGGATTTGCAGTCGCAGCCGCAGTTGATAAAAAGTGTTTTTGAGAAAAAATGCCAGTCAAAGGGTACTCCCATTCCAACGCTTGAATCAATCCAAAACGCTTCGACAAAAAGCGAATTGATTAGCGAATGGAAGAACATGCTGGCGCATCAATTGCAGGTCCTGCCGCCTTTTGAAGATTTTTGGGAAGAGCTGCCGAACATTTTCGCCTGGTTGAATGGCAATCTATCCTTACCTAAACTAGCCCATATATCGGCCGGAAAAAACGAAACAGGGTGGATGCCTCCTCCTACAATCCGGCAATGGGGAGTGGGCGTTCCACTTGAATCTATACGTTTTGCCGCTGTTAATCACCTATGCGTTAAATTGGGGTATAACGGAACGACTCTCTTGATTGAACCATATTCCTTAAGGCAGACAACCGCGGGCACGTTAGTTTTGTATGCAACAAAGGTTGAAACCGGAGAAACCAGAAGTTATCGTGTGGACCGGATTCAAAGCATCGAAGCAACAACCCAAATTTTCAAGCCGAAATATGAGATGGAATTTTCCTCATTCAAATGAATTCGCAGCATGCACAGGTCAAAGCAGAATAGAGAAAAATACCACCCTCCCCAAAAAAACAGGCGATCACGGACTACCTGAAAAGACTTTCGCAATGAAGAGGGTAGACGGGAGACGGTAAGATAGATAAATTCAAAGCACTAAATCCTAAACTCAAAACACCAAATCCAAATTATTTATAGGCAAAATAAATCTTTTCTTCTGTCTACTATCTGCTATATACTATCTACTTTTCCTTTTATATCGTTTTGGTGACTTTTTTAAGGCCTCTGGGGCAGTCGGGATTCAGGCCTTTCTCAAGAGCGAGGCGCAGGGCCGCGATCTTAAGCTCGATGTCCGTGAGGAGACAGTTAAACGGAGGCTTGCCCGCATGGGGAGTTATTATGTGATGCACGGTGGAGCGCTCTTTTAAGGCGGCGCAGACTTTCCTTATATCATCAGGCAGTCTGCCGGAAGGGGCAAGCAGAAAAACCAAGTCCTTGGGGCCGTGAGCGCCTATGGGGCCGTGCAGAAATTCCGCCGCGGAATAAGCGGCCGCATGCACGCCCGCCATCTCGCGGAATTTAAGAGCGGAATCTTCGGCGACCGCCGAAAGCGGGCCCCTTCCCACAAAAGCGATGACGGGCGCTTTCACCAGATCCTTCCAGAACGGGAAAGCGTCTTTGCGCAAAAATCTCCCGGAATCTTCCAGCAGGGATTTTATAAGACGGGCCGTTTCGCAAAAATCCTTTTCCCTGAAACATCCGCTCCAGACCTGCGCAGTCCAAAGCGCCAGCCACAGCTGGAGCGCGAAAGTTTTTGTGGCGGCCACGGCGCGCTCCCTTGAAGAAGAAAGCAGTATGTGCCTGCAGGCGGCGCGGGCGATAGGATTTTCCGCCATGTCCGGCTCATTGGTGACGGCTACGGCTCTTGCCCCCCAGCCGACGATTTTTTCAAGGCACCGCGCGACATCGGTGCTTTTGCCGGACTGCGAGAAAGCCCACAAAACCTTGCCCTTAAATCTCAGCGGACATTTTGCTTCAAAAACCGAGTGGGGCCTTAAAAAATCGGCGCGCACGCCCGTGTAGGTCTCCCATATATACTTGGCGAAAATCGTGGCGTTATTGGAGCTTCCCCTGCCCAGAAGATGCACGGATTTATCGGCGCCCTTAAGCGCGCAGTATTTAAGTTTTTCCCGCGCCCGAAGCGAGAACTCATCGAGCACCGCGGGGGTTTCTGTTATATCCAGCCATGTTAAAGTTTCCGTTATTTTCATATTTTATTTATTGCTATGCAGGCAGACAGAATTCAGAACGGGCCTGCCCAAATAATCCTTAAAGCTCGTCGCCGGCGTTCTCATTCTGACTCCTGAATTCTGACTCCTGACTGCCTGAGTAATTATCCATATTTTATCATTTATTGCCGGCTTCGAGTGAAAATTTGACATTGTGTTTCAAGATGGATAAAGTAGTAATGATTCGGTAGGCAAATGGGAGAACAAGGGGGCCCCGCACAGCATAGGCCGAATCACAGGAGACGGACAAAGTCATGAAGCTGAAAACACCAAAACAGACACTGCCTCAAACAGTACAGCAGGCGCCTCAAAGAGAGCAAATCATTCTCTCCGAAAACCAGGAAAAAGTAATCCGCGACAAATACCTAAGAGACGCGTCTTCCATAGAATCATGGCTGGACGGCGTGGCGCACAACATTGCTCTCGCGGAAATATTTTATCATCCCGAAGCGCAGAAATGGGGGGTTTTTGAAGGCCTGCATCATACCCTGTCGGGCCCGCATTCAAACGGCGTCAAAGGCGGAAAACTTATTCTGTTCCATGAAGGACTCCACGAGTCCGCGGAACGGGAGGCGAATTTCAACCGGCTGATAAAAAATCTGGAATCCGTATACCAGAACGAGCCTGAAGCCAATAGAACCGTCAACGCATGGCAGAACCACTTTTATAATCTGATGTCCTCTTTCACCTTTCTGCCAAACTCGCCGACTTTAATGAACGCCGGGCGCGAACTCCAGCAGCTTTCAGCCTGCTATGTGCTTCCCGTCCCTGATTCCATAGAAGGAATAGCCAAATCGCTTACGGCCCAAAGCCTCATACAGAAAAGCGGCGGAGGCACAGGATTTTCTTTTTCGGCGCTGAGGCCGAAGGGCGATATCGTAAAAAAGACGCAGGGCGTGGCGTCGGGCGCCATCTCCTTCATGCAGATATTCGACAAGATGACCGATGTGGTCAAGCAGGGCGGAACGAGAAGGGGCGCCAATATGGGCATCCTTCCGTACTGGCATCCCGAAATAAAAGAATTTATAACGATGAAGCAGACCGCCGGCTGCATGGAGAATTTCAACGTCTCGATAGCCATTGACGATAAATTCATGAAAGCCGTGTATATGGACGCCGAATACGACCTCATAAACCCCCGGACGCAGCAGGTGGCCGGAAAGGCCCGCGCGCGGGAGATGCTCAACCTTATAGTGGACTCGGCCTGGAAAACCGGAGATCCGGGAGTGATATTCCTTGACCGCATAAACCAGTCCAACTCCAATGCGACGCCGGCTCTCGGCCAGATAGAAAGCACGAATCCGTGCGGGGAACAGCCGCTCCTTCCATGGGAGCCGTGCAATCTCGGCTCGCTGAACCTTTCCAATTTTGTGACCGGCAAAGTCACAAAAGGCGAATTTGATTTCGACGCTCTGGAAGAGGCGATAGGCATAAGCATACGCTTCCTTGATAACGTGATAGACGTAAACAACTATCCGCTTCCCGAAATAGAGAGCATGGCAAAATCCAACCGCAGAATAGGGCTCGGCGTAATGGGCTGGGCTGAATGCCTTGTAAAAATGGGCATCCCCTACGATTCCCCCGAAGGCCTTGAGTATGCGGAAAAGGTCATGGGCTTTATAAATGAAAAAGCGCTTGAGGCGTCCGAATCCATAGCGCGCGAACGCGGAGTTTTCCCCAACTGGAAAAATTCCATCTACGACCCGCACAGCAAGTATTTCAGGGGCAAAACCAGAACACCGAGAAACAGCGCAAGAACGACCATAGCTCCTACCGGCACCATCGCCATAGCGGCGGGACTGCAGGGAAGCGGGATTGAGCCTTATTTCGGCATAGCCTACACACGGCTCAACGCCAAAGCCCTGGACGACGTGAAAGCCGGCAATGATCCCGATCCGAAAAATACTTTCTGCGAAGTCAACCCGCTGTTTAAAAACGCGGCGGCGGAGAACGGATATTTCGGAATGACGGAGGAAGAGCTCTGGAAAAAGATACAGGAAAACCATAAATCGGTGCGCGGAATTCCCGAAATCCCCAAGCACATACAGGCTCTTTTCCCTACGGCCCACGACATCACGATAGAAGCGCATATCCAAATGCAGGCGGTGTTCCAGAAGCACACCGATAACGGCGTGTCAAAAACCATCAACATGCCGTCTTCCGCCACTTTGGACGACGTAAGAAAGGCTTATCAGCTTTCTTACGATCTGGGCTGCAAGGGCATAACCATATACAGGGACGGCTGCAAGGCCCAGCAGGTGCTTAATCTTTCTTCGCCGGTCAAGAAGAAAAAGGAACACTCCTACGAATCATTCGGAGTGTCTTCCGAATACTTCCAGCTCAAAACCGGATACGGCCCCCTGCACGTTCATATAAACTACGACGAACACGGCCCGTATCAGGTTTTCACCAACATACCTCCGCTGGGCACCGAAATAAGCGGGCTCACTTCGCTCATAGGCATACTGCTTTCAAAATATTTTGAAGAAGGCGGAGAGCCTCTGAAGATAATAAAGCACCTTAATTCGGTCAAAGGCGACCGTCCGCTGGGTTTCGGCGAAAACAAGATAAATTCCATAGCGCACGCCATAGCCGTCGCCCTGCGCTGTCATCTGAAAAGAACGGGGTGGATAAACACGGAAAACAGCGACCCCGCAAAGCAGAAATTGGAGCTTTGGGAGGTATCGCGCTCTTTATACTGCCCCAAATGCTATTCATCCAATGTCAGCTATGAATCCGGCTGTTCGGGGCCGACCTGCCACGACTGCGGATATTCGGAGTGCTCATAAATTCCGAAACGACTTGAAAACATTAAAAAAGCCGCAGAAAAACTGCGGCTTTTTTAAACCCTGCGCTTTTATGAAAAAACTGTTTTCGTGTCTTATTGTTCTGTCATTTCTGCTGAATCCGGCTTTCTGTTCCGCGGATGAAAACACCCTTTTCACGCCCGCTTACGCCAAACGGTTCTGGGGAGACTTAAAGGAACTGCCCTCAAAACCTCTTCATTGGTCTTCGGGCCAATGGCTTACAGCCGGAGCGGTGATGGCCGGAAGCCTCGGAGCATTAAGCTTTGACAGCGGAATACGGGGCCATTTTATGCGCCATAGAAGCCATTTTTTTACCCAGACAAGTAATGTGGTCACTCATTTCGGCGACTACAAATACCAGCTTCCGTTTCTGTCGGCGATGTGGCTGGGCGGACTTGCTTCCGGAAACAAGACAATGGCCAAAATAGCCGGAGACGGAGCCGAGGCGAGCATTATCGCGGCGGGAATGATAACCCCGCTTCTGGTCTATATAAGCGGACGCGCGCTTCCCAGCAGTCAGGAGCCGGCTTTGAGATTCCATCTTTTTACTCCTAACAGGTTTTCTTATCCTTCGGGGCACACCACGGAGGCGTTCGCGGTGGCGGCGGTGCTTGATGAAAATCTCAGGGAAAGCCTCGGATATTGGCACACCCCGTTCGTATACGGCGCCGCGGCCGCGGTGGGATTTTCAAGGATTTACGACCATAAGCATTATCTTTCCGACGTAATACTGGGCGCCGGCATAGGCTGGTCGGTTGGAAAATGGGTAGCCTCAAAACCAAGGGGCGGGCAGAATGTTTCTTTGCTCATGCTTCCCAACGGCCTGCGCGCCTCATGGAAATTCTGATATTGATATGAAACCGAAAGGACTGTTCATAGTGCTGGAAGGACCCGACAGATGCGGCAAATCCACGCAGGCCGCGCTCCTGGTAAAAAGGCTTGTCAAAAACGGCTTTAAGGTGAAGCACACGAGGGAGCCCGGAGGCACGCCTTTTGCCGAAGCCATACGGAAAATTCTTCTTGACGCCCGGCACAAGGTGCAGGACCTTTCCGAACTCCTGCTTTATGAAGCGGCGCGCGCCCAGCACACCTTTGAACTTATAGCCCCCGGCCTCCGGCAAGGCAAAATAGTAATATCCGAACGCTACACGATGGCAAGCCTCGCTTATCAGGGCTGGGGAAGAAAAATACCCGTCAAAACAGTGGAATCGCTCAACGCCGCAGCTTCGGGCGGGCTCAAGCCGGATTTAACGCTTGTGCTGGAAATGCCCGACCGGGAATTTTATGAGCGCGGGAAAAAACTCAAATCCGACAGGCTGGAAAGAGAATCCTCGGATTTCAGGCTCAGAGTGCGCAAGGCCTACCGCCTGTTGGCGCGCAAAACAAAAAACGCCTTCCCTGTTGACGCTTCGCGGACCCCCGAAGAAATCCACGAAGAAATTTTCAAAATCGTCAACGCCCGTCTTTTCAAGTCTCTCATAAAGAAATAAAATTAAATATGGGTTTTTCGTCCGTAAAAAGCCAGGAAAGGGCGGTAAAAATGCTCAGGGCTCTGCTGTCGTCGGCAAGGGTTCCGCCGGCTTTGGCCTTTATAGGGCCTGACGGCACGGGCAAAATGAAAGCCGCTAAAGAATTTGCAAAAACCTTAAACTGTCTGTCGCCCCATGACGGAGAAGCCTGCGGAGAGTGCCAATCCTGCTCCCAGATAGACAAAGGCATAGACCCCGACGTGCGGATAGTGAACTCCGCCTTTCAGGCCGGGCTTCTTGACGAAGAAGAGGAAAAGCAGAAGAGCATAAAAATCGACACCGTTCGCGAACTCTGCAAACAGGCCTTGCGCAAGGCCATGTCCTCAAAATGGAAAGTCTTTGTAATAAACGACAGCCACACCCTCACTCCGGAATCGGCCAATGCCCTGCTCAAGGTTCTGGAAGAGCCTCCGGACAACACTCTTTGGATACTTCTCACAAAGCGCAGGGAAAAGCTTATCCCTACTGTGCTTTCGCGCTGCCAATCGGTGGAATTCAGGCCTCTTTCGGAAAGCGCGGTAAAGGAGCTCCTGCTGGAGCAGTCTATTCCGGAGGAAGAAGCGTCGTTTCTTGCGGAACGCTGCGGAGGCTCCGCGCAGAAAGCCCTGAAAATGCATGAACTGAGGGGAACTCTCTCCGGCATTGATCCCTCAAGCCCGGTTTATCCTTTTGCCGTATCCGAAGCTTTGCCGAAAGAACTTTCGGCAAAAAGGGAGGATGCCGGAGTTCTGCTGGAGCTTTTACTGCAGGACTGCCACAGAAAATATCTGAACTGCCGGGCGCAGAGTAAACGCAGGCGGTTTGCGGACGCGTCAAGAAAATTTTTACGCTATCAGACATATTTAACCTTCAACGTCACTCCCGATATGATTCTTGAATCGGCGCTGTTGGAAGCGGGCGGTCTTAAACTCTCTTTTTTTAAAGATATATAAGGATACCGAATGAAAAAATATTATATAACCACTCCTCTTTATTACGTGAACGCCGGCCCCCACATAGGCCACGCCTATACCACTCTCGCGGCGGACATCTTCGCAAGGCACAAAAAGATGCAGGGAACCGACGTTTTTTTTCAGACGGGCACGGATGAACACGGCGCCAATATAGAAAAAATAGCGAAAGCCGGGTCCAAAAATCCGAAGGAATGGGCGGATGATATAACACAGCAGTTCAAATCCATGTGGAAACAGCTCGACATACAGTATGACTATTTCATACGCACCACGGACGAGGCGCATGAAAAGGCGGTGCAGGCGGTTTTTGAAAAAATGATCCAGTCCGGAGATATTTACAAGGGGACATACGAAGGCTTTTACTGCTTTCCGTGCGAAAACTTTTTTGAAGAAAACGAGCTTGTAAACGGAAACTGCCCCGTGCATAAACAAAAGGTGGAAAAAATAAAGGACGACTCTTTCTTTTTCAAACTTTCAAAATATGAAAAAGCCCTGCTTGAGCATTACGAAAAAAATCCGGAATTCCTGTCCCCCCCGCACAGGGCGCAGGAGATCCTGAATTTCGTAAAAACAGGCCTTAAGGATATTTCCGTCTCGCGCACGAAAGTGGCATGGGGCGTGCAGGTTAAATCGGCCCCCGAACATACGGTATACGTCTGGTTTGACGCTCTTTTAAACTACATAACAGGACCGGGATTTTCGGGAACCGGTCAGGAGCGGGGATTTGACGCCGTATGGCCGGCGGATGTGCATCTGATGGGAAAAGAGATATACAGATTTCATACCGTTATCTGGCCCGCCATGCTTATGGCCTTAAACCTTCCGCTTCCCAAAAAGGTTTTCGCGCACGGCTGGTGGACGGTAGGCGGAGAGCGCATGTCCAAAACAACCGGCAATGTGATAGACCCCATGGAAGTGGCTCGGGAATTCGGAGTGGACGCTTTCCGCTATTTTCTTTTCCGCCAAACGCCTTTCGGAGGCGACGGCAATTTTTCCATGGACGCAATGCGCAAAAGATACAACGCGGACCTGGCCAACGACCTCGGCAACCTTGTGTCGCGGGCGACTAACATGGTGGACAAATACCTGAACGGCGAGATGCCGTTAAAACCGCCCCTGGCCGGACCCCTGATTTCTACGGCCATGGCCGAACGCGCGGGGGAAATACACAAGGCGATGGACAAACTGGCGTTCAGCGAAGCTTTGGACATTATCTGGTCGGCCATCTCTCAGCTCAACAAACACATAGACAAGGAAAAGCCGTGGGAACTGGCAAAAACCTCGCCCGCGGATTTGAAGCTTCTTCTTTTCGACCTTGTCTGGTGCCTGCGCATGATCGCGGGCTGGATAGAGCCTTTTATGCCCCAGACAGCCGCCAAGATGCACCTTCAGCTGGGCATACGGCAGTTTCCCGGCGCGATAGACACGAACACATGCAGGATACAAAAAAGCGCCCCGCTGTTTCCAAGGAAATAAATATGAAAAATATATTTTTAGCTGAAAAACTCCTGTTCATTGCGGTTCTGGCCTCTTTTCTCGGAGCCTGCGCCAGCGTGCCTTATACCGGCAGAAAGCACATGCTTCTTGTTTCCAACAAGGAAGAACTGGAACTGGGTAAAACAGAATACGAAAAGGTTCTTAAAGAAGCTAAACTTTCAACGGACACGGTAAAGGTGGAAATGGTAAAACGCGTGGGACAAAAACTCGCTAAGGTTTCTGACGCTCCTGCGGATTTCGTATGGGAATTTAATCTTCTGGTGGAAGACAAGACCGTAAACGCTTTCTGCCTTCCCGGAGGAAAAGTGGCGGTTTACACCGGGCTTCTTCCGGTCGCAAAAGACGAAGCGGGGCTTGCGGTTGTCATGGGCCATGAAATAGCCCATGCCTTGGCAAGACACGGCGCGGAGCGGATGAGCCAGGGAATGATGGCCGGCATAGGCGGAAAAATACTAGACACCGCCCTGTCCAATAAATCGGGAGCGAGCCGGGATATTATAGGCAAGGCTTACGGTTTGGGCGTGAACGTGGGAGTAATGCTTCCCTTCAGCCGCTCGCACGAAAGCGAGGCGGACCGCATAGGCCTGCTTATCATGGCAAAAGCCGGCTATGACCCGCGCGCGTCCCTTGAATTCTGGAAAAGGATGGATTCCTCGGGAGGTTCCAAAGACTCTCCTCTCGCCAAATATCTTTCAACCCATCCCGCTCACGGCGCGCGGATACAGAATCTGCAGGGCTGGATGCCCGAAGCTTTGCAGTACTATGAAGCCCGCCAGAAATGAATTTTAAATCCGGCGTTATTCTCCTTTCTGTTTTTCTGCTGGGCTCAGGCTCCGCTTCAGCCGGATGGCTTTTGTGGCAGTCCCCGGATATAGCCCCAACGCCAAAAAACGAAAAAACAGCGGAGATATCCCAAATAATCCCCGCGCTTGAAGACAAGGCTGATGATAATCTGTCCAAAAAATATGAATATATAAACATCGTATTCAGCGCTCAGCAGAATAAAATAAGACAAATTCTAACTCAGGCAGGATGGACCGAAACCTGCTCTGAAGTAATCAAATCCATAGGCGCAAGTCTTATAGACCTTTCAGCCGGAATAAAAACGGTCAAATTCCCCCCCGCCTACAAACTATTTATAGACGGGAATCCGCAGGATATGAGCTTTGTGATGAAACACCCCGGTTTTGCGCGCAGGGACATTTTAAGAATATGGCGTCTTCCCTTTAAAACCCCGGAATCGGATCCGGTATGGTGCGCGGCGATTACGCAGGAAACAATGGTGCGGGTATCCAGTTCTTCCTATAAATGCGCGGGAGAGAAGGAAAATCCCGAACTTAAAGATTTTAAATCAGGAATGGAAAAGGCGTCAAAACCTGCGGATATCGGAATAAAAACCTATTATATAAACCGCTGTAAAAAAACCAAACCAGCCGAAAAACATGACTGTAAGATATCTAAATGCAATATTCTTGTTGTAGAACTTCACTGAGGAGAAGAAGACGGACCGGTTATGGATGAGAAAGCCCGCCACAGCACAGCCACTACCCCTGAAACCGCATAGATTGTAAAAAACATGAAAAGAGCGTTCTGCGGATAAGCCACTATAAGAAAAACCACGGTTAAAACAAGAAACATCCCCTTCAGCGACCTGATATTCAGCAGATTGCTTTGCTTAAAAGCCGCGTAGGGAATTTTTGAAACCATCAGGAACGAAAGCCCCAGCATTATAAAAGGGATCATGCCGTAAATAACCGGCATTTGTTTCATAATGGGCAATATGCCTCTTAAAGGGATATCGCTTTCCAGCATTGTGTAGGCAACCACAAACGAGGCCAGTATCCCCGCCGCGCCCGGTATCGGCAAGCCCTGGAAATACATTTTTGAGCCTGCCCCCGAATGCGCCATAGTGTTAAAGCGGGCAAGCCTCAGCGCTCCGCAAAGCGTATAAATAAACGCCACCGGACGCCCCCAAAAGCCGTAATCCTTAAGAAGGAACTGATACATAACATAAGAAGGCGCTATCCCGAAAGAAATCCAGTCGGACAAAGAATCTATCTCAACGCCGAAAGAGCTTTCGCCCTTAAGCAGACGCGCTATTCTGCCGTCAAGCATATCCATAACTATGGCCGCCAGTATGAACCATCCGGCTTTGGCGAATTCCATATCGCTTGCGGAGAGTATCGCGAAAAAACCGAAAGCCATATTGGCTATCGTAAAAAGCGAAGGCACGGCCACGGCTCCCGTGCGCTTGAGTTTTTCAAAACCCGTTTTTTCGGCGGATTCCTTTGAATTACCAGGAGAGACTGTCCCGCATAGCGGAGCGGATTCCGGTAAAGCTTTTTCGTTGTCCATTACCATTTCCCCAAAACAGTTTCAGCCCCGCGCACTTTATCGCCGGGCTTAACGAGAATTATTGCCGAAGACGGAAGATACACGGCCACCTGCGAGCCGAAATAGATCATGCCTATCCTCTCGCCCGACTTAACCTTTTGGCCCGGCTTGACCCAGCAGGCTATTCTTCTTGCGATGGCTCCGGTTATCTGCTCCACTTCGACGGATTTTCCGGCAGTCCCGGTTATTTTTATCCTGTTTCTTTCATTCTTATCGGCCTCGGGACTGCTGGCTACGGAAAATGTTCCTTTCGTGTAGTTTACGCTTTCCACCTCGCCTTCAATCGGAGCCCTTTGAATATGCACATTAAAAACGGAAAGGAAAATTCTAACCACGGTAATATCGGGATCGCTCTCGACTCCTACTTTAAGCACCCTGCCGTCTCCGGGGCATGCGATTTCTTCGGGAGAAAAAACTCTAGGCCTTTCAGGGTCCCTGAAAAAATAAGCCGAGAACAGGGTAAACAAAAGCCCTATAACAGCAATGCTGATTCCCGAAATTTTACAGAACATCGCTATAAATGCCCCGAAGCCCGCCACCGCGGCTCCGGCAAGAATCATCTTTAATCCCACATGTGTCATAGTATGAGGTTCCTATACAATAAATTAGTGGAAAGTCACCAGCGGCCCAGCAAACCCAGTTACCCAGCCGTCACGCAAGCGTGAAAATAGAAAACAGACAGTAGTCAGTAGATAGTATATAGTATATCGCCTAAACTAAATTTTTTGTTTTCCGGTTTTTAAGTTTTCTTTCCTGTCTTTTCCCGTCTACCCTCTTCATAGCTGTCCAGCTGTCAAGCCGTCCTGCTGTCTAGCTGTCTTTATAAAATGGGCAGGGCGGGAGTTGAACCCGCACGGCCTTGCGGCCAACGGATTTTAAGTCCGTCGCGTCTGCCAGTTCCGCCACCAGCCCATAAAACATCCTCAGAAAACAGCTGGTACCTCCGCAGAGACAGCAAGGAGGTGCCAGCCCATCCTCACTGTTTATAATTTTACCATTTTGAAAGAGTTAGCATGAAAAGAAAATCATGGAAGGAAAATTTGACCATCATGTTTCTAAATGCTATGCTGTCCAATGTTGGATAATCTTGGGATATGAAAAACCTGAAATCATTTTTAACCGTTTGCGAAGCCGCAAACATCGTTGGAGTCTCTGCTAAAACTTTACGCCGGTGGGATAATTCCAGAAAGCTGGAATCCGTCCGCCATCCCATAAACAGGTACCGGCTTTATGAAAAAGAAAAATTAGTGTCTCTTTTAAATCAGCTTAATCCAAAAAACGGCAGGAGAAATAACAATGACAACCGAAATGCTCACAAAACCGTCAAAGAAAGTTTATAAGACGAAAAAAAGTAAAGTTTTATCGGCAAAGGATGCCACATTAACCGCATCAACTCCGAAAAAACTTGATATAAATTATCAACGCGCCTGCACCGACTGCGGACCCACGCATATAAACTGTCTGACGGCAAAAGAATGGATTAAGAGCCAGCTTGGCGTATGGCAATTCGGCTATGAAAAGCGCGACATCAGAGATAAAAGTCTCCACCCCGCGACTTTTCCAATTTCGCTGGCAAGAAAATTTATCGACCTGTTTACACATAAAGGCGAGCTTGTTTTAGATCCCTTTGTAGGGTCCGGGACGACGCTGGTGGCCGCCAAGGATGCAGACCGCAATGCCGTCGGCTTTGATCTTAAAGATAGTTATGTGAAGCTAACAGAATCAAGATTAAACGAAGGCCATCTTTTCAACACTTCCAAACAAATGGCAGTGTGCGATGATGCGCGGAATATCTCAAAATATTTATCCTCTGAAACCGTGAGCCTCATTTTAACATCGCCGCCGTATGCAAACCTGCTGAATAGAAAAAGACTAAACAAAAGCCGGCGGGGCGTTGAAAGAAAAAACGAACAATATCTCAAGGTTGAGCAATACAGCCAGGACTCGCGTGATTTGGGTACGCTCACCCTAGAAGAATATGCGGTGCAAATGGGAACCATCTACAAAGAATTACTGCCGTTGTTGCGTCCCAAGGGACACTGCGTTATAAATGTGCCGGATATGTGGTGGGAAAATCGCCGTATAACGATCCATATCGCGGTTGTTGAGGCATTGCGAAAAGTGGGCTACGAACTGCGTAATATTATAATTTGGGACAGGACCAATATCGTCAATAACATCGGAATATTCGGCTGGCCAAGCAACTATATTACAATGGGAGTAACTTTTGAATACCTGCTTGACTTTTGGAAGCCGCCGGTAAAATGAAACTCCTTACAAAAGACGAACTCATAGAAACCTGCAAAAAACTATTTGCAGAGGGCTGGCATAAAAGCGTCAAGAAAACAAAAAATATAAGAAACGACGGCGCGGTAGGAAACACTCTTGAAGTTTTGCTGGGCATTAAAGAAAACAATCTGCCCATACCAAACGCCAACGATTGGGAATTGAAAGGGCAAAGACTGCATTCCGGCTCGCTCATAACGCTTAAGCATATAGAACCATCCCCTCAAGGGGCGCGGATCGTGTCCGCCCTGCTATTACCCCATTATGGCTGGAAACACAAAGCGGCCGGCAAAAAATATCCGGCAACGGAAATGAGTTTCCGGTCCACAACAAGCGCAACGAGTTTTACTAGCAGGGGCTTTAGAATAGTGGTCGACCGGCAGGAAAAGAAATTAAGATTTATTTTTGATGCTCAAAAAGCAGATACCACGGAACCAGAAATACAAACGTGGCACGAATCAGTAGTAAAGCGAATGGGTTCCGGGCCACTAAATCCAGAACCATATTGGGGGTTTCAAGATTTAGAATATGCGATAGGCGCCAAAATTAAGAACTGTTTCTACGTCATCGCGGAAAGCAAGACAGAAAACCGGTATGAATTTTTTAGATACCACTCTCTCCATGTTCTTTCCGGGTTTTCCTTTGAGAAATTTTTAAAATGCATTGAAGACGGCGTGGTATTAATTGATTTTGACGCGCGCACAGGACATAACCACGGCACGAAATTCCGGTTAAAACAAGACCATTGGACAGATTTATACGCCGAAGTTAAACAAGCTATATAAGCAGCACCCCTATGACATCTCTGCGCTCTCTGCGTCTCTGCGGTAAAACTTTCTCTTTACTCCCGCCCCTATGAAACCTCGAATTATTCCGCTATAATTTATCCGATTGCGGAGCATAAGACGTAAATAATAAAAATGTGAACCAAGGAGATAAAATGAAAAACATACTTGTAATTTGCGCGATATTGGCAGGATTTATCGCTGCGGCAGGTGCGCAGGAACAGACTCCCCCGCCTGCGGAACAGCCGACACAGACCGTGCAGACTACGGAACAGCCGGCAGAAACTCCCGCCGTCGCCCCGGAAGCTTCCGGCCAGCAGGAAGGCTTTATGAATAAAATCAAGGCCCGCTGGAAAAAGATGCGCGGAGAAAAACCCGGGCAAAAGAGCCTCGAAGAGCGCGGAGAACAGCGCGAAGAACGGGGAGAAAGGCTGGAGGAAAAGGGCGAGAGAATGCAGAACCAGGCGGAAAAAATGGAAATGCAGGCCGACAAACAGCGGGAAAAGGGGAATGAGAATGCCGCCAATGCCCTTGAGCGCAACGCCGAGCGCAAGGAGAATAGGGGAGAAATGCTGGAAAATAAAGGCGAACGCATGCAGAATCAGGGAGAGCGGATGCAGAAACGGGCGGAACGCCGAAATGAAGCCGGCGAGAAAGTTAAGGCAAAGAAACACGAACGCAGAGAAGCAGGCGGAGGACGCGGAGGCAAAGGCGGACGGAGCAAAGGCAAATAAAGCCGGTTTGGTTTTTCAAAAAAGCCCGGGATGCCCTCCCGGGCTTTTTATTTCCCCCCTAAGCCCACAACGAGACACCCAGTCGACCTGCGGCCCAGATACCCAGCAAGAACGAGATTCAAAAATCGAAAATAGAAAGTTGATTGTGGTTATTTTTTTGTTTTTTCCCGTCTACCGTCTCCCATCTACCATCTACCCTCTTCATAGCAATTGCTCAAGACTTCCCTTTTTAAGTAAGATTTCCATATCGCTCCCGGTGTATCCCAAAATTACGGAGAAATTATTCATATGATCAAAAAAACATTATTCGCGGCTTTATTTTTCCTGCCGGCTCTTTCAGCGTCGGCTAATGACAGTATCAAAATTGATTTTGATAAAAACACGCGCAACAGCCCGATACTATCCGATACAGCGGGAGGCATCAGCAATCTTCCGGAACCGGCAATGAGCCCAGACGGCGACGATATCCCCATGTATAAACCCCTGAAAAAATGGACCGTTATGGCTTTTATCAACGGCAAGAACAATCTTGAAGCATACGCCGTTAAAGACACGAATGAAATGGAAATGGCAGGCTCCTCTCCTGACATAAACGTCGTAGTGGAGCTGGGGAGAACGACCGGCTATGCTACCTCGGACGGGGATTGGACGGGGGTGAGAAGATATCTCATACAAAAAGATGAGGATATTTACAGCATAACTTCTCCCATAGTCCAGCAATTTGAAAAGCGGGATATGGGCGACTGGCAGAAGCTTGCCGATTTCGCTCAATGGGCGAAAAAAAATTACCCAGCGGAACGCTACATGCTGATTATCTGGGATCACGGTTCCGGCTGGTATAAAAAGGAAGAGTTATTCGCCGCGAAAGGCATTTCTTACGACAAAGAAACCGGAAACCACATTTCCACCCCCCAGCTCAGGCAGGCTTTGGCTCAAATCGGAAAAATAGACGTGTATTTTTCCGACGCCTGCATGATGCAGATGGCGAGCGTGGCTTATGAGATCAGAAAATATGCCGATTACATAGTGGGTTCCGAAGAGACCGAACCCGGAGACGGACAGACCTACAACACCTTTTTACAGCCGCTGGTCAACAGGCCGTCTATGACCCCGGCGGAGGTAAGCCTCCTGGCCGTAAACGCTTTTTACGAAAACTATCTGCCCAAAAACAGAAAAGCCACGATGTCGATTATAAAAACTTCAAAACTTGACGAGTTTATTATACACGTCGACAATTTTGCGCAGGCTGTAATGGCCTCAGGCGAAATATCTGTGGCAACAGCCGCTAAAGCTCAAACTCAAACCTATACATATCCTGATTTTAAGGACCTTTATCATTTTGTCCAATTGGTGGTTAAAGATACCAAAAACACGCAGGTGTCCCAAACCGGCAGAACTTTGATGTCTTTTATTGAACCGAAATTGGTGCCTTATAACAAGTATGTAACGGACGCCATGAAGAACTCCCACGGAGTTTCGATCTATCTTCCGGAAAAATACAGGCCTGAATATGAAGAACTCCTATGGGCAAAAAGCGGTAAATGGCCCGAATTTATAAAATGGATGCTGGGGACCACGTGACCCCATCTTTTACGGGGTTTTACGTGGCTCCTCCGGCAGGACGAAGCTGAGCCTCTCTTCTATACAGTGAAGAATATCACCAGGATCTGCGCGGAAACGACCCTCATGAGCATCACCAGCGGATATATGGTGGCGTAAGCCACGGACACTTTGCCGGAAACCGACATTGAATTCGCGAATGAAAGAGCCGGGGGGTCGGTCATGCTTCCGGCGATAAGCCCGCACAAAGTAAAATAATTCATTTTAAATTTTATTCTTGCCAGCAAAGCTATTGCCGCCACCGGCAGTAAGGTTATAACCGCTCCGCATGCCATCCAGCGCATGCCCGTCTCCGTAAATACCGTAGCAAAAAATTTTTCGCCGGCGGACAGCCCCACGCACGCCAGAAAAAGTATTATGCCCAGCTCCCTCAGCATGGAATTGGCGCTTATCGGCATATACCATGAAAGCGGTCCGATTTTTCTTACCCTGCTCAGCAGTATCGCCATGACAAGCGGTCCTCCCGCAAGCCCCAGCCGGACGGGCGCCGGAATTCCGGGAATTACAA
>CAZFMJ010000049.1:8272-20712 GCA_964520045.1 uncultured Elusimicrobiales bacterium | reverse complement strand
GCATTCTTGCTATCGGGGGACTTTTATTCCCTTGACATGCCTTTTCATAGATGACCGGAAACCTCTTTTTGCCCGCCTATCCGCCGGAACTGCTTCCTATCATCTGCGTTATATTGGAAGGCGTATCGGACGGAACGCCGCGGCCTTCCAGCCTGACCCCAAGACCGGCGATACTCATAAGATCTCTGCAGTCTTCTTCACCCAAAAAAATGGCGCGTCCCAGCTGAGCTTTTCCGGCGGAATAATGCATTCCTCCGACATTTATGGCGGGAATTTTAATTCCGCCCCGGATAAGAGCAAGGGCCTCCTTAGGCCCGGGAACCAGAACAAGAATTCTTCTGGCGCTGTTCTCCATTTCAAGAAGATATTTAAGCGCCTGTGAAACCGGCAGAATTTTAAGCCTTATTTCCGCCGGAAGAGACAGCCGCATCAGCATTTGGGTTATTTCACTGCCGACAGCCTCTTCCGAAACGACAACCGCTTCTTCCGCCTTTAAATGCGGGATCCAGCTTTCCACAACCTGCCCGTGGATAAGCCTATCGTCTATTCTAAAAAGCACAACTCCCATCAAATTCTCCCCGTGAACTTCACGGCAATGTCCAAAACAGCAGATTCACGCTGATTAACACAAGTTACACAGTAAACCACGGGCCTTTAACGCTTCAACTGCCCGTGTCCGTCTGCATACGCCCGTGGTCCCATATTTTCTTGACACTATTTTTCTTTTTGTTTTGCGATAAGGATGTTGACATCGCAAACCGCCTTGCGACCGTCGTCTATAATCTTGTTTATCAGATCCTGAAAATTAAGAGTCGTCCTGTAGCTGAATGCGGAAATAAGCATATTGATGTTTACTCCGCTTATTACGGCGCTTTTGGGAAGGTCTTTGGTCAAAGGCAGCACAATATTAGTAGGCGTTCCGCCCAGCATGTCCGTCAAAAAAACGACCCCGTCCGCCGACATATTTTTAGACAATGCCTTATTTATGGCATGTTTAACCTCGTTCAAAGCCGCTCTTGGAGAAACTCCCACCACAGCGATCCCCTGCGTCTGTTCTCCCACTATCCATTCGGCCGCTTCAACCAAATACGCGCCGAAATCTCCGTGCGTAACAATAATAATATTGATCATTTGCTGATATCTCGGTGAAATTCAGAAACCTTAAAACTGCGGCTTGTCAGCGCCACTGCGATATAATGCGCCACGGAGACGCTCCTGTGTTTGCCTCCCGTGCATCCTATGGCAACCGTAAGATAAGATTTTCCTTCGCGGATATAAAGCGGAATGAGAATATTTATTAATTCCAGATATTTCGTCAAAAATCCGGCTACGGTTTTTCCCCTGATAACATGCTTAAAAACAGCACGGTCGACGCCGGTTTTATATTTCATGTCCTTAATATAATACGGGTTGGGTAAAAACCGCACGTCCATAACGATATCCGCGTCCATGGGCAAACCGTACTTATATCCGAATGAAACCACCGAAATTTTCATTTCGCTGGATCGTTTAAGCTCCAGCGCGGCGGACAATATTTCTTTAAGTTCCCCCAGCGTCAAATTGGACGTGTCTATCGCCTTATCCGCTCTTGCCTTCAATTCCCTAAGCATTTTTCTTTCCTGCCTCACGGCCTTGGAAAGATTCTGCCCCAGGGGGTGTTTATGCCTGGTCTCTGAAAATCTCTGAAAAAGAGCAGTGTCGGACGCGTCCAGAAACAATATCCTGTAGTCAAGCTTGTTTTCTTTAAATTCATCGATGCATTTTTCAAGTCCCTTAAGAAATCTTCCTTCCCTTATATCTATACCCAGCGCAATATCGTGTAAATATTTTTTTTCCCCCAGCAATTTTGCAAAAGCCGGAATAAGGGCCAGCGGCATATTGTCTATGCAATAAAACCCCAAATCCTCAAAACATTTAAGGGCCTGGCTTTTTCCGGCCCCGGACATTCCCGTTATGATAAAAATTTTTTTCCTGCTCCGCTTTGTGTTCATGTTTTTGGACAGCCGCCGGCGTTTCTCATCTTTTTCACCAGCATATTATTAAAATTTCTTGCGGCAAAATATCCTTGTGTCATAAGCCGCTGGTTTAAAGCCGCGACCTCAATAATAACGGCCAGGTTTCTTCCGGGCGTGACCGGAATATTAAGGGACGGCACTTGAATGTCCAGTATGTCTATTTTACTCTGCTCCAGCCCTATTCTTTCGCATTTATACATTTTTTCGCAAGAGGCAAGCGTTACCTGCATTTCAACGACAGATTGATCCATTATGGAACCGACGCCGAAAAGCAATTCCACGTCTATTATGCCTATGCCCCTGACTTCCATGTAATGCTTCAGGTTTTCGGGACACACTCCGACAAGTATCTGTCCCCGTTTTCTTCTTATCTCCACCACATCGTCCGCTATCAATATGTGGTTGCGCTTTAAAAGTTCCAACGCGCATTCGGATTTGCCTATGCCGGACTCGCCCTGTATCAAAACCCCAAGGCCGTAAACATTAACAAGCACCCCGTGGACATAAACAACCGGCGAAAGCTGATTATCAAGAAAAGTGGTCAATTCTCCGGTAAAAGTCGGCGTGTCAAGTTTGGTCGTCAGCAGGGGAATATGGTGCTGCGTGCAGACTTTTTTTATTACTTCAAGAGCCCTCAGCCCGCCGGTGATAATAATGCACGGCGTATTGGACCTTGAAAGCATTTTAGATAAATTTTTGGAAAGATTTTCCGCATTTTCCTTTGAACAATATGCATGTTCGCCCTTTCCTATTATTTGTATTCTTTCCGATCTAAAATTTTCAAGATGCCCCGTGAGCGCAAGTCCGGGTCTGTTCACTTCCGTTACCGTAATTTTCCTGTTCAAACATCTTTGCCCCGAAACGATCTTAAGATCTAAATTTGAGCCCGCCAACCGCAGTATATCGCTGATCGTGATGGAATTTGTCCTGCTTTTGTTTTTTGAAGAGAAAGGCATTTACTTTTTTACCGGTTGTAAAATACCGTAGGTATTGTCCTGCCGCCGAAAAACCACTTTAATCCGTTTGTCGGGAGCTTCCATAAACAGCCAAAAATCATAGCCGAGTTTTTCCATTTCACCCGCGGCTTCTTCCCGCGTCATAGCCCGAAGAGGGATCTCTTTTATCACCGAAAATTTCGTTTCCCCCTGAATATTCTGCTCTTCCATGAATTTCACGGAATCCGTTTCGCTTAAGCGATGTTCTTTAAGCCGCTCTTTATATTTCCGTATTTGAGCATTGATCTTATCCAAAGCCATATCCACGGCGGAATACAAATCCCCGCCATCGGCGCGCGCCCTCATGGTTTGCTGAGAAGCATGAATAACAATTTCGGCGCCATGAACCCTTTTTTCCACAGTAAGAACAATCTGCGCCCATATTATATTTTCAAAATGGTTCTGCATTTTCCCGATTTTTTCATCTATAAAACTTTTTAACGCCTTAGTTAATTTTACGTGCCGCGCCACTATATGTATTTTCATGAACGTTTGCCCCCTAAAAAATATTTCATTTATTAAATCAATTTATCCGACTTTCTGTCAAACCTACGGGAAATTATTGACTCATTTTTAATAAAAAGTTATCATTTACAATATAATCATTTACAATGTATCCGGATATCCGGCGGAATGCGGGCACATGAAGAACAACGCAGCGCCGGTTTCAGCTGTCTTCGGCGCGGCGGGCCCTTTGGTTCCATACCGAACGGTGCGACACGAAAAAATGACGTTTGCCGGACCGTCTCATTTTTAGAAGCACTATATTCAGCATAAAACAGCGGCATTACAATCATAAATTACCATAAATTGTGTTGGAAATTTCATTGTTTTTTGGCTTAACATAAGATTATTAACGTTAACCCGAAAGTTTCAGCTGCCCCTCCACCCTTTCCCTCCCCTAAAAGGGGGTGGACTTGTCTCTCCGAAGCCCGCCGTTGACAAGCCGAAGGAGGATGGAGGAGGGGGTGAATAAAAAAATTCAATAGATTGACACGGCGTTTATATTTCAATTGAAACTTTTGGATTAAAAAATTTATTAGTTGCGGTTTTTATTGAATTATACCGCCAATAAACGCATAAAATTTATAGATATTTTGCGTTTTTATTAAACTTATTAACAGTTGTGGAAATCCTGTGGATACGATAGACATCAAAACAGTTTGGCTTGATATATTAAAAAAATTGGCTGAAACTTTTTCTTCAGATGCGATAGAAATGTGGATTAAACCGGCAACCCCGCTGCTGATCGAAAACAATATAATAAAGTTGGAGGTTTCGAACCAAATCGCTTTTGAAACTCTTCATTCGCGCTACGAATCGAAAATCCTGGAAATTTTAAAAGATCTTTATAAAAAAGATTTTAAAATAGAATATTCCATTTCAATAAATCTGAATATCCCCGCGGCGAAGGTAAAAAACCCTCCGCCCGCTCAAATAAAACACGACATCCATTCCGAATACAGTAAAATGCTTAATCAAAGTTTTACGTTTGAAACGTTTGTCGTCGGGCCTTCAAATAGATGGGCATATGCCACCGCCGAATCCGTCGCAAAAAATCCGGGATTTCTTAATAACCCGTTTTTTTTATATAGTCCTTCCGGGCTTGGGAAAACACATCTTCTGCATGCGATAGGCAACCAAATACTGCAGACAAACCGCGCGGCAAAGGTATTATATATAGCCGGGGAAGGTTTTGTAAACGAATATGTCAGAACGCTGCAGAATAATATTTCCCTTGAATCTTTCAGGGGAAAATATAGAATGGTTGACTGCCTGCTTCTTGACGATATCCAATTCTTAATAGGAAAGGCCAGAAGCTCGGAAGAGTTTTTTTACACTTTTAACTCTCTTTTTGAATCAAAAAAACAAATAGTCATTTCTTCCGATAGAACTCCGAGCGAGCTTTCTTTAGATCAGAGGTATATCTCGCGTTTTAGATCGGGAATGGTGGCCGACATAAAAATCCCGGATATAGAAACCCGGATAGCCATACTGCGTAAAAAAAGAGATATTTATAAATTTACTATTCCCGACGATGTTTTAACTTATATAGCGGAATCTGTAAAAAGCAACATCCGCGAGCTTGACGGCTCTTTAAAGACGCTTGAGGGATATTGCATATCCCACGGATGCCAAGCCACAATAGATATTACGAAAGAGGTTTTAAAAGATATAATCGCGCATCAGGAACCGGATTACAGAATAAACATCGATATAATAAAAAAAGTTGTAGCCGAAGAATATCATTTAGACGTATATGACCTTACTTCGCAAAAACGCATAGAATCAATATCTCTTCCGCGGCAAATCGCCATGTATCTGGCCTGTGAATTAACGGAATTATCCACTCCGGCTATAGGTGAAGCTTTTAAACGCGATCATTCCACTGTAATGCATGGAAGAGATAAAATTAAAGATAAAGTTCTTTCGGATCCATATTTTACAGAGGTTATAAATAAGCTTATTTTAAAGATTAAGGCAGAGGGTATAAAAATGTGAGTTGTGTTGATAAAACCTTGTTTTGTGGATAATGTTGACGGTTTTGTGGATAAAATTTAATATTTCTGTAACATTTTTTCCGACCATCCATCAACAGTTTGCATAATATGAGGTATTAAATAAGAATAAGGATAATAAGATGAAGATTAATAGTATAAAGTCAAACTTTGCGGAAGGTATGCAGATTATACAATCCGCGGTATCCCCAAGAACTACTTTACCCGTACTTCAAAACTTTCTTATTGAAACAGAAAACTCTAAAGTAAAGATTGTTTTTACCGATCTTGAAATGGCCGTGCGTTATTATATAAAAGCGGATGTGCAAAGCGGAGGAAGCATAACCGTGCCGGCTAAGAAATTTTTAGAAATACTTCACTCACTAAAAGATAATAGCGATGTAACATTAACAGTAAACGACGCTAATAGGATAAATATAAACTGCGATAAGTCGAATTTTTGGATCATAGGCACGCCTAAAGATGAATATCCAAAAGTCCCCGAAATGGATAAAAAAGACGCTTTTGAAGTTCCCGTGTTAAAGTTTGCGGAAATGATTAAAAAAACTATTTTTGCCGCTTCCACGGAGGAAACAAGATATGTTTTAAACGGTATTCTTCTTACTTCAACGGCTTCGGGTTTAGAACTCGTCGCAACCGATGGAAGGCGGCTCGCGATAGTAAAAGATAAAACCAGCTGCACAAAAAAAGACTATAAAGTTGTTATTCCGGTAAAAATTTTACAGGAAGTAGTAAGATACGTTAATACTATAGAATGCGTGAAATCAGATAAAATTACAATAGCGGTTTCATCTAATCAGATAGGTTTTCAGATAAACGAGACCACGTTTATTTCGCGCTTAATCGACGGTAATTTTCCTAATTATGAGCATATTATCCCGAATAAAAAAGAGATACAGATAGAAGTTTTATGTAGTGAGCTTCTTGCAATAACAAAAAGAGCGGCGCTCTGCGTTAGCGATAAAGGGGGATCCGTAAAATATTCCATAAACAAAGACATCCTGCGCGTAAACGCGGTGTCTCAAAACATGGAATTTAAAGACGAAATATTAATTAGTTACGCCGGAGAGGAATTTAATACAGCTTTTAATCCTCAATTTATTATAGATGTTTTAAAAAACATCAATTCAGAAAAAATTTCTCTTGGATTAAACACGCCGGTTAATCCGGTTTTAATAGAACCGGTCGGGGAACATGACTGCAGATATATTATAATGCCGGTGAGAGTATAAGCAAGCCGGCCGGGCAACCAGGCTGAAGGCAGTCAGCCTGAAGGGACAGCGGTAGTGTTTAATGGTCTTCGGCCCTTCCGCCGCTACGACGCCGGCGCGCTCTCCACACTTCTTCGGCGAGCCCGCCTTGCTGTAGTGGCGGGGGACCCGCCTTGTTGTTTGGCGGGCAACCCAAGCAACATAGTTACAAACCATAACGCGGTGAAAAACACACACCACATAAAAAATTGCAGGGTTAAAAACCATTGGGTTTCCGCGGCCGGCATAAAATCGTCATGGAGAACCTTCGGGGGCGCAAAGATGCAGCGCCTGATGATTTTAAACGCCGTTTGGGAAAAAGAAATAGGATATTTATCGGATTGCTGCTCGCTTTCGGCGGTTAAAGACGCAGATCTTTTAATTGAAGCCGAATCTTCCGCGGCGTCCCATGAATTGACGATGCGCAGCCGCGAAATTATTAAAGGACTCAATAAATATTTTGATAGGCCCTGGATACGATCGATAAAAATTTCAACCAGCGGAGGTAAAAGACCGTGAAAGACCACAATAATAAAGGGAGCGAGTGCCCTGTTATGGAAAAACAAAAATATGACGCCTCTAAGATACAGGTTTTGGAAGGGTTAGAGGCTGTCAGGAAACGGCCGGCCATGTATATAGGATCAACCGCGGCGCCGGGTTTGCATCACCTTGTTTACGAGGTTGTAGATAATGCGGTGGATGAAATCAGCGCCGGAGGCTGTACTTCCATAGAAGTGATAATTAATAATGACAACACCTGCACTGTTATAGACGACGGCCGTGGAATTCCGGTAGACGCCATGCAGGATGTAAAAGACCCCAAACTTAAGGGAAAATCAGCCCTTGAAGTGGTTATGACGGTGCTTCATGCGGGAGGAAAATTCGATAAGGGAGCGTATAAAATATCAGGAGGACTTCATGGAGTGGGAGTTTCGGTTGTCAACGCGCTTTCGGAATGGCTTGAAGTTGAAGTTTATAGAGACGGGAAAATATGGCAGCAGACGTATGACAGGGGAAAGCCGAGGGCGGATATAATCGCCAAGGGCAAGACGGATGAACACGGCACAAAGGTCACGTTTAAGGCCGATTTTAAAATTTTTGACAGTCATAAATTCTCTTTTGACGTAATTTCAAACAGACTGCGCGAATTGGCCTTCCTGAATGCCGGCATAAGAATAACAATAATAGACGAAAGGGATGATAAAAAACATATTTTTCTTTATGAGGGCGGGATAGGGCAGTTCGTGAAATTTTTAAATTCAAACAAAAAAACAATTCACCCCGAACCCATAATAGTCGCAAAAAAAGACGAAGAAGTGTCCGTGGAGCTGGCTATACAATATAACGACGAATACTCTGAAAATGTGTATTCTTTTGTTAACAATATAAATACCATAGAAGGCGGCACTCATCTCGCCGGCTTCAGATCCGCGCTGACGCGCGCGATCAACGATTACATAAAGAAACACGAACTTTTAAAAGACAAAGAATACGGTGTGACCGGCGATGACGTGCGGGAAGGGCTTACCGCCGTTGTTTCCGTGAAAATTCCCCAGCCGCAATTTGAAGGCCAGACCAAAACCAAACTCGGTAACGCCGAGGCGGAGGGAATCGTCAAATCTATCGTGGGAGAGACTCTTTCTGTTTTTTTTGAGGAGCATCCTGCCATGGCCAAAGCCATATGCCAGAAGTCCGTGCAGGCCGCCGAAGCCAGAGAGGCCGCGCGGAAAGCCAAAGAACTTACCAGAAGAAAAGGAGCTCTTGCCGATTCCGGCCTTCCGGGAAAACTTGCCGACTGCCAGGAACGCAACCCCGAAAAATCCGAACTTTTTATAGTGGAAGGAGACAGCGCCGGAGGATCCGCAAAACAGGGGCGCGACCGCGTTTTTCAGGCAATACTGCCGCTAAGGGGAAAAATCCTTAATGTGGAAAAATCGCAGCTGGTTAAAATAATCTCAAACGAGCAGATAAGAATTCTTATTTCCGCCATAGGCACTGGGGTGGGAGAAGGGGAGGATGGTTTGGATATTTCAAAATTGAGATATCACAAAATAATCCTCATGGCGGACGCCGATGTGGACGGACAGCACATAAGAACGCTTCTTTTAACCTTTTTATACCGGCAGATGAAGCCGCTTATAGAACACGGGCACGTATATATAGCGCAGCCGCCTCTTTATAAGGTGAAAAAAGGCAAAACAGAAATGTATGTCGACAATGATGAAAAACTTCAGGCCTGGCTTCTTAAGGAAGGAATAAATTCGGCCGTGGTGAAGAAAAATAATAATGAAAAACTGGAAGGGAAAGAACTGCAGTCCCTTCTTCTGCTTCTTGTCGAAATAGAAAATTTACAGAGAAGGATGGAGGCGAAAAATCTTTCCCTTTTGGAATATCTGCAGTTTGTCGGGCAGGGGAAAGTTCCTTTATACAGAGTCGAAGAATCCGAGGGCAGTTATAAATATTTTTTCAGCGAAAAGGAATGGCGGGATTACGAAACTCTTTACATTCAGGAGCGCAAGGCGAAAATCATAAGCGAGCTTAAAAGCGAAGAAAACGCCGAAGCCGGAGAAATAGAGGAAGAACTTGGTCCCGAAGTTCAGAAACTATGGGAAATAACCCGTCTTGCCGCGGTAGGCGAAAGACTGAAAGAATTCAAGTTTTCAATCGGGCAGTATGCCGTTCCGGCTCAGGAAAAAATGCCGGTTTTATTCACGGTTTCCACGGATAAAACCAGACAAGAGATCCCGGATCTCAAGGGGCTTCTCCGCGTTATAAGGGAACTCGGCTCGGGAAGCGCCAATGTGCAAAGATATAAAGGGCTCGGAGAAATGAATGCTGAACAGCTTTGGGAGACCACGATGGATCCCTCAAGGCGCAAGCTTCTGCAGGTGGCGATAGAAGACGCGGCCGAGGCCGAGCAGATTTTTACAACCCTCATGGGAGACAAAGTTGAACCGCGCAGGCTGTTTATCGAACAGCATGCTCTTGAAGTCCGCAATCTGGATATTTAGCATTAAATCAGGCATTCCCGCGTAAACGGGAATCCAAAGTTCTTATAGAAGTTCGGATGCCCGATTTATATCTTCCGGCACGACAGGCGGGGGAGCATCCGGTTAAGGTAGTTGGGGGTTAGAACTGGGAGGAGTTATGAGTAATTCTGAAAAACCGAAAAATGAAATGGGAGAAGATTTTTTTTCCAATGTTTTTCAAAGAGATATAGGCGAGGAAATGAAATCCTCGTATATCGATTATTCAATGAGCGTTATAGTGGGCCGGGCCCTTCCCGATGTGCGCGACGGCCTGAAACCCGTGCACAGAAGAATTCTTTTTACCATGGAAGAAATGGGGCTTAAATATAACAAGCCCTACAAAAAATCAGCGCGCATAGTCGGAGACGTGCTTGGAAAATATCATCCGCACGGCGATATGTCCGTATACGACGCTCTGGTGCGCATGGTGCAGGATTTCAGCCTCAGGCATCCCCTTATAGACGGCCAGGGGAATTTCGGTTCTATAGACGGCGATCCGCCGGCCGCGATGCGTTATACCGAAGCCCGTCTTGACGCCATAGCGGACGAGCTTATTACGGATATAGATAAGGAAACCGTAAGGTTTACGGCCAATTATGACGGTTCGCTTAAAGAGCCGACCGTGCTTCCGGCCAAGCTTCCTAATTTACTGATAAACGGAAGCAGCGGGATAGCCGTGGGAATGGCGACCAATATCCCCCCGCATAATCTTTCGGAAGTATGCGAAGCCGTAATAAGGGTCATAGATAATCCGGGGATAGATATCAAAGAATTGATGAAATGCGTAAAAGGACCGGATTTCCCGACGGCGGGAACGATACGGGGACGGCAGGGAATAAGGGATTATTTTGAAACAGGGCGCGGGTCCGTTAAGATACAGGCAAAAACCGACATAGAAGATATTAAAGGCAATAAGCAGGCGATAATTATTACGGAACTTCCCTATCAGGTCAATAAAGCCACGTTAATCGAAACTATCGCAAATCTGGTCAAAGACAAGAAAATTCCCGACATATCGGACATACGGGATGAGTCCGACCGCAGGGGCATGCGCGTGTTTATAGAAATAAAGCGTGACGGCAACGCCAATGTGGTGCTTAACCAGCTTTATAAGCATACCCAGATGGAGATATCTTTCGGCGTTATAATGCTGGCCATTGTGGACGGCAGGCCTAAGGTTCTTCCGCTGAAAAATATAATAAACTGCTATATACATCATAGGCAGATAATAATAACCAACCGCACGCGGTATGATCTCAATAAAGCGCTTGCCAGAGTTCATATCCTTGAAGGTTTTATCATCGCCCTTAAAAATCTGGACGAAATTGTGGGCATAATCCGCAAATCCAAGGATGTAGAGGAAGCCAGAACAAAGCTTATGGATAAGTTCAAGCTTTCCCGCATACAGGCGCAGGCGATTCTTGATATGCGACTGCATCAGCTTACCCGGCTTGAAGCCGACCAGATCATGGAAGAGCATAAAGCCCTGCAGAAAGTTATAGAAGAACTGCGTGCAATACTTGCCGATCCCAAAAAAATCCTTAAAATCATAGTAAAAGAGATGGAGGGGCTTAAGGAAAAATATGGTGAGCCGAGGCGCACAAAGATAGAAAGCGAAGCGGAGGAAGTTTCAATTGAAGATTTAATCCCGCTCGAGGAAGTCAATGTGACCATCTCGCACGGCGGATATGTCAAGCGGCTTCCGCTGGATACTTATAAAGCGCAAAACAGGGGAGGCAAGGGGATAACGGGATCTGATGTTAAGGAAGAAGATTTTATAGAACATCTGTTCGTTACCTCCAGCCATGCCACCCTTCTTCTTTTCACCAGCAGGGGCAAAGTGTATTCCCTTAAAGTGTATGAGATCCCGGAAGCCAACCGCACCGCCAGAGGCAAAGCCCTTGTCAATCTCATCCCGATACATCAGGACGAGAAGATAACCTCCGCCATAGCGATAAAATCTTTTGAGGAAACAAAAGGCGGAGAGACGTTCCTCATGATGTGCACCAGAAACGGCACAGTTAAGAGAACGCGGCTGAAGGATTTTGAAAATATCCGCAAGAACGGGATAGCTGCCATAACCCTTGAAGAAGGAGATGTGCTCGGCGACGTGGGGCATACCAACGGGAAATACGAAGTTATAATAGGCACCAAGAACGGAATGTCCATACGGTTTGCGGAAGGCGATGTAAGAAGCATGGGCCGGACCGCCATGGGAGTAAGAGGAATCAAGCTTTCCAAGGGGGATCAGGTGGTCGGCATGGAATGCTCGGCCGCGGAAGGCAAGCAGACGATTCTTACCGTATGCGAAAACGGCTTTGGAAAACGCACCGCACTTTCGGAATACAGGGGCCAGCACAGGGGCGGAAGCGGCGTTATAACCATTAAAGCCACGGAACGCAACGGAAGCGTGATAGGAATAAAGCTTGCAAACGATGAGAATGATTTAATGGTGATGACCGAAAAAGGCATGGCTATAAGAATGCGCTGCGGTGATATCCGCACCATTTCAAGAAATACGCAGGGCGTGAGGCTTGTAAGGCTTGAGGAAGGCGACAAAATAGCCAACGTGGCCCCGATTGTGACGGCAGTAGAAAAACTGCCTGTTGTTGAATAAAATTACGGCGGGGGG
>CAZFMJ010000049.1:0-8262 GCA_964520045.1 uncultured Elusimicrobiales bacterium | reverse complement strand
GGGATAGTTTGTCGGCATCCTCAATGTTAAAAATGCGCGCTTTTTGAGAGGGGCCTCTCATTTCCCGCGCAGCCAGATTATAAAAGGCTTTATTCCTACTTGCGCAGGGATGACGTTTCCAGCCGCGTGTTCCACAATAATTACGAAAGAACCTGGTTTTATCCGGCATCAGCCGCCCCTTGACATTCTTGCGGCGGCCTGTTATACTTATTTCAGAAAAGTAGCATTAATAATACTTTTATGAAATGGATTGAAATTAACAGCAGGATAAAAAAGTCGGGGATAAAAATCTTTTCCGGCTCAGAATTCGGAAAACTGGCGAAAACAAGCCGGACTTCCGCTAAATTTCTCCTCATACGCTATACTGCCAGAGGGCTTCTGCTTAGACTGAAAAGGGATCTTTATGCGCTCAAAGACGCTTTGCCTTCCGAATTCGCCGCCGCAAACCGCATATACCGGCCGTCGTATATTTCTCTTGAATCCGCCTTGTCATTTTACGGACTTTTGACGGATGTTCCGTATGCGGTAACTTCGGTCACTCCAAAACCGACGCGCGAATATGAAATAAACGGAATACGGTATATTTTCAGAACCATAAAGAAACCGGCATTCACGGGATATATCTCCGCCTCTATTCATGGGGAAACAGTCTGGATTGCCGAAAGAGAAAAGGCCGCGGCGGATTATCTGTATTTTTCGGCTTTAAGCAAAATAAAACCGAACGAACGCATACGCTTTAACAAGCTGAACGCCGGACTGCTGAAAAAACATGTGAAAAATTTTAAAAATCCTTATTTTGAGAGGTGGCTAAATGATTTCACAAACGCGGATACGTGAACTGGCCGTGCTTTGGCAGACTACGGAAATCAATGTAATCCGGGAATTTATTCAGCACGCCGCTCTTTGCGCAATATATTCGCTTAAAGATGCGGGGCTGGCATTTAAGGGCGGCACAGCTCTTAGAATTTTACGCGCAAGCCCCAGATTTTCCGAAGATTTAGATTTTACAGGCTGGCTGAAACCGTACGCAATACCAAAAATCATAAGCCGCGTTACGGCTGAAATAAACAGGTTAGGCATAAATTTTGAAGAAGAAGTTTCAAGCCCGACGTCCGGAGGATGGCTGGCAATTTTTAAAACGCAGATATACAGCCTGCCGGTTACCATGGAATTCAATATATCATTGCGCAGTCTGGTAAAACCCAAGACTGAGCTTGTGCTTGTTGTAAATGAATTGCACCCTGCGTATACGGTAGAGGCTTTGAATGAAGAATGTATTGTAAAGGAGAAAATACAGGCGGCGCTGTCGCGCAAAAAACCGCGGGATTTCTTTGATATTTATTTTCTTCTCAGAAGCAGAGTGGGGGTAATGCAAACGGCAAAAGCAAAGAAAAACCTCCTTGAGTTAATCAAAAATCTGGATAGGAAGGTTATTGAGGGGGAACTAAAAAATTTCCTGCCCAAAAGTCATTGGCAAATTGCCAAAAACCTGCCCCAAATGCTCAAATCCGAATTAGAAAAATTTTGAAACAGCGTTCCCTGATTCCCTTACAACATTGGGATCCAATAAACATACAGAAAATCTGTGCGGGATACCAGTATTTTCCAATACTCACCCTTTCGCACCGGAAAGGTAACAGAACCGCATTTGCTTGGTTCAAATGAAGCCGTAACCAGAATATCCGACTTTGTTATTCCATCGGTAGAAACCATACCGTATACCCCGCCGGGGCCGGTTGGAACGCCTTTTTCCCTGGCAAATGTAGCTTTATTTATACTGACAAGCCTTGTGTAAATTCCCACGGGCGAAGGGTAATACGCGCGCAGGGGCAGGGTCTCGCTTCCCATTTTTTCATAACCGAAACACAAAAGAAGCAGTAAAATTCCAAGAATCAAATGCTTCCGTGTGAATTCAATTTTATCAATTATTTTAATAAGTTTTATTTACATAAATCCCCCATGTTTTACTTTTTACCATTCTTCCATTCCGCTATTTTTTTCCGGCGGTCTAGCCGTCCAGCAGTCCAGCTGTCCCGCTTTTTCTCATACTCCCGAACGGAAGGAAAGAATATCTCCGTCTTCCACGATGTAATCTTTTCCTTTAAGCGAAAATTTTCCGGCGGCTCTTACTCCCGCTTCATTTCCGGCTTCTATGAGGTCAGCGTACTTTATAAGCTCGGCTCTGATAAAGCCCTTTTCTATATCGCTGTGTATGGCGCCGGCCGCTTCCGGGGCGGTGGAGCTTTTTTTAATGGTCCAGGCCCGCACTTCGTCTTCTCCCACCGTGAAATATGAAATCAAGCCGAGCGCGTCGTAAACCGTCCTTGTAAGCTTGGCAAGAGCGGGTTCGTCTATCCCGAGTCCCGCCAAAAAATCTTTTCTTTCACCGGCATCCGCTATCTGGTTTATTTCATCCTCAAGCTTCGCGTCCAGAAAAACCGGAGACAGGCTCTTGCCGTAATCCGCCGTTATTTTTTCTTTAAGCGCGGACAGTTCTTCCCCCTGGCTTATGTTTATCACGGCCACTATGGCTTTATCCGTGAGAAACCGGCTTGAAGAAAGTATCCTGCGCTCTTCGGGCGAAATTCCCAATTTATTTACGGCGTGTCCGTCATTCAGTCCCGCCGCTATTTTGCTCATGGCAGACAATTCTTTCTCCTTGTCAGGGGAGGCCTTTTTTTTAAGCTCCGCGGTCAATTTCTCTTTTCTTTTTTCCGCGAACAGCAGATCGGAAAACATCAGTTCGGAAAAAAATGTGCCGATATCCCTTACAGGGTCTACGGAGCCTTCAGGGTGGAAAACGGACGGATTTTCAAATGCCCGCACAACGCAGCACAAGCCGTCCATGTCGCGGATGTCATCCAGCCACACGGCTTTTCCCTGCGTTTTTTCCACATCCGGCAGAAGGTGCATATTAAAGGAAGCATAAGCCGTTTTTTTGGGTTTATACATGCCTGAAAGCCGGTCTATCCGCGGGTCCACAACTTTACAGATTCCGGGAATTTCCTTCGTTGAGACGCTTTGAATTTCCCACCCGGTAAGCAGGCGGAATAATGTTTTTTTCCCGGCTCCGGCCAAGCCCAGCATTCCAATTTTCATAATATATATCCCTTACAATGTAACATAAAACAAAAGGCTCTTCCAGAGCACGATTATTATAAATCCTGTTATGAGCGTCAAAGGTCAGACATGGGGTTGCTCCGTAGCCGCATCGCGGATGGGAGGCTCCAACCCTTGTGGTTGGAGGGAAACCACGGGAGGGTTTCCTACGCGGCGGAGGGGCAAGCCCGTGTCTGACCCGCACCCATACCCGGAAGAGCCCAATAAAAAAACCCGCCGGCGGTTAAGCCAGCGGGTTTTTTATTCGGTTATAATCAGCTGACCGTGGTCAGGGGCTTTACATTGCCCGCTTTCGGACCTTTTTCCGACTCCACTACGTCAAACTCAACCTGCTGATTCTCAGCGAGGGTCTTGAATCCGGATGTCATTATACTGGAGTGATGGACAAAGAGATCCTTTGAGCCGTCCTCCGGAGTTATGAATCCATAACCCTTCTGATCATTAAACCACTTTACTGTTCCTTTCATTTGTTATTACCTCTTTTTTATCCTCCTTCGCCTCGCCTACGGCGGGCTACGGAGGGATTCCGCCCTGAAATCCCGCGCTTTAGCGCGGTCGGGCTTCATTTTACTGAGTAAGCTTTGATTTTGGAGCCGGAACCGACGGTCTACATGGAAAACCAGAAGAACACCGATTATTCTGCTGCAGTTCAAACTTACAAAATAATTATACCATATTTCCCTATGAAACGCGCTTAGGCATTAGACCCACTATAGTTATAGGCCGATTGGGTATAAGCAAATAGAGCCTAGTGCTCATGCGTAATAAGGCGTCGGTATATATAATGGTTATGCGAATGCCTTCGGGAGATATATGAACATAAATCATATTTTAGCGGTATTTTTACTTAATAGTCCGGTCTTGGCGTTGAATGTTATTCCGGGCGCTGTTCCATCGGCAATGACGGCGGATTCAGATAGCGAGATACTTCTTGCAAAGCGGCTGATGGAAACCGCGCCAAACGCGCAGTGTCTTGAAATGATCGCCGGCTGGGGCAAAAATTCGGCCAAGACGAAACTGGAGCAAATGCGAATGTCCAGCAAAGAAAGGCTGGAATATTCCTGTGGACAGGAAGCGGCCGGGTACCTCGGCAGAAAAAATATTGCTGTCGGAGAGACGCTTTCGCACTATAACTCGGGAACCTTAACCGAATCGGATCTTATTTCCGCCAAGCGGTATTTGACCGCGGAATTTGCCGCTGAAATACAACTGGCCCGAAAATACATATTGACGACACAGATCGGGCCGGTTCTTTTTGCGGAGAGGAGAAATGAGAGAGTGGATAAAATCAGTGCGGTTCCGGTTTTTTCGGGAACAGCAATAGACCGGGACATAGCGGAGCTGGCGGAAAAGCTTAAAAAAGACTTTGGAAAAGACTCGTTTGCGGGCATGAAGATTTTTGACGGGGCGCGTATCTCCAGAAAAGAAATTCCGGCGGGTGTGTCATATCCATATAATCCGGTGCTGCCGTATACTCCTCCGGTTCCAAAACCGCGGGAACCGGATAATAAGTCTCCCGGGAAAAACCCCCTTGAATCCAATGAGATAAAATCGGAGAGAAAACCAGTTCCGGAACCGCTTGTAATGGAATCCGATATGGCGGCGGCATCTTCCGGCCACAGGGCGATGAATTATCTCAATGAAGTTTATAACAGGCAAAAAACTTTGATTGACAGCGGACAAAGAACCGCTTTTACCGCGGGGCTTGTGTCAGCCGGCGCTCAGACAGCGAAAGGTTTATTATCTTTTAGCGGATTGCTTAGGATGGAAAAATGCCACGCGAAACTTTATGCGGACCGCATTAACGGAGCGCCCAAAAAAGATGTAATAAAAGACCAGATCAATTTTGCGCTCAGTTTAACAGCTATGGTTACTCTTACAACTTCGCCGGTGGCTTTATTGGCGTTGGCCGGGGTAGCGACGGTCCCCGCGGCTTTGGCGGTGATGGGGGCATGCGGAACTATCTTATATGGAACATCCTTGTTTTTAGAGCCGTTGTAAAGCAGAAAAATTGCTAGGCGGCGAGGTGGCTGGACAGCGGGACTGCTAGACTGCCGGACAGCAATAAAGAGGTCACCCAGAACTGGGAAGCTGGGCTGCCGGGTAAGCTGGGCTATCGGGTAAGCTGGGCTATCGGGTAAGCTGGGCTGCCGGGTAAGCTGGGCCACTGGGAAACCGGGTTTCCGGGCTGCTGTGTGTCTGGGAGGCAATCGGTTCTGAGGGAGTTTTGCCGCTGTTGTAGATTTCAGCGGAAATGTGCCACAAAAGATTGCGTATCAGCGCTTTTTCCTGGGCCGCGGGACTCAAAAACGGATATAGCGGGAATAATAAGGCGTGAAAAACCGTTTTAACATCGCCGATTTTTTTTAACTTGAACGGTTTTCCTGAAATTTCTCCCTCCGCAGAAAGATGGTGCTTTACTATAATCGAGGTGGGTAGAAGCATCATGAATGGGGTGTCTATAAAAAAACCTTTCATAAGTTTGCGGTAATTCCATCTTCCGTAGGAATAGAGAACAAGCCGAAGAGTTCCGGTGCCGGTTTGGGCGTCGTATAATCCGGCTCTTTGAAAAACATCTTTCGCGGTATTTTGAAAACGTGTTTCTTCGTCCTGTCCGACCGGCTGAAAAACGCCTTTCTCGGAGTCCGGTTCGGCAATGCTTTCGGGAATGCTTTTAAACGGAAACGTTTTCCACCCGGTTTTTATTTCAGAGAACCGGTGTTTTTGCGAGTCCTGTTTCATTTCCCGGAGCTGAGCGCGGTTTAGAATCTGCGTTTTTTGAAAAGAAGCGCAGCCGGAGGAAAAAATTACAATAAAGCAGAGTTTTAAAAGATTTTTGATTTCCATATTTTCACACCCCGGATATATCTTATAAAATATCAGCTGAGATATTCAGATAAAGGTAATTATATATGAATAAGCGAAGACTTGAAATGGTGCTTGACGGGCCCGCCGGCCAAAACATCTATATACGCAACGCCCGGCCCGAGGATATGCGCAGGATACAGGTGCTTTATGCGGAAGTATACGGTCCCAAGTATCCCATGTCGATAATATACGATCGGGCGCGGATGAGGCGCGCCATCGAAAGCGACAGATACTACTGGCTGGTGGCGGAATGCCAGGGAAGAATAATCGGAAGTCTTGTCTATGAAGTTGATCTTCCGCAGAAAATAGCGAAAGCCTTCGGCGCTGTAGTTTCAAAAGAATTCAGAAAAAATAATTTGGCCAATACGATGATGGAGGCCATCTTAAAAGAAATAACAGCCAGCCGTTTGGTGCAGACCGTCTATGCCACCACCCGCACCGTCACCACCGCCCCTCAGCAGCTTACTGAAAATCTGGGTTTTGCCGAATTGGGCATATTCCCCAATGCGCATAAGGTTTTTGAGCATGAAACACACTGTCTTGCGGCATTTTTTGTGCCGGAGGCGCTTAAAGCCAGAAAAAGACCTCCGGTGATGATACCGGAACTAGAGCCTTTTTACCGGCTAGTGGGCAGGGAGCTTGATCTGGGAAAAGCTGTTTTCAGGGATTTGCCGGCTGAAGCAAAAGCAAAGCATAAAAATTCCGGGGTAGAGCCGGCCCTGCTTAATTTTGAGGTTATTTCCTCGGCGCCTAATTTTATTAAAAACCGGTATAAAAAAACCGGAAATTCAGGCGTATTCTCCAATGTTTACATGCATTTTCACGAGCCCAATCTTATTCTTGTCACCCCCGACCAATCCACCGAAATTTTCATCAGCCACGGCGCGATGGACAGATACAGCGTGATAATGGGTGGAAGCACCCCCCTGACCGATTTGTCGCTTATACTCAATAGCGCGGCAAAAACGCTTAATGACATGGGCGTGGGGTATATAGAACTGCTGGTGGACGCATATTCTCCGGAAATTCAATGGCAGGCGCTCAATGCCAGATTCCTGCCCAGCGGATATTATCCCGCCATGAGAAAAGTAGGAAGCAAAAGATGGGATTACATAATATTTTCGCGTTCATTTGAAATGCTGGACTTCAGAAATGTGCGGATGATGTCCGCTTACCGCCAGTTTCTTAAGGAATATCTTAAAATCTGGCAGAAGCTTTATATAGACCTGGCCTTCAAAAATGATAAACCGTCCAGACACGGCGTCTCCTGAAACAAATCCGCTCAAGCCCGATTCTTTCACAAATAGGCTTATTGAGCAGAGTCCTTTTGATTACAGCAAAGAATCGGCGGAGCTTTTCATTTACGCCATGCGGGAAGCCGCAGCCCGGCATATAAAAAAATGCCCCGCTTTCCGCGGAATATTCAAGCGGGAAAATTTCAGCCCCGCGGATATAAAGACCGGCCATAGCTTGGAGAAAATGCCGTTTATTTTTGTCTCAGCTTTCAAAGAAAGATTACTGACCAGCGCCGCGAAAAATCAAATTGCGTTGGAACTGACCTCAAGCGGAACTACCGGCCAGAAAAGCCGCATACTTCTTGATAAGCTTTCTCTTTTGCGCGTCCGCAGGATCGCATGGAAAATCTTCGAAGCCTTCGGGGTGGCGGATATGTCTTCGGAGGTAAATTATGTCTGTCTGACCCATGATCCCTCTGCCGTAAAAAATCTGGGAACAGCATGGACGGACCGGCTCCTTACCGGACTTACCGCAAGAGGCGAAGTTTTTTACGCGTTAAAACCGGATAAAGAGCAAAAAACCTTTTTTTTCGACCGCAAGACCGCGGTTGAATATATCGGGAAATTTGAGAAAAGCCCGATGCCTGCGCGCGTAATAGGTTTTCCGGCGTTTGCCCTTGAATTATGCGAAGCGTTCAGGGCCGAAAAGGGCAGGTATCCGAGACTGCCGGAAAACAGTTTCGCGATAACCGGCGGAGGCTGGAAAGATAAGCAGGACAGCGCCATGGATAAATCAAAAATGAGGGCCGTTCTTGCCGAAAATCTGGGCTTGCCTTACGCAAGCGTGCGCGATCTTTTCGGAATGGTGGAGCACGGTGTGCCGTATGTGGACTGCGCCCTTGGAAATTTTCATATCCCGGTTTATTCCAGAGTTTTTGCGCGCGACCCGGCAAGCCTTAAAGTCCTTGCGTTCGGAAAAACGGGGCTTCTGCAGTTTATAACTCCGTATCTTTCAAGCTATCCTTCAGTTTCTCTGCTT
>CAZFMJ010000048.1:0-20936 GCA_964520045.1 uncultured Elusimicrobiales bacterium | reverse complement strand
TGACGGGCGACGGGTATCTGCACGTAAAACGCATACAATGGCTGGATAACACTTACTCAACTACGGCCGCCGGCGGCGGAGGGGGAGGAGGAGGAACTCCTGCCCTGCCTTATAACAGCGTTCAATATAACAATTCAGGCTCGTTCGGCGGAGAATCAGCTTTTCAATACGATGCCGCCAACAATAGTCTTGGAATCGGCGCCGGCCCCATCGCCAATCTGCATGTAGCAGGCGGAGAAAACCGCCCCCTCCTCATCGCCAGCCATACCACGGGGGGATACGGATTGTATGTGTCGTCTTACGGCAATGTGGGAATAGGAACGACGAATCCTTTTGTAGCGAAACTGGACGTTGACGGGAGCGTAAACATTGGCGGTTATTATAGCGGTTATTTATCGCTGCGCCAGGGGCTAGGTGCGTTTAACACCACCCTTGGAAATTCGCTCATATACGATACATGGGCAAATGGTAGTGAATATCCTTTCACGGAAAACGGCAATCTTGTATTGCAGTCTCGTTCATCAGGGTCTGATAGAGATATAGTTTTTGTAACCAACTCCCCCGCCGTGGCACGGATGGTTGTAAAAAGAGCCCCCGGCAATATCGGCATAGGCACCGTAGATCCCGTTTCAAGACTCCATGTTCTTGATTCCGGCAATCAGCCCCTTCTTATAGCAAGCCATACCACGGGGGGATACGGATTGTATGTGTCGTCTTACGGTAACGTGGGGATAGGAACGACAATCCCTGACGCAAAATTATCGATTATAGATGATAGTTCCGGATTAGTGGTTCGCAATTCAAATTTAACTCAAGGGATCAGTATAGGGTACAACACTATTGCGGCATACGGCACCAACGCGAATCAAGACATAACTATTTCTCCGAAGGGAGAAGGCTCTTTTACCGTAGGCGCGCGCGACGGTTCGTTTACATATCATTATTTTGACGGACTGCGGGTAAGCGGAGACGATACAGGCAACACGATTTGGAATGCTGATAAATCAGTAGTAATTTCTGCAGACAGCGGACACATAGTATCGTTGGCCCGCTCTAGCAGAGGCGAAGTTGGGTTAGTTTTTAATACTAGTACGGAATACGTCGGCATCGGGACTCCGATTCCGTCAGACAAACTGCATGTCATTGGCGTCATAAGGGCTGAAGAAGTGGGCACCGCCGGTAAACAGCTTTACATAAAGCAGGACGGTTCCGATAGCGGCTGGATTTTGGGGAACAGTTCGGCCGATAGTACTCAGCGGGCGTTGAGGTTCTATAGACACGAGGGCAGCGACACCGAGCGGTTTATGATGACCTATACGGGCGATTTCCTAGTGGGATATAACGGAGGAAAAGTCGGCATCGGGACTACGAGTCCCGCTACGCTGCTGGAGCTTAATGGCGACAATCCGAACATGGTGGTGATAAGTACAAGCACAGCGCAATATATGTCTGCCAGCTTATCTTTAATAAACACCGAAATAGCGAGCACGGTCAATCGCCTTGATTTATTTTGGTCAAAAGACGCAGCAGGAGCGGGGGCTGGAACTGCATCTTTCAGGATAAGAAAAAGGAATGCGGTCTGGTCCGAGCTTATTGACTATCTGAATATTGACAGCGGGACCAACAATATAGTTTTCAACCACTATAAAGCCGGAAGCGAAACCTATGGGAACGTGATAGTGTCGAGCGGCAACGTCGGCATCGGGACTACGAGTCCCTCGTCGAAACTGACGGTGCAGAACGCGTCGGACGGGACGCCTGCGGTTCAGCTTATCACTACTGGTTCAAAACCGACTTGCGCCGTAGCATACCGCGGAGCGATGTTCTACGAACAGGGCGCCGGCGGCGTAACGGATAAGCTGTATATCTGCATGAAAACCTCAAGCGACACGTATCAGTGGGTGCTGACCGCCATAGGAAACTAATGGTAAAATAGAAACTGCGAACCACGGAAGCACGGAAATCAGAAAACACGGAACATAACATCCATAATTAAACCTTTCAGTGTTTACGTGGTCAATGTTTAAATAAGGAATGCGGATGAAAATACGGGCGATACTGTTTTTCTGTCTTCTGCTTGTCTGCGCCGGCTGGTTGGGACAGACAACTTTTGTGCATAAGCGGATTCACCCCCCTTCCGGGCAGATATCCGTCTCCGCTTTCATCGGAAAAAATTTCCGCAATCCCATAGTGAAGGAGAAACTTGCGTCGGCCCGCATGGCGGACATAAAAGTTTCGGCTTCCGGCTGGTATGAAACAGTTTCCGGTCATAGGAACTCACAAACACATGGGATTTCAGCCTCAGAAGATAATGCTCCTGTTTTCAGCATCGCGCCGTTTTATGCGGGTGGGTATAAGATATCCTACCGCGGAACTGAAATAAACTTAAAGCCAAAACACGGCGGAGCGGTCTCCGGTAAAATTGAAAACGGCGGAATAGGCTATCCTAGAGCCGCCAGACATACGGACATTTTTTACGCTGTTTATCCGAACGGCAGTTTTGAACAGATGCTGGTTCTGCGCGACAAGGCCGCGCCGAAAGAATTCCGCTGGGAGCTCGGCGTTTCAGGAGGCGCAGCCCCCGCTCTTAACGGCGACGGCTCGCTTAACGCGGCGGGGTTAACCCTTTCAAAGCCGGAAGTATTTGACAGCTCCGGCAGAAATGCCCACGGCAGTTGGGAGCTGAAAAACGCCACTGGAGCTGAAAACAAAACATATCTGCTTGCCATGCGGTTTGAAGACACGGGGCTTAAATACCCTCTGCTCATAGACCCGACATGGTCGGCCGCCGGAATAATGTCCGAACAACGGTGGGGACACACCGCCACTCTTCTGCCCAACGGCAAGGTTCTTGTCGCCGGCGGGCTTGGTTATTCCGCTATCCCAACCGCCACCGTAGACCTTTATGACCCGACGACCGGAACATGGTCCTCCACCAACCCCATGGACGCGAGCCGCCTGAACCACACCGCCACGCTTCTGCCCGACGGCAAGGTGCTTGTCGCGGGAGGCGGTTACGCCTCCTGTTTGTCTCATGCCGAAATTTCCAATCCTTCCACCGGCCCGTGGACCTCCGCCAACCCGATGAAAACATCGAGGCTGGGGCACACCGCCACACTTCTGCCCAGCGGATATGTTCTTATCGCCGGCGGTTACAACTGCGCGGGAGGCTATATCGCCGCCTGCGACCTTTACAATCCTTCCGACGGCGTATGGTCAACCACCGGCCCATTGGCCGCGGCGCGCGTAACTCACACCGCCACGCTTATGCCCGACGGAAAAGTGCTTGCCGCGGGCGGCGGCAGCGGCGCCAATCTCGCCAGCTGTGAACTTTATAACGCCGGCTCATGGTCCGGTACCGGAGCGCTGAAAACACCGCGCGGTTATCATACAGCCACTCTGCTGCCCAACGGAACCGTTCTTGCCGCCGGAGGCACGGCCGCAGCTACTCTTTCCACAGCCGAAATTTACAATGCCGGCACATGGTCCACTACCGGCGCAATGCTGACAATGCGCGACCGTCACACCGCCACGCTTCTGCCGAACGGCAAGGTGCTCGTCACTGGAGGCATGGTCTCGTTTACTGTTTCCACAGCGGACATTTATGATCCTTCCGCAGGCACATGGTCCGCAGCAGGCTCAATGACCGCGGCATGCTACAGTCATACGGCCACTATGCTGCCCAACGGAAATGTGCTTATCACCGGAGGGGGAGGGGTCAACTCCACCGCCGACATTTACAACCCGTCCGCCGGATCATGGTCGGCCACCGGCATAATGAAAAGCGCGCACGCTAATCATCTCTCCGCGCTCCTTCCGGACGGCAAAGTGCTTGTAGCCGGAGGGACGGTGAACTCGACCGCCGAGCTCTATACCCCCTCCGCCGGCACATGGGCAACCACCGGCTCGATGGCCACAGTGCGTGCTTCCCCCTCCGCTGTTCTGCTTCCCAATGGCAAAGTGCTTATTGCCGGCGGTAATGCCGGCGGCACGCCGTTATCCACTGTGGAACTTTACGATTCCGGGACATGGACCGCCGCCAACCCGATGAAAAGCGCGCGCTATGGCGCTCCCGCCGTGCTTCTGCCGAACGGCAATGTGCTTGTCGCCGGAGGTTTTTTAACCTCCGCGGCCGACCTTTATAATCCCTCCGACGGCACATGGGCAAAAACCGGCGCGATGAAAACAACAAGAGGAGAGCACAACGCTATACTTCTGCCCAACGGAAAGGTGCTTGCCATCGCGGGCAATGACAACAGCAACCCGCTCTCAACCGCCGAGCTTTACGATCCTTCCGACGGCAAATGGACAACTACCGGCTCGCTGAAATCAAGACGCAATTCATGCACAGCCACTCTGCTTCCAAACGGCAAAGTGCTTGTATCCGGCGGAAGCGATGGCGGGACGTATATTTCCACCGCCGAACTTTACGACCCGGGAACCGAAACATGGACCGCCACCGGCATAATGAAATCAGCCCGCAGTTTACACGCCGCCACGCTTCTGCCCAGCGGAAAAGTGCTTATAGCCGGCGGGTCGTACGTCTCAAACTCAACCTCCGAACTTTACGATCCTTCCACCGGCGTATGGTCGGCCCTCGGTGTAATGAGAACGAACCGCCAATATCACGCCGCCACGCTTCTGCCCAACGGAAAGATCCTTGTAACCGGAGGGGGAATAGTAACGCCGAACTCAACCGCCGAGCTTGTCAGCTATACTGAGTATGATTATTCCATCGATTCCTCAACCAGACAGCCCTCTATATCGACTATCGGAGGTTCGGGCTCATTTCCGGTTACAATACTGGCGGGCTCCTCTTATTCAATCGGTGGGGAAAGATTTAAGGGGTATACCGATGCTTCAGGCGGAAATTCTGCATCACAGTCCTCAAATAATAATCCGCGGGTCTATATGCGCAGTATGGACACTGGTTATAATAGCACGGTACCGGGAAGCTTTACGACAGATATTTCTGAATCGGTATATCCGATAACCAGCTGGTCGGGCGCGGATACAGCTATTTCCTTTACCGCGCCTGCGTCCGCCGCCGGACTGCCCAGCGGATACTACATGCTCTATGTTATGTCAAATGCCATCCCGTCCAACGCCGTGATAGTTAAGTATTGCGGGGGGGCCTCCTATGTGACGAAGGTCGGAACGGCAGACTCATGGACGTGGACATATCCCAATTACTGCGATTCGCCGAATGTGCCCTCAGGAACAGCCAATTCATGGCAATGGCTCCCATGGGAACCCGGCTCCGGCCGGAAAGTCCCGCAAGGCGGAGCCTCCGGCTGGACATGGGACAACGAATAAGTAAATAGGGACAGCGACCATTTATTTATATTGACAATTGCGGAATATTACTATAACATCAGAATATGCCTCGAATCGCGCGGGTTGTGGGAATTGGGCTTCCCCATCATATAACACAACGCGGTAATTATCGTCAGGAAGTCTTTACCGAAGACAGCGAACGGGAACAATATCTCCGCTTTATATCTGAATACAGCAGGCGATTCGGCTCGCGCATCCTTTCGTATTGCCTGATGCCTAATCACGTGCATTTTATCGCGGTTCCGCTGAATGAGAATTCGCTCGCCAAAACCTTCAATAGCGCGCACATGCGCTATTCTCAGTATTTCAACAGAAAACGTAAAATGGCCGGACATTTATGGCAAGGCAGGTTTTATTCCTGCGTGCTGGACCAGTTTCATCTTACAAGCGCTTCTAGATACGTGGAATGCAATCCGGTTCGCAGCGGGCTTGTAAAAGCGGCTGTTGATTGGAAATGGTCCAGCGCCATAGCTCATTGTCTGGGCAGTAACGGCGATTACAACTTTGATCTTAGCGGGATATTCAGCCTTGTGGATATAAAACCAGAAAGCTGGCCGGAATTTATAGCTGAGCCTGATAAAGCCAGTGAATTTTCCGAAATTCGCAGTTACACAATGACTGGCAGACCTCTGGGAGGCGGAAGATTTGTGGGAAAGCTGGAAAAACTGGCTGGACGAAGGCTGCATGCTTTGCCGCGTGGCCGTCCAAAAGCAAAATAAATGGTCGCTGTCCCTATTTACTTGATTCCAGCGCGGTGAGTGTTTTTTTGGTGGCGCCCTGCATATTTTTTAGCGCGTTTTTGGCGCTTTCGCCCATATTATTCGCCAGCGGGGGATTGTTTATAAGCAGTTCAAGTTTTGAGGACAAATCTTCGGATGACAGGATCTTAAATCCTCCGCCGCAGGCCATCAGCATATCCGCCGCGTCTTGTATGTTTTGTGTGTTTTCTCCGAAAAGAACCGGCACGCCGCAGTTCGCGGGTTCAAGAAGATTATGCCCGCCTTTTTTTATAAAAGTTCCGCCCACGTATGACGCGAAAGAACGGCTGTAAAAACAGCCGAGCCAGCCTATCTCATCAAGCAGAAGGCAGAAGGGACGCTCGGCGGCATCCGCCGGTTTTTTTCTCGCGCTCCAGCGCAAAAATTTTATGCCCGCCTTTTTTAATATTTCCGCGGTTTTGGCGCATCGTTCAGGGTGGCGCGGCGCTATAATAAATTTCAAGGCGTTGTTTTTCCGTTTCGAACGCATAAAAGATTCCGCCGCCATTTCCTCTTCGACGGGATGGGTGCTTCCCGCCGTAAAAATTTCATTTTTCTTCCATCCCAGACCGGCAAGAAAATCTTCGACTTCCGCAAGTTTTTCCCCAGGCAGGCGCCATGGAATATCATATTTTATATTGCCTGTGACTGTAATCGTTTCCGGCGGCGCTCCCAAAGCCTTGAACCTTTCGGCGTCGTTTTCCGTTTGCGCCAGTATTACCGGTATGCCTGCCATGATTTTGCGCATAAGCGGGGATACGGCTTTGTAAAGCGAAGCGCTTTTTTGAGAAATCCTGCCGTTTATCACCGCGATTTTTATCCCTTTCCCGGCGCAGGATATAAGCGCGGCCGGCCAAAGTTCGGTTTCAACAAGAATAAGAGCGGAGGGGGAAATCCTTTTTATAAAACCGGAAACCAGCGGGTAAAAATCCAAAGGCGCGATAAAAGCCGCGTCTATATGTTTCAATTTCAGCGCTTCTATTCTGCCTGCATGCGTCGATGTCGTGATAAACAGCGGGTTATTTGGACGGAAATTTTTCAGATTTTCAGTTATTAGCGCAAGGGATTTTACCTCTCCTACCGAAGCCGCGTGTATCCAGACGGCGTTTTTATGCGCGATTTTCAGGATAGTTTCGCTGTCAAGTATCCCAAAACGCTGCTTAAGTTCCAGAGGAAGATTTTTCAGAAGGCCGCGGCGCTGGGTGAAAAAGAAGGAGATAAGATAAAACACCGCGAAAACCGGAAAAAGAAGAGTATAAATTATCAGTAGGAACATAAATTGTCCGGTAGAAGGTAGATGGCGTATAAGAGAAAAGGCGTTAAATGGCGGAAGGGAGATGGTAAAACTAAAACATTTTCCGTTTTTCGTTATCTGTTTACCGTCTACCATCTCCCGTTTACCGTCTACCATCTCCCGTTTACCGTCTACCATCTTTTATTATTTCATCCGCGCGGTCGGTGATTCTGTTTAATTCGTTTTCAAGTTCTTCGGCCTTTGCGTCAGGAGAATCGCTTTCGGCCGCGTAAATCGGCTTGCCGTAGACTATCGACGCCGCGCCGAACGGAAGAGGGACCTGAAATTCGTCCCATGAGCTGAAGGTAAGTTTCCGCGTAAGTCCGCATGAAACGGGCAGTATGGGGATTGCGGTCTTCTGCGCCAGATATATTATGCCCTGCTGGACTTTGCGCTTCGGGCCCCGGGGTCCGTCCGGAGTTAGCGCGATGTTAAATCCCGCTTTTGCCGCATCCATAAGCTCAATCAGCGCCTGATGTCCGCCTTTGCTTGTGGAGCCCCGCGCCGCCGTTATGCCCAGTTTATCAAGCACTCTGGCCATATATTCTCCGTCTTTGCTTTTGCTGACAAGCGCGCATACTTTGCGGTTTTTGTGGGCATAAGCCAAAAAAACCTGCCTCGAATGCCAGACGGCATAAATAAAATTCCTGTTGTTTTGCGCCAGACTATCATGCGCGTCCCTATTCTCCCACGTGATTTTGGTTGTCGCTCCCGTCAGCCGGATATATGCGTGGCATAAGGATGATAAGACGGCATGGCTTAATGAATATTTATAATTAATCGGATTATCAGGCATGTTTTATTTTGCGGTTTTTTTGCGCTTTACCAGCCATGGAATGCTGAATACCGCCGTATAGCGGGGGCATCCAGAGCCTTCATTAAGGTGTATGCCTATTTTTGGGAATTCGAGTTTTTGGCCGAGCTTTTCGAGAATTTCAGGAGAGGGTTTTGTCTGTCCGGCAAATTCGCATATTTGCGCGGAGCGCGTTGATGCCGTATACAAATCCTGCGGGGGGGAGAAAAGATACTGAATAGGGCCCGGTTCAAGTCCTTCGCGTCTTACTTCTTCTTCAATGAGATCAAGCACGAATTTTATAGCCGTTTCCATAAAAACAGCCATTGCTACGGCCGCGATTTCGCGCGTCAAAGGGTCGGTTATGGATAAAATCTTTTCATCGGCGGATCTGCCCAGAGTGACTGCTCCGGCGCTGAAGGCTGAGCCTGCCACGGTTGTGGCCTCATACATGCTATGATCGTCGGCGGGAAAGGAATCGAAAACCACCGACGGTTCCAATTTGGCGGCTGCGGCGCATACAAATTCCTCAAGCGCTTTGCCATCGGCAAGACCCGCGCTGGACAAATCAATGCCGGCCTTTTTCAGACGCCGCGCTATTTCTTTATGGTATATCTGAATTTTAAAGCCTTTGATCTTTCTCATTTTTTGCCTCTGGTTTCCCACTGATACACCAGCGGAGAGGCTATCGCTATCGTGGAGTAGGTGCCGGTTATGCTCCCCACGAGCATAGCAAAGGCGAAGTTATTGATGACTTCGCCTCCGAAAAGATAAAGGCACATCACCGCCGTAAGCACCGTGAAATTGGTTATGAAAGTGCGCGAAAGAGTCTCATTTACGCTTTTGTTTATAAGTTCGCCCAGCGGCATTTTCGGGTGAATTTTTATGTTTTCGCGCATGCGGTCGAATATCACTATCGTGTCGTTTATGGAGTAACCGGCTATGGTCAGAAGCGCGGCCACTATAACAAGGTCTATTTCCCTGTTCGTAATGGACATGAAGCCGATTGTTATGAACACGTCGTGGAAAATGGCAAGCACTCCCATGGCGCCCCATACCGGGTTCTGGAATCTGAATGCGACATAAACTATTATTCCTATCATGGAAAGAAACAGCGCCCACAGCGCTTTGCGCGACAAATCCCTTCCCACCGCGGGTCCTACGTATTCCCTGCGTTCTTCCGTGAATTGATTGTCGGGAAAACTTGTTTTTATGGCTTCATGTATTTTTCCGGCCGTTTCATTCACATTTTCCTGTCTGCCTTTTATTTTTATGGAAAATGAATTTCTTCCCACAAAACTTTGTATTTCGGAATTAAGTCCGGCTTTTGTAAGGGCGCCGCGCAGTTCTCCGGTGGAAACAGGTTTTACAAAAGCCGCCTGAAGCGCCGTGCCTCCGGTAAAGTCAATGCCCAGATTAGGTCCTTTGTGATAAAATATCGAACCCGCGCCGAGCAGAACGCAAAGTCCCGAGACGGCAAATAAAATATAACGTTTGCCTATGAAATCAAAGTTCGTTTTAGGAATGATATTTATCATATGCTTAGTTCCTTTGGATTCGATTTAAGCCAGTATTCATAAACCGCGCGGGTTATGAACACTGAAGTGAACATGCCTATCACAAGACCCAGAGTCAGAGTCACCGCAAAACCTTTGACTGGGCCTGAGCCGAACTGAAACAGGAAAACAGCCGCGATCCATGTTGTAAGATTGGAGTCCAATATGGCGCTCCAAGCTTTTTCATAGCCGGTGGGTATGCACAAGGCCACGGGTTTGCCCAGAAGCTTCTCTTCCCGTATCCGTTCAAGTATAAGCACGTTTGCGTCTACCGCCATGGCAAGACTCAGGATTACTCCCGCTATGCCCGGCAGAGTCAGCGTCGCGCCGAAATAGGACATGGCCGCGGTAAGAAAAATAAAGTTGAGAAAAAGCGCAAAATCGGCGACAAATCCTCCGAATTTATAATAGAAAAACATAAAGCACACCACAAAGGCGAATCCCGCCACGCATGCCATAATCCCGGCCTTTATGGAATCTTCTCCTAAACTCGGGCCCACGGTGCGTTCTTCTATTATTTCTACTGGAGCAGGCAGAGCTCCGGCTCTGAGCACAATCGCCAGATTGCGCGCTTCTTCCATAGTGAAGCTTCCTGAAATTTCTACCGAGCCGCCGCTTATGCGGCTTTTGATAACGGGGGTGGAATGAACGACCCCGTCGAGCACTATCGCAAGGTTTTTGCCGATATTTGCCGCCGTGAAACTGTCGAATATTTTTCCGCCTTCCGGATTAAGCGTAAAGCCTATTCCGGGATAGCCAAAATCGCTTTGCGTGTCGACCCGTGCATTTTCGAGATATGCTCCGGTAAGCGCGGGGGTGGAGCTTAATACATAATAGCCGCGTTCTTTTGCCCTGAAAATCGCGGTATCTTTGGGCAGAAGTTTGGCGATCTCCGGAAGGAGTTCTCCTTTTTCATTAAAAGGCTTGGTTTCGGTCTGCATTTTTTCAAGGACTTTCTGAGCCTGTTCTCCGGTGTCGACAAGCCGGAATTCAAGAAGCGCCGTTTTGCCTATAAGCTCTTTCGCCTGCTCGGGATTGGAGATGCCGGGCAATTGGACCGTTATCCATCTGTCTCCCTGCCTTGTTATCGGGGTTTCGCCGACTCCGTACTGGTCCACGCGGTTTCGCAGTATTTCTATGGCGCGGCTCATGGCGTCGCCTATTTTTTCATCCTTATTGAGCTTGCTCACGTCCAATTGCAAAAGGAGATATGTCCCTCCCCGTAAATCCAGTCCGAGACTAAGTATTTTTTTTGGCCGCAGGCGGCTTATTTCGATCTGGCGCTTTTCTTCGGGCGTTTTTGTATACCAGTCGATAGTGGGGTAGAGCAAAACGATTGAAAGCGCAAAAATTCCCAGGATTAGCGCCCATTTCCATTGAAGTTTTTTCATAAATCAGCTCCTATAAAGTATGCGGACGGGAAACGGTAAATGGTAGACGGTAGAAGGTGAAAAGCGGAAAGCAGCCGAGGGAGGGTAAGCGGAGAAAGAAAAACAAAAAAATTATCGTTCGTTTTGTTTCTTGCCATTTACCGTTTCCCGTCCCATTCTCACTGTTTTTAATGATTATTCGGGACGTCTTCTATCTGCCCTTTTTGATTAGTTTTTCCGTCTACCATCTACCTTCTACCGTTTACCTTGTCTTTAGCTTGTTACTGTTTCCTTTGACGCCTCTTGCTGGGGATTAACTACAGAAGCCACGGCTGAACGGAGTATCGTTACCTTCACGTTGTCGGCTATTTTAACTTCAAGCTCGTCGCCTTTGATATTATTTATAACGCCGAAAATTCCGCCGGTGGTAAGAACTTTGTCTCCTTTATTAAGGCCCGCAAGCATTTTCTGTCTTTCTTTGGCCTGCTTCTGCTGAGGCCGTATGAGGAAAAAATAGAATATTATGCCGATTAGAATAATAGGCATAAAATTTACTAGCGGCGAGGGTGTTCCCATTTTGTTTCTCCTTTAATACGAGTAAACCTATGTAATTCTAACAAAAATACAGTAGTTATAACAATTTTTTTTCAGCTGTTCATACCGCGCCTCCGCGGTACTCTTTTGCTTCAAAGATTTACCACGGAAACACTGAAAACAAAATACACCGAGGCGCTGAAAAAAAACTTAATTCCGAACTCCGTATTCCGTGTTTCCCAAGTTCCGTGTCTCTGTGGTCTTCCTGCCGTTATGCAATTGCCTTTAAATTTTGATTTCAGTATTTCTCTGCGTCCTTTGCGGTTAATCTTGTTACTGTATTTTTCCGTGTTTCCCAAGTTCTGTGTAACAGCCTTCAGCCTAAACTACCTAAATAGGAGGCAAGGAATTTGCGTTTCTGTTCCTGGAAATTTCCGTCGATTATCGCTTTGCGCATAATTCCCGTCTGCCGTATAAGAAAGCTGACATTGTGCAGAGAAAGCAGTCTGTGCGCAAGCAGTTCCCGGCTTCTGTAAAGATGCGACAGGTACGCCCTGCTGCAGCTTTTACAGGTTTCACATCCGCATTCGGCATCAAGCGGGGATTCGTCGTCGCGGTACTGCGCGTTTTTTATGTAAAGTTTTCCGGCCGAGGTCATGGCCTGTCCGTTTCTGGCGTTTCGGGTGGGCCATACGCAGTCAAACATATCCGCCCCGCGCTCCACAGCTTCCCATAAATCTTCGGGAGTTCCCAATCCCATAAAATAGACAGGCCTGTCGGGCGGGAGATTTTCCACCGCGGACGAGAGCGCCTCGTGCATCTGTTTTTTCGTCTCGCCTACGGAAAGCCCCCCTATCGCGAAACCGTGCACTGGAAGTCCCGCCGCGTGAACGGCGGCTTCCTTTCTGAGGTCCGCGAATATAGACCCCTGCAGTATCCCGAAAAGGAGATGTTTTTCTGAGTCCGTATCCGCTGTGATTTTTAAATAATGTTTCACTGATTTTTCAAGCCAAAGCATCGTGCGGCGCAGGGCTTTTTCCGCCTCGGCATGGACGCAGGGATTTTTAAGGCATACGTCAAGGCATGTCCATATCGAGGAGCCTATAATATTTTGCAGGTCGATGACTTTTTCCGGAGTGAAAAGATGCGGGCTTCCGTCGTGATGGGAGCGGAAATGCACTCCCGTTTCCGTTATTTTGCTTAAGCGGGAAAGGCTGTAAGCCTGAAATCCGCCCGAGTCCGTAAGTATGGGCCCTTTGTGGCCCATAAAGGAATTTAAGCCGCCTAATTTTTGAAGTATGCCTGCGCCGGGCCTTAAGTAAAGATGATAAGTGTTAGACAGCAGGCACTCCGTTCCCGAATTTTCAAGATCAGCCTCCGACAGGGCTTTTACGGCGGCTTGCGTGGCTACGGGCATGAAGACGGGAGTATGCACCATGCCGCGGGAAGTATGAAGAATGCAGGCGCGGGCGCGGGAGAATCGGTCTTTTGCGGTAATTTTAAAAAAAGACATAGTACAAATGATAAATGACAAATAATAAATTATAAGAATACAGTATGGAACGCTGATAACGCTACCCCAAACTATCCTTTAAAAGCAGTGTGTTTGGGACGGTCCCATTCTTAAAGCTTTTAAGGAATGAATGGGACTGATTTTTATGATTGGACATGATTTTTTTTGTAACTACCCGTTGCGGAGACACGGAAAGCTCGAGGTTTCACAGAGATTAATCCTTGGGCAAACCGGCAAATTCTTCCGTGCAAACTGGCACCGATACTTTTTAATAATTATTTCCGTGTTTCTCCGTGGTTTTTTGTTTTTTAAATTATCTGTGCCCATCATATTTATCTGCGTCATCTGCGTTCGATATATTGCCGTGTAATTCTCATATAATCAGCATGGCGTCGCCGTATGAATAAAAACGGTATTTTTCTTCAACCGCCCGCCGGTAGGCGTTAAAGAGAAGAGCCTCCCCTGCGAATGCGGCGGTCATGCACAGGGGCGCGGATTTAGGAAGATGAAAATTGGTTATAAATGAATCCACGGCTTTAAATTTATAACCTGGATATATAAAAATTGAAGAAGCCGCTTCTCCCGCCGAAACCGTTCCGTCATCCGAGGCGAAGGTCTCCAGCGTTCTGACCGATGATGTCCCCACCGCTATTATTCTGCCTCCCTGTTTTCTTGCTTCGTTTATAATATCGGCGGACGCGGGCGGAATACGGCAGGATTCCTCAAGCATTTTATGTTCCGAATATCTGTCTGCGGTCACCGGCCGGAAAGTTCCCCATCCTACGTGCAGGGTTATTTTCGCGGCAAAAGCGCCCTTTGCGGTTATTTTATCAAGCAGGTCGCCGGTAAAATGGAATCCTGCGGTAGGCGCGGCGATAGAGCCTGAATTTGCTGCATAAACCGTCTGATAATTTTCCCCGTCGCGATAAGGGAAAGAGGACTCGTATTTTTTTCTGGCCCCTATTATATAATGCGGAAGGGGGGGGGCGCCGTGTTTTGCGAGATACGCCGGAAAATCTCCGCCTGCGAATTCAAACATCCATTCTCCGGATTTTGTTCTGCCTTTGCACGAAGCTTTCAGCCCTTCCGGGAAAACAGCCTCGACCCCTTCTTTCGCATTGCGCGATAATGCAAACCAGCAGTTTTCTCCGCCCGCCGCAGGGCCTGTTATGAGAAGCTCTAATTTTCCGCCTGTTTTTTTTACGCCGGAAATGACGGCCGGGACGACTTTTGTGTCGTTTATGACAAGACAATCCCCGCGGTTTATATATTCGGGCAGACAGCCGAATACGGTATGAGCTACCGCGCCGCTCTTTCGGTTCACGATCATAAGTCTTGAGGAATCGCGCGGAAAAGCGGGTTTGCGGGCTATAAGTTTTTCCGTTTCAAGTTTTTCAAATTCAGACAATAGAGGCATAAATAAGAGGGTAGAGGGTAGATGGTAGATGGTAGATGGCAAAAAATAAGAAAGCAAAAGTTATGTGAGAGACGGTGAATGCCAAAAATAAAACGGAAAGCAATTTATTTTTTTGTTTTCCTTTTTCCGTTTACCGTCTACCATCTCCCGTCTACCGTTCTTCTTCATAATTGCTTATAAGCGCGCCGGGATAATAATGCTGAAGTATTTTTTTATAATTTTTCCCGCGTTTTGCCAGTTCCAATGCTCCATACTGGCATAATCCGGCGCCGTGTCCCCAGCCTTTTCCGGAAAAGGTATATCCGGCTTTCGACGAAGATATCCTTGTTATAAGAGTGCTTTTTATTTCGCTGCTGCCCAGCCATGAGCGGAAAATTTCCGAGCGTTCAATGCGGGTTTCCTTTTCCGTTATTATTTTCAGCGTAAGCGCCCTTCCGGATCTATCCCGCTTTGACACCCGTATACTGCGGAGTCGAAGCCCCATATAGCCGTTTTTTTGCAGAGTTTCTAGCAAGTCGCGCGAAGGGATGAAAATTTTCCATCGGTAATGCTGGGAATTCAGGCAGTAAGCGTCTCTAATCCCGACAAGCGGTCTCAGCTGTCCGGCTCCCCATACCGTGGACGGCGCGGTCGTATGTCCTCCGCAGCAGGCGTGGAAATACGCCGGCACCAGTTTCCCTTTGTAGGTAAGCGCTTCTCCGGCGGTGGAGCGCACCGCTTCAAGTATCCGCGGATTGTCGAATCTGGAGCCGCCGTATACCTGAGAACGGATATCCGCCGACAGATCGAATCCATCCTGTCCGAATTTACCCATGTTCGCCAGCGCGAATGTTCTGGCGGCGACCGATTGGGCTTTCAAGGCTTCAAGCGGCCAGTCGGGACTCATTTCATAGGGAAGCACTCCGTAAAGGTATTCCTCTATGCCTAATTCTTCAATTATGGTGACGGTCTTGTTGGCCGTGGCTTTAAGAAGAAGGCTTCCCCTGTAGGGTTTGCCGTTGACTTTTATGCGGTCTTCGCCTTCAAGGGGGGTCAGACGCACTTCGGAGTTAAGCTGAAGATTGCCCAGTTTTATATTTTCTTTTTCATCCGATGCGGCGTCATAATCGGAATTGGGAAGCAGAGAAAATTCCTCTCCGCTTGACATGTCCATAGCCTTGACTTTGCCGGTGGCATGGAGCATGACCCTCGGGATATCATGAATTATGCCTATGCGGATTATGCCCGTTGAATTGAGATAGCCGGGGTCTGCGGCGGAGGCGGAAAATATAAAAATAAAATAACTGCTCAATAGCAATGCATAAAACGCAGATGGCGCAGTCCCATTCCCTCCGTAAAGGCATTGAGAATGGGTCAGTTTGAAGAAGGTTTGGACAGATGGATATGATAAACGCAGATAAGCATAAAGTTTTTTCAAGCGAAAAAAATCATATTTGATCATAAAAATCAGCGTTATCAGCGTTCTAATGTTTTAATAGCCGGGTGGTTAGAAAAAGGCGGATGCAGGAAAAATGGCATCAAAAGATCTCCTGCTGTTTGGCCCCTTTTGGAAGCTTAATGCCTAAATGCGAATATGTCTTGGGACAAGCCGTTCTTCCTCTCGGCGTGCGGGTTATAAATCCGGCCTGCATGAGAAACGGCTCGAGCACATCGGTAAGAGTGTCGACTTCTTCGGAAACAGCCACGGCCAGAGTTTCCACTCCGACGGGGCCGCCGTTGAATTTTTCCACAAGAGTTCTCAAAAATCTCCGGTCGCTTGAGTCAAGTCCTTCCGTGTCGATTTCAAGAGCTTCCATCGCGGTTTTGGCGAGTTCCTGGGTTATTTGGCCGTCCGAAATAACCTGAGCAAAATCCCTTACCCTGCGCAGGAGCCGGTTCGCTATCCTGGGGGTGCCGCGGGAGCGTTTCGCTATTTCCGCGATTCCCTGACGATCGGCGCCGACCTTAAGGATTCCGGCTGAACGCTCTATTATTTTTTCTATTTCGGATTCGCAGTAAAATCCCAGATTGAATACTATTCCGAATCTGTCCCGCAGGGGGCCCGTAAGAAGCCCGCTGCGCGTGGTGGCGCCCACCAGCGTAAATTTCGGAACGGCGAGTTTTACCGTGGTTGAGCCCGGCCCCTTGCCTGTATTTATGAAAAAGGTAAAATCCTCCATCACTGGATAGAGAGCTTCTTCCACGGCGGGATTGAGCCTGTGTATTTCGTCTATAAACAGCACGTCTCCTTCTTCCAGTTCGGTGGTGAGCATGGCGGCCAAATCGCCGGGCCTTTCCAGAACGGGACCGGAAGTGGCTTTTATGTTTACGCCCATTTCCTTCGCTATTATATGCGAAAGCGTTGTTTTTCCCAATCCCGGCGGGGAATAAAAAAGGCAGTGGTCCAGAGGCTCGTTTCTTCCTTTTGCCGCGGTTATGAAAACCTGAAGATTTTCCTTGAGTTTATCCTGCCCCACGAATTCCGAAAGGCTTTGCGGCCGTATGTTCGCTTCAAAGCCGGTGTCTTCCGCGGAAGTTTTTGCTACCGATAAAATTTCGTTTTTAGGAGTCATAATATAGAGCCGGTAAACGGGAGACGGGAGACGGTAGATGGTTAACGGCAAAACAAATCAAAAAGGCATTAGGGGGTAAATGACAAACAGCCGAAAATAAATCTTTTTTTCGTTTTTTCTCTTCTGTTTTCCTTTTCCCGTCTTCCATCTACCGTCTCCCGTCTACCGTTTTACTTGACTGATAATTTTTTCAGCGCTCTGCGCAGAAGCTGTTCCACGGTCTCAGCAGACTCAACGCCCTCTTCGCGCAGAGTGCGCACCGCTGTTTTGGATTCGGAATAATTATATCCCAGCGACGCTAAAGCGCTTAAAACCCTGCCGCAGACTGCCCCGGCATTTTCAGTATCGCGGATATTTTTAAGCCGTTCTATTCCTCCTAATCCCAGTTCCGGAATTTTATCTTTCAGGGAAGAAACAAGCCTTGCCGCTGTTTTTGCGGTGAATCCAAAAATACCGGTAAGCAGTTTAGCGTCATTTTCAATTACGGCTTTCTGAAAATCCGGAAGCGACTTTATAGCTTTATTCAAATATTCCAGCGCTTTTTTCGCTCCTGTGTTCGGAACAGTCTCGCGTAAAAGTTCAAAAAGATCTTTTTCGGGCTGGTTAATGAAGCCGTAGAGAGTTATTCCGCTGTACATGCCGGATGATTCGGATATAAAAAGCCGTGTTTCAGTTCCGGTTTCTTGAAGGCTTTGAATAGAAGCCTGAGCCATATAGATTTCATACCCGGTTCCGTTTACTTCCAGCACGGCGCGGTCGCCGTCTCTTGAGATTAAAATTCCTTTTAAATGACAGATCATAGTATTTTACGGAACGGTAGATGGTAGACGGGAGAAGGTAAACGGTAAAACAAAAACTTCAACTGTTTTTTTGTTCCATTTACCGTCTTCCGTCTACCGTTTACCATCTTCATTATTTTGTTGTACCGTTTCCCGTTTACCCTCTACCATTTCCCGTCCCCTTGGCTGAAGATATTTTTACCAGCAGTTCCGCTTTCCGCATATGGCATAAGGCTATTGCGATGGCGTCCGCGATATCATCGGGTTTGGGGACGGTTTTAAGCTTGAGCAGAAGCTGGGCCATTCTCTGCATCTGCGCTTTTGCGGCGTTCCCATTGCCGGTAAGCGTCATTTTTACGGTTCTCGGATTATATGTTTTTATCCGGCACCCTGATAGCTGAGCGGCAAGCAGTATGACTCCCCTCGCCTGTATGGTCGCCGCCACGCTGTAAGCCGCTTTCATGAAAAAAATTTCTTCGATTGCGAGGCAGTCGGGTTTTTCTTTTTCAATTACGGAGCGCAATGAAGTGAAGATATTCTCAAGTCTTTCCTGAAGCTCAAGCCCGCTGTCGGTATGCAAAAGGCCGCAGGATTCAAGCAGCGGCAGGCCGGGCCGGTTTTTGGATACCAGCGCCCATCCCGTTCTGTCAAGCCCGGGATCTATTCCAAGTATTCTCATTGTTCAAGCTTTGCCAGGATAGCGTCGGGTATGTTGAAATTGGAATACACGTTCTTAACATCATCATGCGCTTCCAGCTCATCCATAAGCTCTATTACCTTTGAGGCGGCCCGTTCATCCACATCCATTTCGGATTTCGGGAGCATCGTTATTTCGGCGGTGGACAGCGCTATGTTTTTTTCGGTCAACTTTGCTTTAACCGTTTCAAAATCCTTGACCGAGGTTATTATTTCATAATCCTGCGGATCGCCGGTTTTAAAATCTTCCGCGCCCGCGTCGAGAACAACGGTCATAAGCGCGTCTTCGCCCGCGGAATCTTTTTTCACCGTTATATACCCGCGGGATTCAAACATCCATGCCACGCAGCCGGCGCCCCCTATGCTTCCTCCGTGATCGTCGAAAATGCGGCGTATTTCGCTGAATGTTCTGTTTTTATTGTCCGTGGTGACCTCCACCAAAACCGCTATTCCTCCGGCTCCGTAGCCTTCATATGTAAGCTCTTCGTACGCCATGCCGGGAATCTGTCCCGTTCCTTTCATTACGGCGCGCTTTACATTGTCTGCGGGCATGTTCGCCGCTTTGGCGTCGTCAATAGCTTTTCTCAGCCTTGCGTTGCCCTCGATATCGTCGCCGCCGATTTTCGCGGCTATGGTGATTTCCCTGATTAATTTGGTGAATATCTTTCCGCGTTTTGCGTCCTGTATCGCCTTTTTATGTTTTATGCCCGCCCAATGCGAATGTCCGCCCATAGTTTTTATCCTCTGCCCGCTATTTGGTATAGTCCCGCTTTTGCGTAGCTATACGTTAAATTCTATAATAATATCGGCAATCCGACAATTAAATGTTTATCGCCAGTCCGCAAGATGTCCCCTTAGCTCAACTGGATAGAGCATCTGCCTTCGGAGCAGATGGTTGCAGGTTCGAATCCTGCAGGGGACAAATACAAAAGCCCTGTTTTCCGCCCAAACCATCCATAAGAGCAGTGAGTTTGGACTAACCCATTCCCAAAGCTTTTTAAGGAAAGAATGGGTATGGGGCTTTTGTATTTGTTCCTTGCGCCGGCGAGAACCTTTTTTCTTAAAAAGTATGGAGAAGCGAGGGGGATTCAGGGTGCGGTTTCTATAACGGCCTTAAATTATTGCATTGGTATAAAAGTTTGTCATGGCCGAAATAATGATTTCCAAGCTCAATTATTATTTTATATTCAACCGGAATAAGTTTATTTTCTCTTTGATAGGCGGCTGAATCAAACCTCACCGCTATCCTTGGATTTTCGCGGGAGGGGTAATTATTAGTCACAAAGGATGTTTCGCGGCCGTTGTCAAAAAATGCCGAAGATATGCCGAAACTTTTCAAGAGAATGTAATTTTTATTCTCAAATCTGAAAATAACTGCCGTTTCGCCGTTTTTATCAACGCCTTTTTGCATTGCGATGCTGCAAGGGTATTTAAAAAGCACCGCGTCGGTTTCTCCTATAAACGGATTTTGCGGGAAACCGGCATTAGCGAAGGTGTTTTTAGAAGGAAATTGCGCAATCTCCGGGTTTACGGGCGCAATAATATCTGTTTCAATGGAATCAATAACGATGCAATTAATATCGTTGCTGCAATCGGCCATGGCCGGACTTGTTATCGAGAAAAATACCGCGATTATAAATAATTTTTTCATTTCATTCTCTCCCGCACTAAGAAATATTTTTTACTCTCCTCTACTATATAACAAAGAAACAAAATCCGCATGGGCAATCAGGGTAAATTACAGGTGCCTTTCTGCCTGTTTATTTTTTGCCCTTTAGGCCTATGCGATGTTGGAAACATTTCTGTAACTCTTTGTTAATGATTATGTAAATTGAAATCACCTATTCTTTGTGTATGACGAATCTTGCCAAAAACTCAGGGTTTGCTTTTGTCTTTTTATGCCTTTCCTGCGCCGTTAATTTTCCCGCCGCGGGAAACCCCGATAATAAAACGGTTCCCGAAAAAAACGCCGTCAACGCCGCCTCAAGTCCAGGAGATGTTCTTTCCGCCAAACAGGAAAAAGCGCAGACCGGAAAAACAGCGTTGGCGATACTTGCGGCAGGGCTTAAGAGTACCGATTCCGAGACCAGAATAATGGCTTTGCAGGCTTTCGGCGAGGTCGGCAATCCTTCCGTAGCAAAGTCTCTTCAGGAGAAGCTTAAGGACAAAGACGGCTATGTGCGCATCGCTGCGGCTAAAGCCCTTCAAAGCATGGGCGATTTATCAGGCATACAGACTCTTAGGGCGATGATTTCCAACGTGCCGCGCGTTCTGCAGGAAGAAGGAAAAGGCGGTCTTGCCATGCTTGCCGAAATGAAGGCTATAGCCAAAAACAAG
>CAZFMJ010000047.1:0-21751 GCA_964520045.1 uncultured Elusimicrobiales bacterium | reverse complement strand
GACACCGGATCCGACTGGCTGGGGCTTCTTAACGACGGGGGACGGCGCGATTGGCATGAAATTTTAAGCTCATGGAATTCATTCTATAACTTCCTCACCCATCCATGGCATATGGCGGTTCAAACGTATGATATGGGCATATTGGGTCCGTTTTTTCTTTTCGGCCTGCCCCTTCTTTTTGCTGCCCGGCTGAAAGGGATAAGCAGAAAAAGCCTCTTTTCCATATTTATACTGCTATGGGCCGTCTGGGCGGTTTCGACAAATATGCAAAGATTTTTCATTCCGGTTTATCTGCCTGCCTGCGTTCTTTTTGCGGGGATATTTGCAAGCCTGTTTTCAGGATTTGCAAGGCAGGCGGGCCAAGCCCTGCTTCTTACGGTAGTCTTGATACATTTCGCGTGGATTATAATATTTGTTAAAGGCTATGACGGCAATTTAACAGCGACAGGACGCGAAAGCATATATTCCTATCTATGCAAACCGCACATGTCTTATGCACGCACATGCTATCCCGCGATACAATTTGCAAACACAGTCCTCCCGGAAAATGCGCGCATTATGATATTGGCGGATTCCAGAGGATACGGCCTCAAGCGCGATTATGCCGTCTCGACCATATTTAATAAAAGCCCGCTGGCGAAATATGCGCAATCAGCTCAAAACCATGATGAATTAGCCGGTCTTCTTATAAAAGCAGGGTTTACGCACATACTGCTCAACCGCTGTGAAATACAGGATCACGGCACGGGCCAGTTCAAAATGCAGGAAAAACACATCAATATGTTTAACGCAATGGCGGAGAAACATCTGAAGCTTGTTTTTGAAAAAAAAATCCCGTCACCCGGCAAGACAATTTCGGGAATCTGGTGCTCCGTTTTTGAAATCATTCCATAGCCCGACTGCGGATTGACGCCGCTCTCCGCTTAAGAACAGCGGAATCATCAGGAAGGTTCACTCTGGCGAGGAACTGCCCTGCCTTTTCAAGCGCTTGCGGGTCGGAAGTAATATCATATACGAATATCGAATATCCCGCGGTAAAAACAGGCTTGTGTTTTTTAAGCCAGTCAAACACATGTTTATCGGTATAATAAGTCGATTCAAGATTTGTGGCGGACACGGCAAAAAGAACCTTCTCCCCCCCTGACGCATCCTCCTTTCCGGCCTGCGGAGTATTGAACACGCACCCGGCGGGCACGAACCGTATACCGTAATACGACGGACTGCCGGTACCGAAATAGGAAAGATACACTGGAGGATTTCCGCGTTTTTTAAGTTCCGCGGACAGCGCCTTAAGCCCCTGCCCCCAGTCCAGATTGGAATCGGTCAGAACTTTGCGCCCGTTCTTCGCGCCTCCGGCCAATTCATTGAAATAGCATAGATAATGCGGATGAACGCTTAAAACCGAGCCTGCCGCCCATACGCAAAGAAGGACAACCGGCAGGCGGAGTCTGCCTGAAAATACTGTTTTTGACCCGTAAATAATTCCCGCTCCTATTCCGGCGAAAATAGTCAGGAAGGGAAATAAAGGGGATAAATGCCTGTATCCTATCTGCACTTTGGAATTAACGGCCGCCGCGAAATAAGCGCATACGGGAAGCAAAAGCCACAGATAGCCGCGTTTGAGCTTGTTTTTCGGCAAAATCACTCCTAAAACAGCGAAAAGAATCACGCTTACGGGAGTCTTGACGGCCAATGCAAGGGGAAAATACCACCATACGCCCTTGTCAAAATGCCGGCCCATGGCGAATGTAAACCGCCCCCCCTCCATACTTCTTAAAAGCGCGGAGAGACCGTCGAAATATAAGTTCAGCTGGGTAAACCTGTATACGAACGCCAGAACCGCGAATCCCGCGGCAAAAAAAACAAAACCGGCGGCGGCCAGCCTTGTCCATGGAAATTTGCCGGTTCTCAGGTTTTCAAGACAGGCGGCCGCGATAATAAGAAGAGGCAGGATGAACATGCTGAACTTGGAAGAAACAGCCAGACCCGTAAACAGGCCTGAAAGCAAAAAACATTTGACGGGAGAAAGGGCTGTAAAAAGTAATTTATCATCCGCTCCCGCTGATTTGCCGCGCCCGTAAAAACCGCAATACGCGAAAAAAACCGCGGCCAGGAAAAATGCCGCGGGAGCGGAATCCGTGGTGACAAGCGAATCATTGGATATAAAAAACGGCGAGAAAGCGAATATTACGCAGGCAAAGACAGCCGCGGCGGCGCCTTCCATCCTATACGCCCACGCCGCGATAAAAAACATAAACAGAAACGTCCATAAAACCAGACAGAAGATTCTTCCGGGATTCAGCATCCATCCGGCGGGAATACGGTTTTTATACAGAAACAGGTTCGCAAACCTTTCTTCATCGCTTTTATACAGCGGATGCGATTGAAAGGCCAGCGGATTTTGAAAAAGCAGAGGAACGGCGCCTATCATCTTTGCCAGCGGAGGATGTTTATAGATATCCATCCTGTATTTTCCGGAAACCAAGTCGTCATAGCCGCTGGCCAGATGAACAGGCTCGTCATACGTGGGAGCGGACGCTTTTATAAAAGAAAAGCCGAGCAGCAGGTGTATGCAGAGGGAGGAAACGATTATCGTCCGGATTATTGTTTTCGGATAAGCTTTAAGCATTTTTTTCCGCTACGGCGATGATGCTTAAGCCGTACGGCAGATTTATTTTGTTTATAAGATGTCTTTCAAAGGAAAAAATAAATTCCATAACGCCGTTCATCGTCTCCCCCGGCATTTTCAGCTCCGAATCAAGACGCAGGCATTTTTGCCGCAGCAATAACCTTTGAACCGCGGCAAACGGAAACAACAGCGTCATAAAATAAGATATCTTCACCGCCTTGAAACCGGCGGCGTCAAAAACCCTTTTTAGGCCTGTTTTCGTGTATCTCCTGTAATGCTTATGCGCCTCGTCATGCTCCGACCAGAGCCACATGTAAGCGGGCGCCGTAATCATGCATTTGCCGCCGGGTTTCAGCAGTTTATCGCGGATGATACCAAGCGCTTTCACATCGTCTTCAAGATGCTCAAGCACGTCAAAAAGGCATACGAGGTCATATCGTTTGGGAGGATAATTTTCCGGAAAATCCGGGATATCAAATACTTCCGCGGCCCCCAGTTCTTTCAGCCGTTCATGACTTTCTTTATGGCTTTCCAGAGCGTCAACCGCGCCGAATTTTTTTAAAACCGGAATTAAGGCTCCGAATCCGCTGCCGATATCCAATATGGCCGAATTGCCGGCAGCCGCATATTTTTCAAGCAAAGCCACGATTACGGCGCTTTTGCCTTTAAACCACCAGTGGGAAAATTGCAGATCTTTCAGAAAATTATAAGCCTTTTCTTCCATAATACTAATCACTACCCGGCTATTAAAATATTCAAACACTGATAACGCATGTCCATTCTTCCATCAAAGTAATTGAGAATGGGACTGTGTTCTCTGTGTCTCTGTGATTTTCTGCTGTTTTTTGCTGTTTATAGCATTACCCCTTACCTGTTTCTGCGTTCATCATATTTTATCCGCGTCATCTGCGTTCCATAGTTAGTCGAAATTAATCAGTTCGTTTATTATATACTGCGGCCTGTTTTTTACTTCATCAAAAAGTATTCCGATATATTCCCCTATAATGCCCAGCATGAACAACTGCACTCCGCCGAAGAATATTATGATTATCAAAGTCGAAACCCAGCCTGGAGTCGGCCTTATATACAGGCCGGAAACAGCGTACACCGTAAGCAGAAGAGCCATGGTGATGCACAAAAAACCCAGATTTATGGAAAGATGCAGGGGCTTTTTACTGAAATAAAAAATTATATTAAACGCAAACGCCGACAGCTTTTTATAGCTGTAATTTGACGCTCCCGCCAGCCGGGGGTTTCTTTCATAATAGACAGGGAACTGTTTAAAGCCCATCCAGGAAATAAGTCCCCTGACATACTTGTTTTTCTCGCTAAATTTTTTATAATGTTCGATAACCTTCTTGTCTATCAGCCTGAAATCGCCGGTATCGACGGGCATTTTTGTCTCCGACATCAGATTGAGGATCCGGTAAAATATTTTAGAGGTCAGCTTTTTAAAAAAGGTTTCCCCCTCCCTTTTGCGCCTTACCCCGTAAACCACATTGCAGTTTTCCTTTTCCATGATACTCAGCATTTCGCCGAAGAGCTCGGGAGGATCCTGCAGATCGGCGTCGATTATAAACGCCGCGTCTCCGCAGGCATGTTCAATGCCGGCGGAGGTGGCGGCTTCATGCCCGAAATTTCTGGAAAAATCTATTATCTTCACCTGTCCGTCGGATTTGGAAATACCGCCAAGCAGTTCAAGCGTATTATCGCGGCTTCCGTCGTTTATGAATATAATTTCATGGCCGGCATGCTTAACAGCGGCCAACGAACGGTTAATCCTGTCGTATAGATTCCTGATATTTCCGCATTCGTTATAGCACGGCACGATAACCGATATTTTCATATTTTTATCCTATTTCCCGGGATTCTCCGCAAGCAGTTTTTCCATCTCGTCCATTATGCCGTTCATCTCCGCCATCGCCGCCTTAAAAGGGACTGAAGTCGTAATATCCACTCCCGCGTCCTTAAGCAAATCGATAGGGTATTTGGATGAACCCGCGGAAAGCATTTTAAGATACGCGTCGCGCCTCTTCGTATCGGGTTTTTTTCCCGCGGATTCGGCGCGGATATCCGCGGAAATCTGCGCCGAAGCCGTTATGCTGGTCGCATACTGATAAATGTAGAAATCATAATAAAAATGCGGCACATACGCCCATTCTATCGCGTTAAGATCGTCCACTTTGCATACGCCTTCGGCGTCGCCGTAATACTCTTTGAGCAGACTCAAATAGAATTCGCTAAGCTTCTCACCGGTAAGCGTTTCTCCTTTCTCGGCTTTCTCGTGGATAAGCAGTTCAAACTCCGCAAAAAGCGTCTGGCGGAAGAGCGTAGTGCGCAGGCCGTCAAGCCAGCTTCCCAGCAGGAACAGCCTGACCGCTTTATCCTTGGTATGGTCCAGCATATACCGCAGAAGAAGATTTTCGTTTAAGGTCGACGCAACCTCTGCCAAAAACATCTGGTAATCGCTGGTGACGTACGGCTGATGCCTATCCGACAGCAGTGTATGAATGGAGTGTCCGGACTCATGAGCCAGCGTCGCCACATCGTCATAAAGCCCGGTGAAATTCAACAGCTGATACGGATGAACGCCGTAGACGCCAGTGCTGTAAGCGCCGGGTTTCTTGCCGGTTGTGGGCATGAAATCCACCCACCTGTTTTCAAAACTCGCTTTAAGATCGGCGGTATACCGCGGGCCCAGCGGTTTTACCGCGTTAAGAACAAGCTCCATCGCCTCCTCCGGCGAATACCGCAGGTCCACGCTTTTAACGATAGACGCATAAAGATCTTCATAGCGCAGCTGGTCCACTCCCATCATGCGCCGGCGCAGTTTAAGATAGCGGTGCAGGGTAGGCAGATTGGCGCGCGCATCGGAAATCAACCGCTTATAAATGCCGGACGGCACATTGGCTTCAAACAGCGCGGACTCAAGACAGCTGTCAAATTTATGGATATCTTTGTCGAATTGATGGGCTTTTACCTGAGCGTTAAGCGTTGCGCCCAGCGTGCGTTCAAACTCTTTGAATTTAAGCCAGAACGCCCGAAAAACCTTATCACGGTCATCGCGGTTGGAAAGCGCCTTATACTTTGTGAAGCCCTGCACGTCAAGACGGACTTTCTCTCCTGAGGAAAGCGTGACTTCGGGATATGGAAGGTCCGCATCCTTGAAAATATTATATATGCCGGCTCCGCTTTCGGACATTATATCGGCCTGCGCCGCGATCTTTTCTTCAGCCGCGGTCAGGGTATGGGGCGCATAACGCAGAATATCGTCAAGCCACGGCTCATATGGAACAAGCCTTTTGTCTTCAGCTATAAACCCGCGCACCTTTTTGCTTCCGAGAGCCAGTATTTCAGGCCGCAGATAGGAAACCGCCGCTGAGAATTTTACTCCCAGCTCCCCGGCCGACTGATCCATCTCCCGCATCTTGCCGTCGCGGGTATCCTCGTCGCTTCGCATGCTGGCATAAACCTGAAGCTGAGAAAGCTCCCTGCCCAGCTCCATAACGGCGGATACGGCGTCATGGAAGTGTCCGGCGGATACGCCGAGCCCGCCCTGATATCGCGCCAGCAGGGGAATGCGCGAATCCAAATCCTGCTTTTTCTTATGCCACGCCTCATCGCTTGGATAAAGATCGGAGGCGTTCCATTTGTATTTTTCAGGAATGTTTACGCGCTCATCGGCGCAAACCGCTGGAGGGATCCATGCGTTGGCGGCGAGCATAAAAACAACCGAAGAAAGCTGATATCGTTTCATATGAAGCTCCTTTCATAAAACCCGGCACTCTCGCACAACGGGCATAAGCCGTAAAATAATTATATCTTTTTATAGCTCGCGCTTTTTTCATAAGAAAACGTTACCGCCTTCCGATAATCACGCCAAAATAATTCTAATAGCGTTTATCGTTCCGGCGGGGCTCAGTAACAAGCGGGTAAACGGCGGACGGTTAGAAACAAAACTTTTTCCGCGGCCGCAGAATTCAGGTTAAAATTTTGCGGACAAACTTACAAAAAAACCGGAGCGCCGGTCCATTTAAAATTATAGGTGGAATCCAGCCCGTCGATAGGCCCCAGCGGAGGAGTGGGCGCGATGAAATAATCCGAAGCGACCACCTGCACGCCGTTGCGCATGCGGCGCTTGTCTTCATACCGGTTGTAACCGATGAATAGATCGCTGGACTGAACCATTAATTCTTCGCTCTCCGAGTTCGGAGAAAAAATACGGAAATACATATCCGAAGAATAACCTCGGGGAAACCCTTAACTCCGCCGACAGCATGGGCATCGCATTTTTTGTATCTTTAAAATCCAATGTGGAGCAGGTGGACACTTCGGACTTGGGGATATCGTCAAAAAGCGGCCATGAGATTTTAAACCGCCCGCTGCCGCGGCCGTACCAATGCTTGAGGCTCAGTTTAAAAAAATCCAGGGATAAAAACGGAATTTCCTCCGCATGAGGCTGCGCGGGATAACAAAAAAAACAGCAAAAGAAAACCACAAAAAACCGGAACTTAAGATATGCGTTCATTTTCATTTTTAGCCGGTTACCGCATATTACTAACAAAACAATATGACGGTTTTGTTGCGCTGAAAGTCACATTTATACGATTTTCATCATTGTAACAATATTGAACATATTTTAGCGAAGTAAATGTTTTAGGCCGTAAAATTCATGAGCCACCTGATTGACGCGCTTTGAAACAAATATTAACATTAAGTCTCAAACGGCAATATGAAAAAATTATTCCTTATGCATTACTGCATGGCGCTCCTCACGGCATTATGCGGCGCGCTGACGGGCGGCGAATCCGCGCAATCCCCAGCCCCGGAATTAATCCGCAAACTTATACCTGTTTCAATAACCGTCAATAAATCAAACTTGCCGGATTTAACGTCCGATTTGCGTAAAAAGATAAAAACCTTGGGGCTCAACAACAGAAAAGGTCCGCATGGCAAAAGAATTTCCACTGCTCTGGCGCTTTTGCCTAAGGATAGGGCCAAAATAGGGGTTATTGTTTTTGAGATCGAAAACGGCGCTAATGCCGGCATACATCAATGCGAAGTTCTGGGCAGGGGCAAGACATCCCTCGCTCCAAAACCGGGCTGGCTGAAAAGCCTCATTGACGGGACAACCATTTACTATGCTCCCATGGATACGGAAAACGGCGCTGCCGTGCCCGGCGTCTATGATGCGCGCATTATTTCTCCCAAGGAATATGAGATCGAACTGGCCGACAAGCCCGATGATCTCAAAGGAGAAGCTGATTTGCGCGCCAGAATAGCTAATCCTGACGGCAAGCCCAAATTATATTTCTCAGCGGTTTTTAAGCATTGGTATTCCAAGACCAACCGCGCCGAGCCTATAGATCTGTTTTGGGCCGATTACCCGGCGGACAGGAAGGAAGCCGGCGGTTATCCCGTGTTTGAACGCCGGCCTGCCGTTCAAACGCCCATAGCAAAAGCCGGACAGACCAAACGGCTCTCATCTAACCCGAGGTATTATTACGGACCCTACGGAAGATCGGGTTTTGCCGTGCATACCGACCGCTGGGATGATCCCGGCAGGCGCAATGACCCGGCCTATACAGGAAGGCCTGAGCTTGCGGATTTCCGCTACCGCGACACTTTCGGCTGTATAAAAGTGCGTCCCGACTGCCTGCTTCTGCTTAATGAGTTTATGTCAGGCCAGATAAACAAACGCCGCATAGTCCGGTATGATGTAAGAGAAACTGTTTTGCTTGATTCCATTCCGAATAAAATCGAATAGCCCCCGCCTTTAAGATATTGACCCTAAACCGCTGCCGACAGATTGCCCGAAAGACCCACGGGTTCATAGTCCAAAAAAATAAACTCAACTAGGCCTTTGGACCGTTGTGAAAAAACCGTTCCTTGGCTAGAATGTATCAGTTGTAAACGGTGCTCAGGCGTAATACTGACTGAGCATGCCGAATATATCAAAGGAGAATACCGAAATGAAAAAAAATCCGATGGTTGCCTTAATGATGTTAGTCCTGATCCCCGCGGCCGCGTTTGCGCAAAGCATAAGCGAACAGCTGGTGCAGGATGGTTATATTATTGTCGAAAAAGCGCAGCCGACCCCGTTTAATCCGGCCTCGGAAGCCGTATCCAAAAGCTGCGTCAGCGATAAGCTGAGCCCCGATGTCGTGGAAGCAAAAATGTCCGCGAAAATAGAGGAACTCAGGAACAATAAAGCGACCGATGTGGAAGGCCAGGTCAGCGGAGACAGATACGTAATATTTTATACCGCAAAAAAAACATCCGAATTGGGGGAAATTAAATACTTTGACAGTTCCGTAGTAAGCGACGCCCAACATGCGCATAACTATTTCCAGAAAAATTTAAAAAACCTGACGGATGAGCAGTGTATCATAGTGGAAGGCATTTTGTACGGGAAGTTCTTTCAGAACGGAATGAAATACGTTCACACTATTAAATATGCTAAAAAGGTGACCAATATACGTCCGCACGCCTCGGAAAGGTGCGAGGTTAATTAGCCCTAAAGCTTCTTTAGCCGGAATGCGATGCACAGCTTAATTGTATGGGAGGATGCCATGAAAAATGGAAGGGGTTTCACTTTGATAGAACTGATGATTACGCTGTCGGTTTTATCCATAATAGCAATGGTTGCCGTTCCTAAATTCACTTCTCTGATGACGAAAGCCCATGAAGGCGCGACAAAGGGCAAACTGGGTGAAATGCGCACGGCGGTGTCGGTTTATTATGCCGACAATGAGGGCGTTTATCCGTCGGATTTAACTCCGATCACGAACGACGGAACCAAATATTCCATGAGAAATGCCGTCCCCGTATATACGCCGGCGCACGGCAAAGTTTCTTCCGTGGAATACCGCGACGCCCTTACTCCCATAAACGATACCGGAGGCTGGAGCTACGGCAATAATCCCGCCGATTCCACATGGGGAACCGTCAGCGTGGGCTGCACTCACCCTGATTTAAAAGGCGCCGTCTGGAGCACTTATTGAGCCGGATTGGGCTACCGAGTGTATCAGATTTTTTTAGTTCATACAGCGCCCATGGAAGGCCGTATGATGCGCAAAAGTTATGTAATGTCATTATTTACTATCAAAGCTGTTGTTTTAGCGCGAGACAGCGCATATACCGGAATACCGCTCAGCAGCAAACACAAACCTATCAGCGACGGCATCCGATAAAACATTAAAGTATTTATAAACAATGCCGAACAAATAACGATAAAAATAGCCGGCACGACAGGATACCCTATTACCCGATAAGGCCGGTTTATATGCGGCGATTTAAAGCGCAGGACAAAAAGTCCGCCTATTACAAGCATAAAAAACAGCCAGACCAGCGCCCCGGTAAAAAACAATAATTGATTAAACGTGCCTGACGCAATTAATATTATCGACCACGCCGCATTTATTATAATCGCGCGGTGCGGAGTGCCGTATTTACCGCTGTTTTTCCCGATATATTTAAAAAGACGGTTATCGCTTGCCATCGCATATGTAACCCTGCTTCCCGTGGCTATCATGGCATTAATACTGCCTATCGAAAATATCACCACAAGCGCCTCGAATATTTTTTTAGGGTTCCCCCATTTCACAACTTTGAACATATCAGACACAAAAAGCTCAGAACCCGGCATTTTATTCAGCGGACCGACGTATATGTAAAGACAATTCAGCGCCATGTACAGCAGAGTAATGGCCGTAACCCCTAAAATCAATGCCACAGGAATGGTCCGCGCCGCATTCCTGGTCTCCCCGGCTATAAACGTGTTTTCGTGCCATCCGCCGTACGTCCACATTATGGGAATCAGCGCCAAACCGAACAATACAAAGATATTCCCCTCGATGGAAGCAGTATTTGAATGGAAATTACTGAGATTCCCGTAATTAGCCGTAACCGCAGCCGTCATTATGCCCAATAACGCCAAAATTTTGGCTGCCATGAATATGTTCTGTGTTCGCTTTACATATTGCACGCCGGTAATATTGATGATGGAAAGTCCAAAAACCACGGATACGGCTATTAATTTGACAGAAACGGCATCAACGGCGAATAATGATCGTAGATACTCGGCGCAGACAAAAGCCACAGCCGCGATCGAACCCGTGCGTATGACCAAAAGCTCCGTCCATCCGAATAGAAAACTCATAAGATTCCCATAGCTTTCCCTAAGATATACGTAGTTGCCGCCTGTTTGCGGAAAAGCTGCGGCAAGTTCGGTATAGCATAAAGCGCCAAGCAAAGAAATAATTCCTCCGGCAAACCACGCAAAAATAATTAAATACTGCGAGCTTAAATATTTTGCGACTTCGGCGGGAGTTCGGAAAATACCGACCCCCACAGTGATCGCTATTATGGTCGCCACTGAGTCCCACAGACCGAACGTTTTCCTCACATCGGCCTGACAATCAGCCATAAAAATCCCCTTTACGGCAAAAAACCTTTCTAAAATAATTCTAAAACGCTCAGCGCATCCGGGTTAACGCTTTTTAACAATACAAGTGATGGATTGGCCTTTGTTCCTGCTGAAAAGATTCATATACGCTATATTTTCGGTTAAATACTTCATTTCATCATCCGTCATGTAGCCGCTTTGCGCTGTACCGGTAGTGATAAATCTGATAATCATGGTCAGCGTCGTATTTGAGCCGTCAGCCTCCGCTCCGAACGACTCTTTTGGAAGAAGCGACGTATGTATGTCTTCGATCACGTAATACCCGCCGGGCTTTAAATACCTAAACAAAAAACCAAAACTTATTTGCTGGAGATTCATCATATGTCCGCCGTCATCAAGTATAATATCGAAATCCCCCCCGAATTTGCCGATAAATTCCTGCAGTTTTTTTCTATCGCCCTGATCGGCAAGAAACGTTTTAATCCTATCCGTGTTGAATAGATATTTACTCTCAATGTCAATTCCGTAAATCTTCGCTTTGGGGAAAAAATCCGCGAACATCCTCAGCGATGCCCCGTCTAAGACGCCTATCTCAAACAGCTTTCGGACAGAATCCTTCCCCGGAGAAAAGAAATGTTCATATGCCTCGCTGAATCCATGCCAGTGCATCCCCTTATCAGTATTGTATTTCCCCGCCAGCTCGGTTAACTGCCCAAACTTATATTCCCCGGATTTAGCGTGCATCCGGCACGGCATGCCTGATAAAACAACGCTCAATATCAGCATAGCTCCAGCATTTTTATTGATTTTCATTACTTCTCCTTTTCCGCAACTCCTTCCGCGCCCCACTTCGGCAGCGAAAAACACGCACAGCCGAACATATCGCTCAGTGTAGCATATCGCAAAAATGAAACCAAAAGCAGAGCGCATAAGCAGAGCGCATATAAATGTTTGACGATAAAGCGGGACAAGCAGTACAATCAAAAAGGCCGGTCGGAATATGCGATTCTGTTTCCGAGACATGTTCAAGTTGAAAATTGGAAAGATTACAATGTTAAAATCCGAGGCAATGCCTAAAAAAAAATCACGCCTGCCGGCAAACCCCTTCTTAATTGAATATAGGACCCCCTTCCCGCTTACCCTCCCGCTGTTTTTGTGGACAGCCGCGGTTATTATGCTTTATTATACGGCTGAATATTTCCGTGATCAATTCCAGAACATTGCGTATGTCTTCCCCAATTTTACTCTTTTGAAACTCCCGATGCTTTTACAATACGCAAAGCATATCGGGATTCTGGCATGGCTCCTTCTTCTGGGAGCAGGCATCGGCTTTTTTATCCTTAGGAAACTTAAATTTGAATTCGCTTCAAAAGCCGAGACAATAGCGCTGAGCCTCGGCTTGGGCTGGGGCATTATGGGGCTTGGCATATTTGCGCTCGGATTGATGCGTATCCTATATGCGAAAACCATTATTTCCATTCTTGCGATTTTGACATTGCCGGCCGCGATCGCGGTTTATCAGATGTCTAAAGTATTCATGCCGACAAAAGAACTCCGGTCCGCCGGAGAAATTCTTCTGAGATGTTTTTTATTCTGCTTTCTTTTTCTTAATCTCCTTGGATGCTTCATGCCGGAAACTTTTTATGACGCCCTCGTATACCATCTTGCCGTCCCCGGCCTCTATCTTAAACACCATGGCGTTACGGCCGTCCCGCAAAATCTTTTTTCCGGCATTCCAATGCTTGTGGAGATGCTCTACGGCATTGGGCTTGTTCTTGGTTCGGACGAGACCGCTCACGTTATACATACCGCCTTCGGCTTTTTTTCAGCCGTTCTTCTTGTCGGGTTCTTTGAACGTTTCCTTAAAAACCGCAAGGCGGGTCTGTTCGCCGCGGTCATATTTTATTCCACCACGCTTGTGGCTATTCTTTCATGGAAAAGCAGTATTGATTTGGGATGGACGTTCTTTCAGTTCGCGGCGGTTTACGCGCTTGCCGTCAGGATTAATGAGGGGCCTCAATATCAGAAATGGACTTGGCTGGCCGGTGTTTTCACGGGTTTTGCGATGGGGACAAAGTACACGGCATGGCCGCTGGTTGGAATCCTAAGCATAATGCTTATGATATTTAAGTACCGCGAAGATGCCGTCTCCCGCCGCCGATGGCTTGAACCCCTGCTGTTTACGGCGATAGCTCTTTCAGTAGTTTCTCTTTGGCCGGTTAAAAATGTTATTTTCTACGGAAATCCTATCTATCCTTTTTTCCACGAGAGATTTGCCTGCCACGGAGCTTTGCCGGACTGGAAAGGGCTGGTTGGAGACGCGGGGCGGGATTTAAAAACGGCCTTTCTCACATGGACCGGCTTCAAATCCTATCTCATGCACCCCTGGACGGAACTGGCCGGCAGAAGAGGGGACGTGGCAAGCATAGGCGTATTTCCATTACTGGTCATTCCATTCTTTTTTCTTGTAAGGTTTAAAAACCGCGGCATGAGGTTTTTTTCATGGAGCGCCGTTTTTTTGTGGTTTTCATGGAGCATCTCCACTACGGTAACCAGGTTTTTTGTCCCTCTGCTTCCGCTTATTTCCGCGGTTCTTGTATATTGCTTTGAGCAGGTTTTTTCTCCGAGGTTGAGAAGAATTGTGTATGCGGCGGTAATTTATGCGGCATCCTGCCAGCTTTTATGGTCGCTGGGCTGGCTTAAAACTTATAATACGGAAGCCGTTATATTCGGAAGCGAATCAAAACAATCCTATTTGTCCAAATTTATTCCTTCCTATCCTCAGACCCCCTACCCTGCGATAGAGTTCATAAATAAAAACCTTCCGCAAAACGCAAGGGTTCTTTTCATAGGGGAACAACGGGGATTTTACATGGAACGGGACTATGTCGCCGCAACCGTTTTTGACATACATCCGCTTCTTACGTGGATAAGGGATAGCGAAACCCCGGATGACCTGCTAAAGCGCTTTAAAGAAGCGGGGATAACGCACATGCTTTTAAACAAACACTTGCTGATCGGCCAGCATGAAAATGGAATCGATATCCTGCCGTTGAATGAACGTGAAAGCGCAGTGTTCGCCGTATTCCAAAATCAGCATTTAAAGATGATTTTCGAGAAAAAACCCCAAACCAAAAGCCTGGATGAAACATGGGTAATGGTATTGGAAATTATTTAAACCAATTAAAAAATCGCTTAGTGGGAATTTTTTTCCGGATTTATCAAAAAACTGTTATAATATAATCAGGTCGGGCGGATTCGCCCAAAAATTGTTCTGTTTTTCAGGGCCTGCCCCCGCTTACACCGCTATTGCTGATTTTATCCCTTTTTTGATGGATTTGGTCCCCAAGTTTTTTAACGGCCGGCCTGTAAAATTAACGTTACCCCGCAGGAAACCGTCAAAGAACGCGAAACCAGGACTTTTTTTATATCTCTGAAAGGCAAATACACTGTGTTTAACGAATCAACAGTCTGTCCTTGTGCATTAAAAATACTTTCTCCTGTTTTGCCAAATTCAGCATATCATCCGTAAATCCGCTTTTACTGCACAGCAGGTAATACTCTTTCCGTGAATCGTTATTCCACTCAACATGCATAGTTTTATTTTTAAGCTCATTGAAAATATTCACTCCTATCGGTTTTTCCGACCATTTGACTTCGCCGAAAAGTATTTCTTTGGTTTGGCTGTTATATGCGGTTACGTCGATTTCTTTTTCCTTTTCCCACCATCTGCCTATGCGCTCAAAATTAAAAATTTTGCCGCTGTATTTCCATAAAAGTTCTCTGCAGACTTTTTCGTAAATACCGGCTTCCATGAGATTGAAGGTTTCGTTTATTTTTCTTAAAACTTCCTCAAACCTGCCGATTTCCAAATCGCTTTTGTGGGGGAATATATACTGAAACCAAAAAGAAAAGAAATTATCGGAGATACGGTATAAGCCTTTGCGTGATTTCAGCGGATATTTTTCCGTCACCGGCACTTCCTTTTCAATTATCTGAAGCCGCTCCAGCGTGTTCAGGTATTTTGTGAGGATATTTTTTCCCATGCCGGTTTCATTGGTTATTTCCCCGAATTTCCGCTTGCCCCATGATATAGCCTTAAGAATGGAAAGATAATTTTTCGGTTCTCTGAATTCTTCTTTCAAAACGAATTCCACTTCGTTGTGAAGGAACTCCGTCTTGGAAAAAACTTTCCTGACGATATTATCCTTGAACGACAATCCGCCTTCCCATTCCAAAAGATAGGCAGGCAGCCCCCCTGTAACGGCATATATGCTTAAAAATTCGTCAAAATTTCTTTCGGGGAAAAACCCGCGGCTTTCTTCAAAAGACAACGGCTGCACAAGAAATTGGCCTGTTCTTCTGCCGTAAAGCGGAGCCTTATGAATTAAAAGTTCCGATTCCATCATGGCAATGCTGGATCCGGACAAAATGAAAAAAATGTCCATGCTTTTCAGGAATTCATCCCAGCCTTTTTGGAAAATGGAGCTTACGGCTTTATTGACTTCAACAAGATAGGGATATTCATCAATAACAAAAATAAATCTTTTCCCGTTTTTTTCTTTAATATACTTAAAAACCTCCGGCCAACCGTCAAAACCCCGGCTTTTCAAAAAAGAATCGCCGAAATAATCGCCAAAAAGCATTCCAAGTTCTTTTAACTGCTCCAACTCGGTGCGCTTGTCCGCTAAAAAATAAACAGCCGGTTTGTCCTTGATAAACTGCTTGATCAATTCGGTTTTCCCCACCCGTCTTTTGCCGTAAACGATGTTAAAATGGGCTTTTTTCTCTTCCCATTTTTCATTAAGTGTTTTTAATTCATCGGTTCTGTTTATAAACATAGCCCCCCCTATATTTAACCTACTCGCAATCAGTATACTCTAAAGTAGACTAATCGTCAATACAGTACAGAACTCAAACCATCACGCCTTACATTTCATATTGCAATATGCAATATTGTCTGTTATACTTTGTACATGAGACCATTCAACGGCATTAAACCGCAGGACATTGTTATCCTTCTTAAGCTGATTGTTATGGGAAACGGTCATTGGCGGCATGTAGACATTGCCAAGGACCTGAGCCTCTCTCAAACAGAAATAAGTTTTGCCTTAGACCGCTGTAAAACAGCCGGATTTATTGATTCAACCAAAAAGAAGATACTGAAATCCGCGCTATTGGAATTCCTAGTGCACGGCCTTAAATATGCGTTCCCGGCAAAGCCGGGTCCGGTTTGCCGCGGCGTTCCAACAGCTCACTCGGCCCCGCCGTTGTCCAAAACCATTACGGCATCGGACGGGGAATATTATGTGTGGCCATGGGACGACGGAAAAGTCCGCGGGCAATCTATTGAACCCATGTATCCCAACGCCCCGTTAGCTGCAAAAAATGACCCAAAACTCTACGAACTGCTGGCGCTGATTGACGCCGTAAGAGCTGGACGCGCACGGGAACGTGTCATTGCCGTCCGGGAGCTCGAGGCCAGGATTGCAAAATCTGCGGAGGATAAGTGAAAAATTTAGAAATGCTGGTGGAAATAGCTAAAGGCCTTGGTCATCTTAGGGAAAAGGTTGTTTTTGTGGGCGGCAGCACGGTGGCGCTGTATTTGACAGATCCAGCAGCGCCGGGAATACAAGGGAAACTAAACGAAGAAAAATAAAGGACAAAGCTTTAGACCTTATTGATTCCCCGCTTAAAACAAAAAATATTCCATTACAGCCAGCCGGTTCCAAATACTTACAAGTTGAAATCACATCACCTCATACACTGAACACACCAATGGGTATCAGCGAATGTTTTTGTCGGGACATCGGGAAATTTTAATTAAATTTTTAGTTCATCCACACTGCATTCAGGGTCGGAAATCCGTGGATTGTGCGTGTTTTTAAATTCGAAGATACGGCGCAGATATTTTCCGGCGAACTCATCATAAATCTTTTCTTCTCTGCTGCCTCCGGCAGGCAAAATAGATTTTTTGTCGAATTGAAGTATCCTAATCCCTTTTTTATTAAGCAAAATATGAGTTATTCCCGCTTCCTCAATATATTTTGCAAAATCTTCGGCGCTATTACTGGCTTTGAGCCATTCAAAAACCGGGTTTTTATCAAAAATAGTTGACGCTATATAATTCCGCTTCATGCGGAATCCCCGCGTTTCTCCCACAAAGAGAACTTTTACATTATCCGGCAAGTTGTTGTTTATAAATTCAATCGCAGGATACGGGCTTGCAGGAAAGGAAGGCATATGCCGGGATAAAAACTGTGATTTACTTTCCCTGCCGAAAATAACAGGATCAGTATTACATAGTTTTGGATAAGTCATAGTCAATAGTGTGTTTGAAAGTATGCCGAAGCATAGCGGAATATATACCAAATAGCGCAGCCACCGGCTGAACAGATATTCAACAGAGACAGCCGTGCCAAGGGCTAACAAGGGGATTTGCGGCAAAAAAAAGCGCGACATCGAACTAGATAGGCTCCACGATATCCATAATAATATTGTAATCACCCGCAGAATCCGCAAACTTAAAATTTTCGGCCGAGCAAATAAAATGAACGGAAGAGAGATAAATGGAAGCAGTCCAAGCGCCGAATAATCCGTCAAAGGCGCAGACAATTCCGTCCACGGATGAAAAAAGTATGATTTTATGCCCGCTAAGGTACCGAATGTTTTTAAGATATTTCTTGAACCGCCGTCATTAAGCAGACCTTTCCAATCAGGGCCTCCTATATTTCCGGTTATCAGTTCGCTAAAAAAGGGATATATCGGATTTTTATAAAGGATAAAATTTTTCAGCGGCCACAGAACCATTATAGCGCAAACAATCGATAGGAATATAATCGCTTCTTTCTGCCATTTCATGCCGTTTTCACGCCGCAGGTAAAACCATATGACTGCTGTCAATATGCCGGCCAAAGGCCATGCCTGATATTTGGCACCCATTGCAAAACCCGTAAACAGCGCGGCAAGCCATATCCATTTTTTATCTTTTGTCTCAAACCTTATTGCAAGCGCGTAAACCGCAGCCGTCTGGAAAAGGGTCCATGTTAAATCAACGAATCCTTTCCATGCTGAAACTCCCGCCAAAGGCACGGAATAAAACAAAACTGCCGCAAGAATACCTGCTTTCCTGTTTTTTAAGAAGCGTTCTGCAAATACAACAATCATTCCGCTTATAATAATACCCATCGACCAGTTGATAATATGGGCGCTTTCTTCTGAACCGGTTAATGCCAATCCAAGTGCATACAGCATTTCAGTGAGCATTGGAACGCCCGAATAGAGATTATGCGGAGTAGCAAAAATGCCGTGATGTATGAGATATAGGTCAGGAAGAGCTAAATGATAAATTAAGGCGTCATAGAATATGTCGGGTATAAAACAATTAACCATATTAACTGCGGCACAAGCGGCAAAAAAAACGACCATCAGAATTTCAAATAACGAATATTTATTCGCTGTGGTTTCGGCATTGCTGATTTTAAACAAATGCCATTTATATAAACCATAAACCGCAGGAACTGCAATCACTGTCTGCAGTCCGGCTATAACACCCACATACCACAGCTTAAATAAGCCAAGGACAAGCATTAATACGGCCATAAATCCCCATCCCGTAGCCATGCTGAATACAAAAGCTTCAAATTTGGAAATGAAATTGAATTTAAAAATATGCAGCAGACCATAGCCAAAACCAAAACCTAAAAATATAAGCCATAGAGCTATCGCTGTATGATAAAAAAACCGCGTCAAAGCCGGCATGGAAATGGGGATAATATCCGGAAAAATGTGCGGGAAATACTGCCATGCAAAAACAAAATCAGGCTTGCGATAGTAAATAAAAGCGGATATAACAAGGAATGAGGCGAAGAGAAAAGCTAAAGGAAATTTTGTCATCCAAACTATCGGCAAGATTTCGTTTTGGATTTCTTTTTTTACCGCTTTTTTTAATTTTGCCATATTTCGCTATAAAAAAGGATTGTATCAAAATTGCGACTATGCGGCATTACATCATCATATTTCCGAACTTAAAAAAGTTTCAGAACAGCTTGGCGCCGGTCAGGATAAAACCAAAATAGAAGTCTTCAGTTGACGCCGTCATGTTGCACGTCATTGTGCGCGGCAAGAAGTATTTTATATTATATACCTATCGATGCAGCGCGCGTTATTCCGCCTGCAAAAAAACAGGGGATATTTAAATGGCCAAACATAAAAAAGCGCGGTCTTACCGCCGCATATTTGCAGTTTTCGTCTTGCTGACTGCAATTTTAGCGGTCTGCCTTGAATTTTACATGCGGAAGCATGAAACATATATAATCCGACAGGACAGCAAACCGGTTGCGGGTCTTATAAACGGCGATCCTGAATTTCTTATCAGATATACGCATGGAGGACGAAGGCTCATCCCGAATGCCAAAGTAATTATACGCAACCATAATCTCTCCCGACGCGACATAATAATGAATATAAATTCTTCGGGGTTCAGGAATGCGGAGATACCTGCTGTTAAAGATGCCGGCGGAATACGGATATTGGCGCTGGGAGATTCTATAACATGGGGCGATTATCTGCAGGCCGAAGAGGTATACGTAGAACGCGCGGAACACTACCTTAATGAAAAAATTAAAACCAAAAAAATAGAAATAATAAATGCCGGAGTGGGCGATATCGGGCTGAAAGAAGAACTGGATATACTAGAAGAGCGCGGTTTGGCTGTAAATCCCGATATCGTGATCGTAGCCTTTTATATGAATGACAGCCGTCCGCCATGGGGATTTGCCGGAGAAACCGGAGGCAGAGGCCGGCTCAGAAGGAACAGTATTTTAGCAGATGCCATTTATAAAAAATTAAAGTTTATAACCTGGATCAAACAGACGGGAGATGACCGGTTCCGATGGATAAGCGAACAGCAAAATCTTAACTGGTTCAAATCGCCTCAGGATTTCCTGAAACTGGCTTCGCTGGCAAAATACGACTGGGGCGCGGCATGGGAACCGGATTCATGGGACGCAGTGGAAGGGGAATTTGCCAGGCTTAAGAGGCTGTCGAAAAAACAAGGATTCAAGACCGCCGTAATAATTTTTCCTGTCGCCTATCAGGTATATGCGGATTTTTTAAATAACACACCGCAGGAAATGGTCGGAAAAATCAGCAGAACCTATGGTTTTGCCTGCCTCGATCTGCTTCCCTTGCTCAGACAACACAGGAACCAAAGACTCTTCTATGATATCTGTCATCCATTGCCGGAGACAAACGATATGATCGGTCTGGCAGTTGCGGATTTTATGTCAAACAACCTGCTTGCGCAGTCACTAAAGTGACCGCTTCTGGTCATTAGCAGCTGCTAACCACAAAAGCTAATGGTAATTTTTAAATTTACGCAAAAAAAATTAATACACGACGCGAAGAAGCCTTCATAAAGTCATGCCGGTCAATATTTCTTCTTCCGCACGCATAATGCCTGAATTATGCGCAAACAAAACACCGCCGGCTGCATTAAAACACTGTATAAACAAACGGAGAGATAGCTGTCCCGGAAAATATAATCATCAGACCGATTATCAACATGGCCACCACTACCGGAAGAAGCCACCACTTTTTCCGCTCACAAAAAAACCGCCAAAGATCTTTTAACAAGGTTATCATATCCGAATCAATCCTTTGCCTTTACGGCTGAAAACAAAGCTAGTCCGCTCAGAATTGTCCCTCCCCCCAGCCATGGATATCAACCCCGCGGACACATCAAACTCCCGCTTTTAATCCAGGCCGTATATTTGCCGCCAGTCTTTTTTCTCCTCAAACAACGGCTGTCTTTTTTTGTCAAACAAGCAATTCCCTGCGACAAGATAATCCATCTCCGTGCGCATAAAACATTTGTAGGCATCTTCAGGAGTGCATACGATAGGCTCTCCGCGCACGTTAAAACTGGTATTCACTATGACGCCGTATCCTGTTTTATCCTTAAATTTACTTATAAGCTGCCAATAACGCGGATTGGTTTCCTTGTGCACAGTCTGAAGCCTTGCGGTAAAATCTATATGCGTCACGGAGGGGATATCCGACCGCAGATAATAAAGCTTTTCCCGCCAATTCATGGAATGATAATTTTCCGGTAAAACCCTTCTGCGTTTCCCGCAAACGTCTGCTATCAAAAGCATGTACGGCGACCGGTACGCCTGCTCGAAATAGTCGCCCGTATCCTCAGAAATGACCGAAGGAGCAAAAGGACGGAAACCTTCGCGAAACTTTATTTTTAGATTAAGCTTTTTCTGCATCTCTGGATTTCTGGCATCCGCAAGTATGCTCCTGTTTCCCAATGCCCTCGGCCCCCATTCCATTCTGCCCTGAAACCAGCCTACGACATTGCCGCTTTGCAGTAAATCTGCAGTCTTTTCACATATGGAATCGAAATTGTCAAAATGCTCGTATACCGCCCCATACTTGCCGGCCATAATCAATATATCCGCCTCTGAAAATTCAGGCCCCAGGAAAGCGCCTTTCATTTTGTCGGAAAAACCATCCGCACGGCGTTCTTTTCCGAAATAGATATACTGCGCGGAATATGCCGCGCCCAAAGCTCCGCCGGCATCCCCTGCGGCAGGTTGTATCCAAATGTCTTTAAAAAGACCGCTGTGCAAAAGCTTCCCGTTTGCTACGCAATTAAGCGCACCCCCGCCCGCCATACAAAGATATTCGGAGCCGGTCATCATTTTTGC
>CAZFMJ010000046.1:0-21983 GCA_964520045.1 uncultured Elusimicrobiales bacterium | reverse complement strand
ACCCGTGATCTCTGCCTTGAGAGGGCAGCGTCCTGGGCCGCTAGACGAACAGGCCTTCCAACCAGGGACTTTTCAGCCGAGGATGGGATTTGAACCCACAGCCTACGGTTTACAAAACCGTTGCTCTACCATTGAGCTACCTCGGCAATTCAATAGGAATTATATCAACTTTTCGGGGGTCATGGAAATTTTCAAAATTGCTTGGTGTCCATATAGGTGTCCATCCGGCATCGAGAAGTTCCATATTCGCTTTCAAATGGCTGTTTGATAAGTGCGTATACCTCTGCGTAAGAATGGGCGCTGAAGACGAGTGCCTATTGGCGCTTTTCGTGCTTAAGGAACCGCCATTTTTGATGCGTTGTGCCGTTCCCATTTATCTTTTTTTACCCAAAATATACGACAAATCCATAGTGTCGCCCGCTTAAACCTGTAACGGATCCCCCTACTCTATAATTCGCGCGCCCCCCCTATTTCGTTACATAAAGCGGTCGCGGACCGCCGAAAAAAGATTCTACCATGCCTGATTAATCTGAACTTTTTTTCCGCATTTTCCTGCCTCCAAAATTAATGCCTGACTGCCGGTATTTTTATTCTAACTGATGGGAGAATTCAGGGCAATGAAAAAATGAGGCACGAGTCACGCCAAAGTCACGCGGCGTGACTTCAGGAAAAAAGGCAAGGTTTTTCCCGTCGGGGTTTCAAAAAAATATTCGGTCATACCAAAGTCACGCCGCGTGACTTTGGGTGTCTTTGAGCGTTTTTAAGATAACGGGATTTATTTGCCAGTAGGGAAAAATGATGGGGTTTTGGACAGGATTAATTTAGGTGGAAGGTAAGTTACCGCAGCTTGCGGCTATTCACGGTCTGCTCAGTCCGCACTCGTATTTCAAACGAAGAACTTCTCTTATTGCACGCATAGATAACCTCAGTCTTGCCATAGAATCCGCCTTGTTTAAAGGAGAATTGTAGGCAACTGGTTATCCGATGTCTACAGAGGGTTTTTTAAGTGTCCGAATTACTCAAGAATGGTGTCCGAAATGCTCCGCGCATGCAGCATACTGGCGGCGTTATAGCCTCACCACCGGAATAACGCCACAGTTCGGCGGGATTGGTCTTTCTCGCCATATTGACAATTTCACGCCTTTTCAGAATCTGGAGATTTAAGGTATTGCCGGTTTAAATTGGCAAGGCGAAGTTTGTATCGGCACTGGTGTTAGAATTAATTTCTAGGTTAACTCGGACCGAAAAGTTTAGAATGATGACGTTACTGTTACTCCACAATGATTCCCAGCGCGTTCATGACAGCATCAGCCAGGGCTTCCACCGTTGATGAAGATATCTGCCCTATGCGCGTGCCGAGGCGCGATGAGTCAAGTGCCCGCATCTGAAAAGCCAACGCCACGCTGTCATGCGAAAGTCCCCCGTCACCTTGCCTAATGATACATGTGCCAGGCAGGCCGAGACGTTTAAGGCTGGATGTTAAAGGGATGCAGAGCGCCGTTGATGTAAACCGCGCCAAGTCCGGATTCTGAAAGACGACAACCGGTCGTGCTTTGCCTTGCTCGGACCCTCGAACGGGCTCCAAGTTCGCATTGTAAACTTCTCCAGTCAGAACCTTACTCATGGCTTGTGGTCCTCCCTCTCAAGCGATTTGGACCACACATCCACGCCAGCGTTAATCCAGTTCGAATCTCCACTTGTTTTTTCGTAGCCCGGCATTTTCAAGAGATCTGTTGTTTTTAAATCAAGCGCCCGAGCCACGCGCTGGACAGTTGCTATCTTTGGCGCGTGGCGGCCGGTTTCAAACCGGGCGATATTCGCCCGTGCAATACCGGTCAACTTTGAGAGGTCTTCTTGAGTCAAATTCTTTTTCTCCCGGGCAGCCCGGATCTTCTGGCCTATAGACCAAGCCAGAACGCCGCCTTTGCTCTCTTTAGTTTGGACATAAATTCTACCATGGCGTTTGACCACACCGGTAGAGAGAGCAGTAATCTGCTCCAAGACTTGAAGAATCTGAGGGTTGAACGCTTGGTTGAGTATCCCGATAATCCGTTCAGAATTATCAAACAAGCGTCTTTGCGGGGAGGTATACGTGATCATTTGGACGGTACCTTTGCGGCAATCTTACCGAGCAGGGTGCTGTTTTCGGTGCGCAAGGCAACAACCTCCACACGAAGCTGCTCGTTGACCTGCCGGAAAGCCTCATACTCACGATAGAGCATTTTATAATGTTCCACCAATTTGCGGTACATGTCGGTCAATATGTTGCTCTGTTTTTTGACAGTGGCCATCTCATTGGCCTGGGCCAGATTCCCGATAATGCTCCCGATTGCAACAATACCCAGAAGATCGTGATTAGCAGAAATAGTTTTCATAATATCCTCCCATTATATTGTATCATAAATGATACATTTGTCAAGGGGTAGAATTACAAGGGGGCTTACTGGCGACGATGTAGCCTTGCCATCGAAAATTGTAGGCACCTGGTTATCCGGTGTCTACAGAGGATTTTTTTAAGTGTCCGAATGTTTACGAAATTGGATGACAGGGCGATTCGAACGATGCGGAATAACGATTGGGGGGAGCAGTGATGAAGGAAATAATCCCTTTGTCTGCCATAAGAATTATCACACTTGCTCTTCAAGGCGTTCGGTTTCCATATTTTTTAAATCTATCAGCACGTAAGTCAGGAAATTATCGCCGGCTTGTCCCGGCTGAATGCAAACGGTTTTTCCTATTTGGGCATTCCATACACCGCTGCGTGATGGCGATTCGTGAATATGGCCATGCAGGCTCAAAAGAGGCTGTGTCTTTTCCATGAATCCGAAAACAGACTGAGAGCCGACTTGCCTTCCATCCTGACAGATATCCAGCCCTATGCCGGCAGGGGGCATATGAATTACATATATTGCTTTGCCAGGGTTTTTAGGTTTTGGCAGCAATTTCAATTCTTCTTCAATTGTCGGCAGGGTTGAAGCATAAGCAACCCAGTCGGGAATCTCCTCAAATCCTTTTTCCGTAGACAACAGTCCGGGACCAAACTGCCGTTGAAATACATAGCTTTGATTATCCTTTCGGCATCTGTCCTTTAGTTGAAACGGATAATCCGCTACCCAGTTCATTCCGATAAACTCAAAAGATTCCAGTTCAAACCTTGCCTGAGCCAGATTTACCGCATGAGAATATTTTGAACAAACTTTATCAAAACAAGCATCATGAATTTCAAGATCATCGTTCCCCAAATATCCCAGATGGTAAATGCCCGCCTTTTCATACTCGGCAAAGTGACCGGCAAGAAAACCTTCGATAAACTCTCTCTGGGTACGGTGGATATCATCTTCCAGACAAAGCATGTCCCCGCCGTTTATAACAGCTTTGACCTTATTTTTTTCGGCTATTTCAAAAGCCCGCCGGAATTTTGCCGTATTCCCATGCAGGTCCGTAACATATAATATTTTCATTCGCAATTTAGATACGAGAACTTATTTAATAGCACGGCCTTTGCGGGTGGCAATATACCGCTGATGCGGACTATTAGGCATACTCGGATTTATCATGGCAATGCGGCCATTTTTGAGCAGCGGCCTGAGATGCTGAGCCACAAAACTTTTCCGATCCCTCAAATGCATAAATACAAGCATTTCTTTTATGGTCCGCGGTTCTTCTAAGCAGAATTCCAATAACTTTAACTTGTTATCTGCTTGGGGGGTACTTGGGGGGTACTTGGGGGGTGCTTGGGGGGTGCTTGTAAGATGCTTATATGGTGCTTGTACGGTTGCCTTACGGAACGCAATTCGGAATCCCTGTATTTGCTCAAAAACAGGTTCCGGCAATCCGGCAGAAGCACACTCATCGAGGATCATTTTTGTTCCGCCCCCCCACGCTTCAATGATTCCGGCATAATAAAAAATTTCCGCGATTTGCTTATTGCGCGGGACGGATGGATGCTTCATATGAAGTGATTCAACCGACATGGTAGAAGGCAGACCGCCATCATTCCAGACCATAAGTTCTTTATCATAGATGCGCACTTCCGTATCCCGCGTGCTCATATAATCCCTATGGCAGATGGCATTGATAACGGCCTCCCGCAATGCTTTCAACGGATATTCCCAGATAACATCCCGTTGAGGCCGCCCTGTCATCTCAAAACGGGTATCCAGTTTTTCGCGGAAATAGCCCATAGCGCCTTCCACCTGGTCAAACAGCGTTCCGTCGATACGGCGGTCATCCACAATAAGAGTTTCGCCCCTGAACCGGCCGATTTTAAGCATGGCCTGACTGTAAAACTTCTGCGGATTTTTACCGAAAAGCAGTATTGCCGCCCGAGTAGGTTTTCCCTTCTTCACAAGCTCTAATTTTTCCAGCAATTCAGTCGGAGAAGTTCCAGCGGGAATGGAACGTCGTTTCTCCCGCTTAGCCGCCTCCATGAAGGCTTTGACCTTAGTTATAGCTATATCGGATAAATTTGCGCGGACTTCGGGTAATGCATCCCACGTTACTCCCGCGTTTGTCAACACACAGCGGGTAATTTCCTCAAGGGTCATCTGCCGGGTTGTGGAGCCGGAGCGTATGAATGCCCGGCCGTAGCACATAACCGGCTTGATGCGGACCTCGTCCACCTGCATCGCAACCACATTTTTGCCTTTAACCGCAACCACTTCAATTGAAGGATGAAGACCGCCTGTTACTTGGGAAATTTGATTTGCCCAGCTCTTAAGAGCATTCTTTGTTGAAGCAACTCCCATCACAGCGCCGTTATCATCTACGCCGATAAGTAAAGTCCCGCCTTTTGTATTGGCGAAAGCGCAAATCGTCTCAATAGCTTCCCGTCCGAATGATTCCTTGAACTCCAGCGTTTCGGATTCTTCCTGACGCAGTATATCTTAAATCTTAACCATAAAAATGTTTCCCTCGCATTTTATCCGATAGCAACTAATTCCACACTCATCTTCAGAGTCCAATATTTTCCTACTAAAACAATTAGGTTTTGTTTTCAATAGTGGAAATTCTTAATAATACAATTCATGTCCAGCACGGTGAGTTCGCCGTCCCCGTCAATATCGCCTTTTGCCGGCGATGGCGGAATCAATCAATTTTGCTCTGGTATCCGATTCATTAAGGCCCGGCATTACTTCAACACCTCCCAGTGACCGCCTTTGTCGTGGCCGATGCGTTTAAGCGCTCCCTCTTTCTTTAGTTTCCTCTTTAGTTTTATGGCTGGGCTTTAGAAAAAATTCAAGTGCCTTTTACTTTGCGGACTTCGTTTTTTAGAAAAAACCATGCGCGCCCGCCGCTGAGTTTTCGCCATGGCCTTATCTGGCGTTCTCAATCCACGCGTAAAGAGACTGGCGGGTAATTCCAAGTAATTAACATGTCTCCTGCGTGGTAAAAAGATCGTCCAGTTTTATAACATTCGACAAAACATTTTACAGGCAAGAAAATTTTAGCATTTTTTATAGATTCCTACAGTTGAATTGGCGTCCGAAATGGGCGACGCGGCACAGCAAGCGCTTTAAAACAGCGGGAAAACGTTTGGATAGGTTTCTCAGATAAAAGCACGCATGCCTGCGTTTTATATATCAAAAATGCAATATTGACTGCATTTTTAATAATTGATATAGTTCTTCCATGAACAGAACTTTTACAAAAGAACTTTATAAGTGGAAAGAAGGAAAAGACCGCAAGCCATTGCTGTTGAAAGGGGTACGGCAGTCCGGCAAAACCTATTTACTCAAAGAATTCGGCAGACAGGCTTACTCCGATACGGCTTATTTTAATTTTGAGGGCAATGAGCTCCTGCAAAAGTGTTTTGACCGCGATCTGGATCCGCAAAGAATTATTATTGAGCTAGGCGTCTCCCGTCACAAACCCATAGCGCCCGGTGAAACCCTGATAATTTTTGACGAAATACAGTTCTGCAACCGCGCGCTTACAGCGCTGAAGTATTTTTATGAAAATGCCCCTCAATACCATATAGTCTGCGCGGGCTCTTTGCTGGGAATTGCCTTATCAAAGCCACTGTCTTTCCCTGTTGGAAAAGTTGACCTATGTTCACTGCGGCCGCTGAGTTTTTATGAATTCGCAATGGCAAACGGGGAAGAAGAGATGCTTGGGCTTTTGAATGGACTTGACCGCGTCAAAGAGATTCCTGAAATATTTACCGGCAGGCTGACGGATCTGTTTAATAATTATTGTATGGTGGGCGGCATGCCGGAGGCGGCAGCGAAATGGCTTGAAACAAAAGACATCTCCGCGGTTGAGGCGGTGCAGAAAAAAATCCTTGATTCTTATGAGTTGGATTTTGCCAAGCACGCGCCTGCGACAGATATCCCCAAGCTGAACCTTATCTGGAAGTCCATCCCGAACCAATTAGCCAGGGAAAGCGGGAAATTTATTTTTGGGCATGCCAAATCAGGCGCCAGAGCAAAGGATCTTGAAGACGCGCTTGAATGGCTTATTTCAGCGGGGATGGTTTATAAGGTCATAAAAATAGAAAAGCCTTTTATCCCGCTTTCAGCCTACGCCGATCCGTCGTATTTTAAACTCTACGCGCCGGATGTGGGATTGCTGCGGAAAATGGCCGGCCTTCCGGCTGAAGCCGTTTCTCAGGCCGCGGGGCTTTACAGGGAATTTAAGGGAGCGCTGACTGAAAATTTCGCGCTTACCGAATTGCTTAACGCGGATTTTGATCCGCCGTTTTACTGGAAATCCAACAACACGGCCGAGGTTGATTTTATTATACAGTCTTCCGCGCGGATAGTTCCCATTGAAGTAAAGGCGGGACGCAACAGAGCGCGCAGTCTGGCTGAATACAGAAAAAAATACGCGCCGGAAATTTCCGTTAAAACGTCTCTTGAGAATGTGAGCGGAAAGGAAATAAAAAACATCCCGCTTTACATGCTATGGCATCTCAAGACATACCTTGAGTAAGCATTCCTCTGAATAAATTTGGTGTCCATATAGGTGTCCATCCGGTGTCCAAAATGGACAAAAACCGGCAAGCTCCTAAAAAGTGATTTTTTGATTTTACGACGGGGAACAAACCCGGACAATCAGGGACAAAATATTCAGGAGCGTTTACAAAACCGTTGCTCTACCATTGAGCTACCTCGGCAATTCAATAGGAATTATATCAACTTTTACTTAAATACTGAAAACTCGTCTCTCTTCGTTAATTTTGCGGGACGCTCATTTTCAGCCGTTCTATGCGCTCATCCAAAGGCGGATGGGTGGCGAACAGCGCCGAAAAAGAGCTTCTGGGTCTGCCCGATATTTTAAGCGTGGCCATGGACGCATTGCGGGTGAGATCGGCATATTGAACATTCTTTTTGAGCCCTTCCAGCGCCGTTATCATTTTCTCCCGTCCCGCGAACTTCGCTCCCCCCGCGTCGGCGCGGAATTCCCTTTTTCTTGAAAAAAACGCCACCAGAACGGTTCCCAGAATGCTCAGCACGATTTCAAGGGCCATGGTCACAAGCCAGCGCGTCATCGGACTGCCTTCTTTGTCTCTTGAATCGCCGCGGACAATAAAAAACGCGATCACTCTGGCCAGAAACATAACAAAAGCGTTTATCACGCCCTGCAAAAGCGTCATTGTGACCATATCGCCGTTGGAGATATGGGCTATTTCATGCCCCAAGACCCCTTCTATCTGGCTCTTATCCATCGTCTCAAGCAGGCCCGCGGACACGGCCACAAGAGCGCGGCCTTTAGTCGGCCCCGTTGCAAAAGCATTCACTTCGGGACTGGGATAATACCCGACCTCCGGCATTTTGGGAAGATTGGCCGCTCTGGCCAGATTATGCGCGGTTTCCACCAGCCATGCAAGGTTCGGGTCGGAGACTCCGGCATCTATCACTTTTACACCCATCATCCACTTGGCCATTACGCGGGAAAGAGCGAGCGATATAAAAGCCCCGCCCATGCCCCATACAAGGCAGAATACCATCAGGGCTTGGTAATCTATGCCGTTGGCGTTTAAGTACGGTCTTACGCCCAAAATGTTAAGCGTAAACGAAAGGGTGATAAGTATCAGTATATTTACCGCCGCGAACAAAAATATTCTCTTTACCGTTCCCATAATAAAACCTCCTTATGCTTACTTCTCAATATAAATCTTACCAAATAATACATTCACTTTCCCGTGCTGTGCTAAACCGCCTTTTCGCCGGCGTCATTCCGATGGGCGGCCCTGCAAATAGACAAAAACTCGTCGCACCACATGCATTTAATCCCCTCTTCTTTGGCCTGATCCAGAAGCCTCCTATCTGAAGTAACCAGAATAGTCCTTATATTCTCCGACTTAAGATATACCGCCTGCTCCAGAAGCAGTTTGTCGGCTTTTTCGCCTTCAGAAAAATAAAGCGCGAACCGCGCCGAAACATGCCTTCCCATACTGCGGTATGAGCCGTCAAAAAACACCCTGAAAAAGGAGGACTTAAACGCGGAGGTTTTTAAGACGTCATCGCAAAGCCAAACGACAAAATCTTGGGCGGCGCGGTCTTCATCTTCCAAAAAAGCCAGCAGACTGCTTCTGACCATATTTGATCCGTCTAGCAGATAAACCGCGGGCTTACGCGATAAATGTTTCATTTTTGAAATTGTGAAACTACGGAATCAGGATTAATGGACGCCGAATGCCGTTTTGGCCGCGCTCAGGATAAATTCCATCGCCGTGGCCGCGAGTATCAGCCCCATAATTCTGGTAACGATATTCATGGCTATGGGGCTTATGCGGTCGGCGCGTTTTACCGCAATATGAAACACCAGATAGCATACCGCAGAAACTGCGATAAACATTGTATAGAGGATCAGATAATGCGGAAGGCCGGATGCCTTTGACTCAAGCAATATCGCCGTTGTTATCGCGCCCGGCCCTGAAAGCATCGGTATGGCAAGCGGGGTTATCGATACGTCCTGCTTTGAGGTTCCCTCGGCCCTTTCCTCTTCCGTCTCGTGCACAGCCGAACGTTTTGCCCGAAGATTATCAAGAGCGATAAGAAGCAGTATCAGCCCGCCCGCCATCTGAAATGACGGCAGGGTTATGCCGAAAAGTTTAAATAAATGAGTTCCCACGCTGGAAAACGCGATAAGCACAAATGCGCAGGTTAAACACGCAGTGCGCGCCATGCGCAGTCTCTCTTTTACCGTATCGTTCGGCGTCATCGCGAGAAAAGCGGGCACCGCAGCCAGCGGATTTATGATTGAAAGCAGACTGCCGGCCGTCATCAAAGCATATTCAAGAATTCCCATATCGGTTTTTAAAAGTATAATATTTTACCGCCGAAACTGCAATTTTTTCAAGGTCAATTTCCGCCCATTTTATTTCGTTGAGAAATGATTTCTGCGAAGGCGGTAAAATCTGTTCACAATTTCCCGTTCGTCAAACTTTACTCGGACAAACCGCTTAATCTCAAGTTCCGGCTCCAACAGTCCGCGGACTTCATCATCGCTCAGATTCCACAAATAGAGCCCGGCCGGTTTCTGATAAAAATTACCGCTTGAGATTAATCTGTATCCCCTGCTCTTGACAAGATACGAAGGATCGTAATGATCGTTAATTTTCAGCAGTATTCTGCCTTCCGGCTTTACCAGCCGTTTTATTTCAGTCAGCGCGCGGCGGGCGTCATCAGGCGGCATGTTGTCGATTACATTCAGAAAAAGCGCGCCGTCAAAAGCGCAGGCCGGCAGGGATTTTAAGACAGAAACATCTCCATGGATAAATTCGCATCTGTCCGCCAAGCCGTTGTCTTTTGCGGCGTTTTCAGCCAGAGAAACGGCGTTGCGGGAGATATCTATGCCGACGCCGCTTTTCCCCCCTCTCTCCAGACAGCGGAACAGCGCCCTTCCGCTGTCGCATCCGAAATCCACCGCGCTTTCCGCCCCGGCGCACAGCCACAAAAGCCCCTCTTCAACTTCCTCCGGATATAGCGGTTCTTTTATTTTTGCCTTACCTTCGGCAAAAACATTGTCCCAGTATCGGATCGTCCTGCCGTAGTCTGGCATTTCTCAATTATAATAAAAAGGCAAAGTTAAAGGAGGGACTTAAGGCCCATATCCGGCTTAGGACCAAAGACTCTATTAAAACCGGCGCATTTAAATTAAAATATAAGACAATAACCCGAAAGCTGCACCTATGTAAGCTGCTGTCGTTATGGGAATACAGATTTCTTATATTCACCCCCTCCTTTATCCTCCCCCCTCGAGGGGCAGACGAGTCTATTGAAAAGTTCCATGACTCGCAGTCCCGCGCAGTCTGCGGGGGGGGGATGCCTGTCTCTCCGTAGCCCGCCATTGGCGAGGCGTAGGAGGAGGGTGGGGGGCAACTGAAACTTTCAGGTAATGGAGGCAGTTAAATGAAACAACTAACGATATGGATTATTTTATGCGCGATAGGCGCGCCGGCGTCATTTGCGGAAATTCCAAACCCCGATGTTCCCGTGGTAATAAACGAAAGCTTTGACGGCAAAACAGTTACCGTAGGGCTTGGCCAAACCATCGCTTTTGAAATGGGAAGGACATGCAGCACTTCAGGCTCTTATCCGTCCACAGATGAAGATATGCTCAAGCCTACGTCCCGCTACCGCGACCTCACGACATACAGCGTGATGGTTTATAATTTCAGGGTCATGCGCTGCGGAGAGACCGAACTCGCCGCCCTTGAGCCTGATTTTTTTCCGGACGCCATGACAGGCAATGTGCGCACGGTTTACAAAGTGCGGATAAACGTTCAATGCGAACCGGTTCCGCCGGCGCCCGTCCCTCCCCAGCCCGAAGCGCCGATCGCTCTTACTCCGGCCGACAACGGAACGGTAAGAGATTTTCCCGTAGGCCAGAAACTTACGCTTTGGGTGGGCAAAGATCTGTGGGCGAACAGCATATATCCGTCATTTGACGAAAAGGTCCTGCGGCTGACTTCGCATTACGCGGAAAACGGCGGAGTGCGCCTTATATACAACTTTGAAACCATCGCGCCCGGAAACACGCAGTTCGCGGTCAAAGCGTTGAATTTCTGCGGAGACGGCCCTTTTGACGAACGCAACATTTTCAGCATGACCATTCTGGCGCACTGACAATACTTTCAAAAAAACACCCGGGACGGCAACCGGGTGTTTTTTTTGCCTGAAATCAGGAAATATGAAAAACCTGCGCATCATAACAAGCCGGAAATACACCGTAAAGCTAGGGAACCATGTTTTCCATTCCGATAAATTCTTTAAAACAGCGCGAATGCTTGTAAAAGAAGGCATTATAAAGGAAAAGGATATATTAGAGCCTTCTTTGCCTTCCATAAACGACCTACTGCTTGTCCATACCGCGCAGTGGGCCGATAAAATAATAAACCGCCGATTGACTCCGGAGGATATCTCAAGGTCGCAGATCCCGTGTTCAAAAAAAATAATGGAGGCGCATCTTCTGGCTGCGGGAGGCACGATAAAAGCATGTGAAACAGCCCTTAAATACGGAGCCTGTTTTCATGCGGGAGGAGGCGCGCATCATGCCTTCGCCGGCCATGGAGAAGGTTTTTGCCTGCTCAATGACATAGCGATAGGAATACGCAAACAGCAGAAAACCGGCGGGATAAAGCGCGCCGTTGTAATTGATTTAGACGCGCATCAGGGAAACGGCACCGCGTCGATTTTCAGAAACTCGCATGAAGTATTCACTTTTTCAATGCATCAGAAAGACATTTATCCGGAGAAAAAAGAAAAAAGCTCTCTTGATATTGAGCTTAAAAAGGGAACAGGCGGAGGAGAATATCTTGCTCTTCTCCTAAAACACCTGCCGGAAATACTTAACGCGCATAAGCCCGGGCTTGCGGTTTACGCGGCGGGAGCCGACTGCTATGAACACGATTTGCTGGGAGGGCTTAAATTAACTTTTGACGAATTAAAAAAACGCGACGAAACGGTTTTTTCCGAATGCCGAAAACGCTCCATTCCCATAGCCGTAGTCCTGGCCGGAGGATATGCGCTCAATCCGGGCGACACGATAAGGATCCACGCCCAGACATTCAAATCCCTGCATAAGTTATATAATATGAGGGGATGGAAGACGGTAAACGGGAGATGGTAGAAGGTAAATGAAAGACGGAAAATAAATTATTTTTAGTATTTCTCCTGCATTCTCCTAATCTCATAACCCTTATTATGCGGAAGATTACCCGCAAGCTGGACGGCTGGGCGGGCTTCATATGAAACATATTGAATTCAAAGATATAGCGAATAAAATCGCGGAGCTGGAAAAAACATTAACCGGAATAACCGCGCTTCTTGGAGTTGATAAAAAGAAAGAGCTCATCCGGCAGAAAGAGACAAAAGCGTCGGCTTCGGATTTCTGGGCGGACACGAATTCGGCGCAAAGCCAGCTGAAAGAGTTAAGCGACCTGAAAAGGGATATAGAGCGCTGGGAACAGGCTCAGGCCGGACTTGAAGACGCGAAAACGCACTATGAGCTTGCCAAAGACGCGGGAGACTCGAACGAACTTGAGGAAATAGACGCCAAGATCTCGGATTTGGAAGCCAAGCTTAAGGACATTGATTTTGAACTAAAGCTTTCAGGAGAGCTTGACAAAAACAACGCCATATTAAGCGTGCATGCGGGGGCAGGCGGAACCGAAGCCTGCGACTGGGCGCAAATGCTTCTCAGGATGTTCAACAGATGGGCGGATAAACACGGCTTCGCCTTCTCTACCACGGACATACTGCCGGGAGAGGAAGCGGGAATAAGAAATATCACGGTCTTTGTGGAAGGAAGATACGCCTACGGCTATCTTAAAAGCGAGATAGGCGTGCACAGGCTGGTAAGGATATCCCCTTTTGACGCGAATAAACGCAGGCATACCTCCTTCGCGTCCTGCGACGTCCTGCCCGACATAGAAGAAGAAATAGACATAAAAGTGGAAGACAAAGACCTTGAAACAGACACCTTCCGCTCGGGAGGGGCGGGCGGACAAAATGTCAATAAAGTTGAAACCGCGATACGCATCAAACATATTCCGACCGGCATCGTAGTGCAGTGCCAGATAGAACGTTCCCAGCACCAAAACCGCATGACCGCCATGAAGATGCTCAAAGCCAGGCTCTATGAAATAGAGATGGACAAAAAACGCGGAGAGCTCGAACGCCACTACGACGAGAAAGGCGACATAGCATGGGGACACCAGATACGGTCATATGTGTTCATGCCTTACCAAATGGTAAAAGACATGCGCACGGGCCTTGAAACCTCCGACGTGCAGGGAGTAATGGACGGAGACCTTGACCAATTCATGCACTCCTACCTTACATGGCTCGCTTCCGGAAAAAAATCCTACAAATCTGAATAACCCTCGCCGCCCTAAAGACCTATCCGGCAATAGGCCGATTTACCCATGCTTGAATGAAATCCATGCCTTAGACTTATATTGGGGAATCATATGAACTCCTTGTTATTTACTCTTATTCTTTTCACCGTCTCGGGCGCATTTTCTCAGGAAATATCTTTTGACGCGCCCCGAGACAAAACCACGGCGGGAATTATCAATACGATAGGCTCTTCCGCGCAATCCCTTCCCGCGCCCCCTCCGGTCCTTGACGCAAAAGCGGGTATTTCAAAAGAAGCCGGCGGACAGCAGAAAGACTGGACCGTAATGATATTCATAAGCGGCAGAAACGACCTTTCGCCCTATCTGAGGCAGGACATCAAAGAGATATACGGCGCGCAAAAATATTCGGACAATATAAATATTGTAACGGAATACGGTTCAAAAAAAGAAACGGGAAACTCCGCGCGCATTGCGATACAAAACGGAAAAATATCGCGGCAAACAGTCCGGTATTCCGACACCGGAAGCTGGAAACAGCTAAGGGATTTTGCAAAAGAAACTATTTCCGGATTTCCGGCAAAGCGTTATATGCTTATAATCTCGGGCCACGGCACCGGCAGAATAGACTACGGGGGCAATGACAACTCCGGAGCCGAACTCGGAACATCCTATGACTACTACACCCGCAATTTTATACGCAACAGCCAGCTGCGGACGGCGCTATCCGCTATAGGCGCAAAAATAGACATACTCGTCTTTGACGCCTGCCTCATGCAGACGGCGGAAGTAGCTTATGAATTGAAGGATTACGCCGATTTCATAACAGCCTCGGAAGAACTCATGCCCTCGAACGGATTTCATTATACCGGGCTTCTAAACGCAATTAACTCGCTGTCTAAAAAATCCACAAAGGAAACAGCCGGAAATCTGATTAAAACTTTTTACGCTTATTACAGCGCATTCCCGCCCGAAACCCTTTATGCAAAGGGCTCCGCGTTCTCAGCCGTGCAGACATCCGCATTGCCGGATTTTATCCGGAAACTCAACGCCTGGATAAAAGAAGCTTATTCATCCGGAAACAGCCAAAAAATAAAAGCGGCGGCCGAACTTGCCTTTGGATTTCCGAACAGCAAGCCGTGGCGCGAAAGAGAATCTAAAGATCTTTATCATTTTGTGGAACTTGCCGCCAAATCCGCCGCAAAAGACAGCCCGCTTTATGCGGAAAGCGGAAAATTGCTTAATTTTATGAAGAATGAGCTTATTACCGCCAATAAAACCACGGGAAAAGAAAACGGTTTTGCGGACGCTTACGGATTGGCCGTATATATGCCGGCCATGATATACGATCCCAGCTATGACGAACTGTCTTTTGCGGAAGCCTCTTACTGGGATGATTTTATAAAGTGGCTGCTTGACCCTGATTACAAAATACGGTGGTAAACATGAAACCATCTATACGAAAACAGATAAAAGATGCTTTTTTCATAGCGTGCCTGATTTTGGCGCAGTATATGCCGCCGGCATCCTGCGGATTTTCGGAGCAGGACGGCAGGCTTCTGGATGAATATAAAGCGGGGATAACCGGCCTTGACCCCGCGGCGGCGGAGAAATTCCTCAATGACACCGCATTCATGGCAAGTCTTAATGAACATTCAGCCGCTCTTGCATCTCTTCTTGCGGGCAATGCCCATGCGCTGGCGGAACTTGCCTTGCTTCTTGACGATTACAGCGGAAATGAAAAATGGCGCGAACTAGGCGGCGCTCTGGCCATGCGCACGGACACCGGCTCTGCGCTATCCGGCATGGGGCTCGGCCCTGAGCCGGAAAAACTGCTTTTATGGACGGCAAAATACAGGCCCGCTTATACGCCGCAAAAAACAGCCGCGATAAAATTAGCCATGCGCGAATGGGAATCGCTTGGCGGCGATGAAAAAACCATGTGGCTCAAATACTGCCATATGGATGAAATGCAGAGCGTAGACTGGGATGATATTCCGGAGAAAGAACAAATCAAAAAAACCGAAAAATATATAAAAGCATGGAAAAAACTCAATATCAGAGAAAGAAAATCCGTATCAGCCCAACTGGCGCGGGCGCATCTGTCCGACTATCTGGATAACCGCCTCCGTTTAAACACAAGCGAAGATGTGAAAAATTTCGAAGCCCTGCAGATGTGGAAGAATCTGGATGCGGCGGGCTCAAACAAAATGGCCCGGCATGCCGGACAGGCAAGACTTCTCCTTGAATTAACGGAAAAAATACCGGAAATAAAATCCAGGCTTAGCGACGCCGGCAGCCTTCCGCTTGAACAGCAGGTGTATCTTGCCGGCAAATTATATGACAATACCCCCGCTCTGTTCCCGGCGCGGCTCGGAGCGAAACTGGATTCGGCAAGGATGTCCAGGCCGGCGGAAACTTTCAACAGCCGGGATTATCCCGTCATAGCGGACATGCTGAAAACCGCGCTTCTTAAGGAAATAAGCTTAACGCAGGCGGGGAAAACCGTTCTGGATTTTTATTCAAAAAACGCTCTTAATCTTAAAATAGAAACCTGTTCCGGATGCTATGGAAAATTTGAGCCGTCATCGGACAGCATAAAGCTGGACACGAATCTCATACAGCAATTCCTGCGCATAAATAAATATAAAACCGAAAATCTCTTAAACGGCGGAAGCGAACCCGTGAAAAACCTTGCGCGGTTTCTGGCCCCTGTTTTTATGCATGAAACAGCCCATTACATACAGTCGTCATGGGCGAAATCCAGGGGCGTGTATTTCCCTTATGTTCAGGAAAAGGAAACGGAGGCGAACTATCTGCAGGCCGCCTATGTTCTTGAAAAAACGCAAAACGACGGGGAATTCAGGCTTATGGCTCAGGAACTGCGCGAGATCATGCCTTATGTCGACAACAGCGTCAAAATGGCGCAAAACGCGCGCGAACTGCCGTATTCAAAATTTAAAGAAACAACCAGATGGCAGTATTCCGGAGTTCCGTCATTTGATTTTGCTCGCTCTTCTATCCTTACTGTTGTAGCCGAAGAACTTCAAAAACGCCAAGCCTTGCCGGCAGGCGGATTAAAAAATCTGGAAGAGACGGGGCTTGATATGCAAAGCCTTGCCGGATTGACGCTGAAAGAATTTAAAAAAGCGGTCTCCGGAATAAAACCTTCTATTCTCGCAAAAATTAAGGAAGATTTTTTTGACAAGGAAGCCGGATTTAAAACATACTTTACAGAGGCGCAAAAGCGGGCGCAGGAAAACATGGCGTCTTTAAACTCCGGCGAAACAATCAAACAGACGTTTGCAGCGCCGGTGCCCGCGCCGTAAATGAAACCGCAACTGGAGGTTAAACCTATGAAATTGCCGACAAAATCCGTTATATTTTTTTTAATCGTTTCCGTTTTATCCGCGCAAGCGGGGCATGCCGCGGTAAAATGCAAAAAATACGAGACGGAAGGCAGTTACTTTAAATACTGCGTTCCCGACAACTGGAAGTTAAAAAAATATAAAACCGACCAAGCTCAGGAAATAGAAAAAATCTACGGGCTGGAACTTACCGGGCCGGAAAACTATCAAATGCCCGTTGCTGTGTTCCTCGATTTTTATTCTTCCGAAAACACTTTTTGCAAAAGCGAAGATGATTTCGTCATACGGAATTCAACCGGCCTTTTGCCGGGCAAAGACGAGAGATACTCGGTCAAAAAAGGTAAATTTCAAAACAGAAGCATGCGCACAATAGAACGCCGGTCTTTTACCTATAAAAACCCGGAAAGTCCGGCGGCGGAGAAAATACTGATAAAAGAAAAACTCGCCGTAATATCCGCAAAAACCGGTTTTTATGTCCTGCATTACACCGCGCCCGTTTCAGCCTATAAAAAATACCTGAAAGACTTCGAAAAAATATTCAAATCCTTCACGCCGCTAAAATAGCGGTTCTTTTGCAATTATTCCGGATTTTTTTCAATATAGCAGGCAAATCAGCGAATGACCTGAAGCGGAGTTGCTCTGGAGCCGCATAGCGGATGGAGAGGCCACAGAAGGGTTTCCTACGCGGCGGAAGGGCAATTCCGGTTCAGGTTTGGCGCCAGCGCGCAACTCGAAGCGGCAAGAATTTCTCAATAAAAATGCCCGTTGAACAAAACGGGCATTTTTATTACAGAAATACGGATGTTATATAAACAGCGGAGCCATCACCAGTGTTATAGTCGAAAGAAGCTTTATCAGCACATGAAGTGACGGACCGGCGGTATCCTTAAGAGGATCTCCCACCGTATCTCCCACAACCGCCGCTTTATGCGCGAAGGAACCTTTGCCTCCATACACGCCTGTTTCAATGTATTTTTTAGCATTATCCCAGGCGCCTCCGCCGTTGTTCATAAATGTGGCCATAAGAATTCCGGTGATAGTGCCTACCATAAGAAATGACGCGACAGTTTCCGCCCCTAATCCGAAAGACTTGAAAATTACCCCCACTAAAATCGGCATGCCCACGGCAAGCAGGCCGGGAGCAATCATCTCCCTGAGAGCGCCTTTTGTCACTATATCAACGCATCTGCCGTAATCGGGACTCTCCGTGCCTTTGAGTATTCCGGGCTTTTCCTTAAATTGGGCGCGGACATCGTTTATTATGTAATACGCCGCCTTTCCCACCGCGCGCACCGCCAAAGAGCTGAAGAGGAACACAAGCATGCCCCCGAGAAGCCCTCCGACAAATACCTCTATCTTGGCTATATCTACAGAATGAAACGGAGCTCCGATAAGAATAGATACTTCGTCAAGATACGCGGAAAAAAGCAGAAACGCGGCAAGGGCGGCGGAGCCTATGGCATAGCCCTTTGTAAGAGCTTTCGTCGTATTGCCCACCGCGTCAAGCCTGTCCGTCTTTTTCCTTACATCTTCAGGCTGGCGGCTCATTTCCACTATCCCTCCGGCATTGTCGGTTATCGGACCGAAAGTATCCATCGCCAGTATATAGGCGCAGGTGGCAAGCATGCCCATTGTGGCTATTGCCGTGCCGTAAAGCCCGGCGGCGACCGAAGAAGCGACCGTGCCCTCCAGACCTTTTACGCCGCAGTAATAAGCTCCGATAAGCGCCGCCGATATGACTACAACGGGAGCCGCCGTGCACTCAAGGGCGACCGAAAAACCCGCTATTATCGTGGTTGCGGGGCCCGTCTGCGAAGCTTCCGCTATTGATTTGACGGGCCTGTAAGCGTATTCGGTGTAATACTGGGTTATAAAAACAAAAAGATAGCTTGTGACTATCCCTATTATTCCAGCAAGGAAAAGCCACATATTATTGTCAAGAAGCTGATGCACGGCTATGTAAAAACCCACCATCGCCAGAACAGAAGTGACAAGATAACCCCTGTTAAGCGCAGTCATCGGATCCGCGTCTTCCGGAGCCTTTGCCGCAAAAATACCGACGATCGAAGCTATAAGGCCGAAAGAGCGCGCCACCAGCGGAAAAATTATTCCGTTTACGCCGAATATCGGATACAGCCCGACTCCGAGTATCATGGCGCCTATATTTTCCGCCGCGGTAGATTCAAATAAATCGGCTCCGCGGCCCGCGCAGTCTCCGACATTGTCTCCCACAAGATCCGCTATAACCGCCGGATTTCTGGGATCATCCTCGGGAATGCCGGCCTCCACTTTCCCAACCAGATCAGCCCCTACGTCCGCGGCCTTTGTGTATATTCCTCCTCCAAGCTGGGCAAACAAAGCCACAAACGAAGCGCCGAAACCGAAACCCACGATTTTAAGAGGCACATCCTTGACCATCTCGGGATCTCCTCCCCCGAAAATCAGAAAAAGCCCGCCGACACCTAGAAGGCTCATGGCCACCACGGTTATGCCTGAAACCGCTCCGCCTCGCAAAGCCACCGTAAGCGCCTCAAAGGTGGAACGTCTGGCCGCAGAGGCAGTGCGTATATTGCTCCTTATGGAAATATACATCCCTATAAAACCGGCTCCGGCCGAGCATACGGCGCCGAGCATAAAAGAAAGAGCGGTCTCAAGTCCCATCGCGGAATCGCCCTTCCAGAATAAATAAAGAAAATATATGCCCACGGCGACGACCACCGAAAGCACGCCTATTGTGGCATACTGGCGCTTAAGAAAAGCCTCGGCGCCCTGCTTGATGGCATCGGAAATCTTCTGCATATCCGGAGTGCCGATGTCTCTTCTTAAGACATCATAAGCAAGCCATCCGGCGAAACCAAGCGACAACACGCTTATTACAAGAGCTAGTGTAAGCATACGATCTTCTCCATTTCTTTAATATTTTTGGCTGGCGTCCCAAACTCACCCCTTCGATTACACTCAGGGTAACACTGAGCGGAGTCGAATGTGTCACTGCTTTTAAGGTTTATTTGGGGCATCTATCTCAACGCTCGGTCCCATGGTGGAACTTATGAAAATAGAACGCAGATAAATTCCCTTGGACGAGGACGGCTTTGCGCGCACTATGGCCTCAAGAACGGTCCTTGCATTGGCCGCAATAGCGCTTTCCGAAAAAGACGCTTTCCCTATGGCGAGATGCACTATCCCGGACGCATCCGCCTTAAACTCCACTCTTCCCGCCTTAATTTCCTTCACCGCGGTGGCAAGGTCGAAAGTTACGGTGCCGCTTTTGGGATTAGGCATAAGTCCGCGCGGCCCTAAAATCTTGCCCAGCTTCGTAACATCCTTCATCATATCCGGAGTAGCGATAAGCACGTCAAAATCTATCGCGCCCTTCGCTATCATTTCAATTATATCCGCCCCGCCCACCTGATCCGCGCCCGCGGACTGGGCTTCTTTCTGCTTTTCCCCTTTAGCTATCACCGTGACTTTCTTGGATTTTCCGGTGCCGTTCGGCAGAAGAACGGTAGTCCTCACCTGCTGGTCGGACTGCTTCGTGTCCACGCCGAGCCTTATGTGCATTTCAATAGACTCGTCGAATTTGGCGCCCGCGTTCTTTTTTACTATCGCGACCGCTTCTTCGATCGCATATGCCTTTTCGGCGTTAAAAGTTTTTCTTACGGTTTCAATTCGTTTTCCCATCGCGCACACCTTCCTGATTATAAAGATTAACCGACGTCTATGCCCATGCTTCTGGCAGTGCCCTTCACCATTTCCACGGCGGATTTAACATCTTTGGTATTGAGATCCGGCATTTTCTGGCGCGCAATATCCTCGGCCTGCTGAATGGTTATTTTTCCGACTTTGGTCTTATTCGGCTCGCCGGAGGCCTTGGCCAATCCCGCCGCCTTTTTTATCAGAGAAGCCATGGGCGGCATCTTCGTGATAAAAGTAAAAGTGCGGTCGTCAAAAACCGTTATCACAACGGGAATAGGTATGCCCGCTTCAAGCTTCTTCGTCCTCTCGTTGAACTGCTTGCAGAAATCCATGATATTCACTCCGTGCTGGCCCAGCGCCGGACCCACGGGGGGAGCGGGCGTCGCGCCCGCGGCGGGGATCTGCAGTTTTATCTGTGTTTTTATCTGTTTTACTTTAGCCATATATAATTACGCAAAAGATCTCTTTTGCCCTCCTGTTTTTTACATTCTATAATTTTTCAACCTGAAGAAAATCCAGCTCTACGGGAGTAGGCCTGTCAAAAACCGTAACCATCACCTTGACTTTTGATTTCGTATCGTTGACATCCTCCACCACTCCAAGGAAATGCCTGAAAGGCCCTTCTATTATCCTTACGCTTTCGCCTTTTTCAAATTGTATGGCCGGCTTGGGTTTCCCCTGAGAAGAGGCCGTGGTAAGCTCTATAATGCCCTGGATCTCTTCGTTGGGCAGGGGAATGGGTTTCGGATCGCCTAAAAATCCGGAAACTCCCTGCACATTCTTAATGAGCCAGTAAGTTTCCTGATCCATTACCATGTCGACGAGAACATAGCCCGGGAAAAATTTACGCTTTCTTACGTTCTTCTTATTCTGCTTCACCTCCACCACTTCCTCCGTGGGGATAAGCACCTGAAACAATTTAGCGCCGAGAGCCTGAGCTTCCACGCGCTGATGTATGATTTTCTGGACACGATCTTCGTAGCCGGTCTGCGTATGTATTACGTACCAATTCCTTTCCATAATATCAGCGTCCTCCAAGTAAGCCCTGCATGAATATGGATAATCCGAAATCCACCAAGCTTATATAAGCCGCCACAAGCAGAACTATTATTGAAACCGCCCATGTCGAAGCGATGACATCCTTGCGGGCCAGCCATGTGGCTTTGGTCAATTCATTGTAAGCTTCTTTCGCGAACTGAACGATTTTATTCATAAAAAATATCCTTACCCCCCTGCCTGTCAAAGGATAGCGGCGCCGGCGTAGTTTTAAGTGGCGGGAGCGGAAGGACTTGAACCTTCAGTCCCGGTTTTGGAGACCGGTGGTTTAGCCATTAACCGACGCTCCCCCGTTCAGGCAGCCTCCGTCTCAAAAGGCGGGTTGTTTGCGCTGTACGCTTTTCAGGATTTGATTTCTTTGTGGGCGGTCTGCTTGCCGCAGCATCTGCAAAACTTCTTTAATTCCAGCTTAAAATCCTTCTTTTTTCCTCTGGAAAAATGATAGTTGCGGTTTTTGCAGCCCCCACAAGCCAATGTTATAGTTATGCGATCGGCCATATTATTTATTCAATAACTTCGGTCACAACGCCGGCTCCCACCGTATGTCCGCCTTCGCG
>CAZFMJ010000045.1:0-22261 GCA_964520045.1 uncultured Elusimicrobiales bacterium | reverse complement strand
AGGCGGAAGAAGGAGATGAATTGGAAATAGCCGGCGGGAAAGTCTTAAACCGCGCGTCCGGCAAATCATTTGCGATAGAGCCGCTTCCGAAAGCGCGTCAGGCGATCGTAGACGCTGGAGGCCTGATCTCCTACACACGAACACTGCTTACAGTTTCCCGAAAGTAAATCAAAAATTCAAATTTGTACGCGCTGTAACGTAAAATATGCAAGACTTAAATTCAGATAAGAACCAAAATAAACAAAAAGAGCAGAAACCAGGCACTTTATGTCAATGTGAATATTTATGGTGGCCAATTATCCGCGGCTTTTATACTAAATTTTATCTACTGGGGATTATACAGTGATTGTGCCTCCTTCCACTGTGTAAGTAATCCACAGTAATTGTGAAAGTGGGGCCGTGTGCTTTCATCGCACGGCCTCGCTTTTACCCCTTAATACATACCAATGGTGATTGTTTACCCAGCGTTCTTAAACAGCCTTCGCACAAGGCTGCGGAGGGACAGGTCCGAAACGGAAGGACTTTTTTAGCTGTAAGGCTGCAATCGGAAAGAAAATAGCTCTGGACTGGAATCTCCGTAATAACCCTCTCTCCGTTAGCTATACGCTTGGATTCAATCGAAATGACAAGCTTAAACGCCGGGATTTTATAAATTACTTTAGGAAATTTACATTCTTTTTTCCGTAGCATTGCAAAGCACTTCCAAGTTAAATGTAGTCGCGCAGGCGTATAGGACTTTTTTCCTAATTTAAGACAGGACTAAAGCCTTAAAAAATCTGCCCTAACGGCGCATGGGGAAAAATGGATTTAGTGATATGATTTATTTTGACGGCAAAGCTTAGTGAGGTTAAAACACGGAGGAGAACATAAAATGAAAACAGCAATAATAGCGATGGCCGCGATGATGTGCGCAGGCTACATATCCGCGGAGGAAAAGCAGCTGCCGGGATTGTATTTAAGCGGCGGAGTTCAGACGGCAGCCGGCGCAGAATATGACGGCAAAGAACTGCCCTATAGTCTGCAGACGCAGCTGAAATATCAGTACCTTAACCATTCCGGCGGCAGTTATACCGCAAACGACGCGGTATTCGGCCGGCTGTATGTTTCTTATGACACGGCGGCGCAATCTCTTAACAGCATCCTAAACTCAAGCATAGGGAGCAGAGTGGTATTCAGCCGTGTGGCCGATATCGTGCTCAAAGGGCAGACATACTACTTCGCGGTTGTCGCAATCAGATAATTATCCGATATATCACCACTCTTCCCCGTTATTTTTAACAGGCTCGGAAGAAGCGGGAGCGGAAACTGCGGATGCCGGGACATCGGGCGCGGGGAATGGAGACGGCTGCGCAAAAGATCCCGTTTGCGCTTGGACTGGAATGCGGGGGGGGTGTTTATATACCGGAGTTCCGCGCTTAAATCCCAAGGTAATCCTGTGCGTGGTGCCCAGTTCGCCGAACGGCACCCATGCATAATCAATTCTTAAAAATCCTATACCAAGGCCTCCTCCCGCAGAAAACGCGGCCGAGGGACCGATATCCTTCATCTTCCTGAAATCATAACCGAACCTCAAAGCGCCATAATCCGTCCGACCTAGGCCGAAAGACATCTCCGCCCCGATGCTTGCGTAAGGAGAACGGTCTACGGGCATTTTCAGGTCGCTGATTATTTCAAAGTTTTTATAAAAATGCCATAAAAGCCCGGCGCCCAATTCCATAGGAAGAGGATCGGATTCGGAGCCTATTTTTATCGGAGGTCCGAAATTTCTGGCGGACAGCGACACATCCGCCATGGCTCCGCCCAGATTAAGAGAATCCCTGAGCAGAAGACCCGCATCCGCCGCCGCGGACACTCCTTTTTCACCTGCGATATTGGAGCTTATAAATTTAACGGTAAATCCCATACTTTTACCGCCGTAATATTTCGAGTAGGTGGCGGAAAGCGCCGCGTCATAAGCTGAAATGCTTCCCGCGGGATCTCCGGCCGGGCTGTACGCCTCCAGCGGAGACTGGGACATGAAAACGGCGCCTATGCCGAATACCGCCCCGCTGGACGCCGCTGCGTATGCCAAATTGCTCCGGTATGCCGTCTCAAGCATCTGCTCATAACTAAGACTTATGCCGGAACTGCCCGACTCGGCAAACTGCGCAAGTCCGGCGGGATTCCAAAAAACAGCCTCAATCCCGCCCAAAGCAAGCCCGCTTCCTCCCATAGCCTGAGCGCGGGCGCCGGCCGGATTTTTAAGGAACGCCGCGCCGGCGGTGCCTGCGGAATCTTCAGCGAAAAGTCTGTCGGGGAAAAAACCGGCAAGGGAACAGGAATGGAAGCAAAGATGGGAAAAAAAAGTTAACCCAAATACCGCAGCCGCCCCCCACCCCTTCCCTCCCCCTCGAGGGGGGAGGACTTGTCTCTCCAAAGCCTCTTTGCGAAGGAGGATAAAGGAGGGGGCGGATAAAAAAATCATTTAAACCGGATACACGTTTTTGGAATTTCCCGACAGCGGATCATTTACGGGAGGCTGAGCGAGTTCCGCAGGGTCTTCCTGCACCGGAGGATTTTCCGGGACGGATTCCCGAACAGCCTCCGCGGGCGCGGCTTCCTCCGCCGGCGCGATTTCAACAGACTGCTGTTCCGCCGGCTGCCCCGCTTCCGCAGGACCGCGAGTCATGGATTTTTCCAATAGACTCGGCGGCTGTTCAGACGCATATCCCGCAGACAGCTTAAGCGATTCCATGGCAGAGGCGAGAGACTGAAGATACGGCTGAAAATCCTGCTGTATCTGCGGCTCCAAGCCCTCTATCTTGCCCATTATAACGCGCAGACTGTTTATAACCTCGCATATCTGCTTTTCATGAATGGAATTTTTTTCAACTACGAGACGCTCAAGATTGTGAATTCTTTTGTTGAACAAAAGAATGTCGTCGTGCACATTTTTAAGGAACACCGCGGCTTTTGACAGTTCCTGAACCGCCGGTTTGTTTTTATCTTTGGACGCGAGAGAAATCTTGTGCGTGGCCGCGCTTATATGTTCCTGCGCGGGGGCGGATTCTTTCGCCGCGGGACAGGATCCCGCTTTCCTGTAAGCGGCGATAAAATATATAAGCAGGAACAAAGCAGCCAGAAGTCCCAACCCTGAAATATAAAACCAGATGTCAAGCCACATTGTATACATAAGATTATTTTACAAATTATCCTTTAGGGCTTGTAAAGAACTTTACAGCCCTTACTTTAACGCAGATTTTAGAGATTCGGATTTTTTAAGTTCTATTTCCTGACCGGCGGCGACGGCAAAACATTCCATATCCGAGTGCTCCCGTTTTATTATCCCCCTGCAGTCCGACACCATTTCATCTATCTGCGAATCCGTTCTTTCCTGATTATGATGGAACATCCCGAAACGTTTCGCCCCAGCCCTCAACGCCAGTTCAGCCGCCTGCTTAAAAGTTGAATGCCCCCATGTGCGTCTTTTCACATATTCATCTATCCGCCATTCGCTGTCATGGACAAACAGATCCGCGTTTCTGCCGAATTCCTCGTAGTCCCTGGGGGTAAGCCCGCCATTATGCGTATATCCCAGCTCATTATCGGTGATAAAAACAAAAGAAACCCCGTCTTCTATGAATTTGTATCCCAGCCCGTGATTGGGATGGCTTAAAAGCGTGGGAATTATGCGCATGCTTCCTATGTTAAAACCATCCGTGCAGATTTCGCTGAAATAGAATTTTGACGCCACTTCCTCAAACCTTACGGGAAACGTGGGCGGCTGCATGGTTTTGGAGATCATATCCTTTACCGCATTCTGCGCGAAAGGACATCCCATCATATGTATCTCGGTGTCATTGCGGTAAACGGGCATAAAAAACGGAAACCCCATAACATGGTCCCAGTGGGAATGGGTGAAAAGAACGGTATAGGATTTTCTGCCTTCCTCGAGAAGGCTTTTTCCAAGCCTGCGGATACCGGAACCCGCGTCGATTATGATTATCTCGTTTTCTTTATTGCGTATTTCAACGCATGTAGTGTCGCCCCCGTAGCGGTTATACTCAGGCCCGCTTACAGGTATGCTGCCGCGCGTTCCCCAGAATTTTATCTTCATTTAAACTCCTTACCTCAAGGGAATATGATAACAGATGGTTTTCAAAAAAACAAGGGGAAAGTTTTAACTTTAGGCTAATAGGCTGAAGGCTGTTAGTCCGAAGGTACCCGCAGAAAGGCTTTTAGGCTGAAGGCTGTTAGTCTGAAGGTACAAATAAGAAACTAATAGCCTTCAGTCCTCAGCCTTCAGTCCTCGGCCTTCAGCCTTTCTTTCAGTCTTCAGCCTGTTGTAATGGGCGCTATGTTATCAATATGTTTTATTCTTGCAAGCACTGGCGGATGGCTGTACTCGAGAAAGATCTTCAGCGGATGGGGGGTAAGATTCGACAGATTATCTACGCTTAATTTTTTTAAAGCCGTTACCATAGCCTGCGGCTTGCCGTAAGTCGCCGCCGCATATTCATCTGCCGCATATTCATGCCTGCGGGAAATTATATTGCCGGCTATCGAGATAAGAATGCTGACCGGAGAATAAATAAAAGCAAAAAGCACAAGGCTCGCATAAACAGAAACGTTTTCTATCCCGAACGCCGAAAGCAGTCCGCTGTTGTTTATAAAAAAGGACAGGATGAAAAACATCAAACCGGCGGATGCGAATGAAATACCCATGTGTTTAAGGACATGTCTCTTCTTATAATGGCCCATTTCATGCGCCAGCACGGAAACAATCTCATCGGTGGTATGTTTCTCAATAAGGGTATCGCACAGAACTATGCGCCGGAATCTGCCGAAACCCGTGAAAAAGGCGTTGGTTTTTGACGACCGCTTTGAAGCATCCATGGTGAACACGCCCTTCATTTTAAAATTCTGGGACCTTGCGTATTTTTCTATGGCATCTTTAAGCTCTCCTTCTTTCAGCGGCTCAAATTTATTAAACAGCGGCATTATCAGCACGGGCGAAAGAAAGGCCAGAATCAGCTGGATGCCGGTCAAAGCGATCCAGCAGTAAAGCCATGCCGAAGAGCCTGTTTTTTCAAAAAACCATATAACCAGGCCGAAAACCGGAAGTCCTATCAAAGCGCTCAGAAACCAGCCTTTGATTATATCTAAGATAAAAGTCTTAACCGTAGTCCTGTTGAAGCCGTATTTTTCCTCTATCACGAACGTGTCATATACTGAAAACGGCATATCAATAATATCCGCAAGCAGTTTAAGGCAAAGAGCGAAAACAAGACCGGTTATAATGCTTCCAAAACCGAAACTTCTTGCCAATAAATCAAAAAAACCGAATCCTCCCAGCAGGATAAAGGCCACTGTAACGACGAGAGAAATTGTTTCGCTGAAAAGCCCGAACCGTGTGTTTTCCCTCAAATACTCCTGGGATCTTTTATAATGCACCGCGTCATAGAATCCGTCGAATTCCGCCGGAAGCCGGGTGGAGATGTTTTTGATGTTGAGCGTCTCGACGATAAGGCTTAGGATATAATCGCCTATGAGGATACACAGCACCAGTATAAGATATGTGCCTGAGGGAATAATCATAATGGATGGAAATTGTGACAAAAAAAGAGAGACCCCGCAATGAATAATTTAGATAAAGCCCTAATTCCAGAAGGTAAAATATGTCAAAACAGGGCCGAACTGCCATGACGCGAAATTAGCGGTGAGGGAAGCAAGCATAAAATAATAAAGCGGCTTTTTCGGGTCCGCAATTAAATAATGCCGGTGGATGAACCCCTCGGTTACGACCGCGAACAATTCTGCCAGCAGGACCGCGTTTAAGATCGACAATCCCGAAGACAGAAACCCAAAAAAAACCACCGGATGCGTGATGAGATTGGCGCAGGTTGCCGTTACTGCGGTTTTTCTAAAGGAAAAAGAGCGGCGGTAAAACAAATAGAAAACAGGTATTTCTATGAAGTTGCTCTGAAGGAATAGATACAAATAATGCCATTTCATGAGCGTATCCAACGCAGAGCGACCGCAGCTTGAATGAAATAAATTATCAGCAGCATGCCGTTGTGCAGAAAGCCCGGCCGGACGGTAACATGCTGATAAACCGCCGTCCATTCGGGATGCGCATTGAACACGATATTGCTTATCAGGCTGACGGGAGTGGTAAGAACGGCCAATTCAAAAGTCACGGGCCGGCCGGTAGGAATAATATAGCCGCTGAAGTGCGACAGAAGAAAAACCGTAACAGCCGGAAGCGCGGCGCAATACCACTGCGCTTCCGGCCGTTTTACCGATGGAGGCATTATTTTAAAAGACTTTGAACGAACTTACAAATGACGCCGTTTTCCTTCGCGCCGTCCGTGCGAGTATAAGTTCCATATCCGCAGGAAATATCCTCAGCTCTATTTTCAGGATTACCGGGCGCTATACTACCAGTTATCCTTAAGCTTCCCCCTGGAGGCAAAATACTGAGGAATTTGCCGGCTTCTTTCCCATAGAATTCAATTGTTTGGAACTGGGTTACATGGTGAACAAATTCAGCTCCGGATATTAGTTTTGTAGTTAACCGGGACTGAGGCTCCCATGCGAAAGTGTTGCCGTTATCCGGGTTTCCGGGTTCAAAATTTTTATTAACAGCAATTGCGCAGGTGGGATCAAATTCCTTCCATTTATTCAGTGTTAAATCATATTCTGCATCCCTACAATGCACTACTATGTTGTATGCCCGGCTGATTATGAGAAGCGTGCGTTCATGTTTTCCCGCTTCAGGCAGGCCGGTTGTGTTTATAGAGGGAAGGACATCCATAAATGGTCTGAGCGCCTTGCCTTTAAAATATGCCATGTTTTTGTTTAATGAGCTGCCGGGATTGATGCCGGCTACTTCTATTGCGGCTATGCCGGTGTCGTTGGCATGAGATATTCCCGCAAATGCGGCTATCATCAGCGCGCACACTGCGAATAGCATTTTTTTTGATTTCATTTTATCTCCTTACTTTATCAAGTTTCGACAGGCATACAGCCGGTCGCAATAAATCATACCATTAACACTATTTTTCGGTATGAGCCTTTAGGGTATGCTTTTGAATGACATTCAGCCCATGGAAAAATGGGCCCAAAGTCCCATTTAATCCATAATAAGGCGCATGAAATTTCTCACACAAAGCCGCTGAGAATTGCTATTTTGCTTTCTGTTTCCGCCTTTTGTTTTCGGTTCTCTGCGTTCTCTGCGCCTCTGCGGTGCGAGTTCCCTTGCGGCCAATTCTGCTTTCTTTTTTTGTAAAATTTAGGCGTGAAGAAAATATCCCCTTATCTGGTTCCGTTTTTTTTTCTCGCCTCGGCGCTTGCCCTGTCCCCGTGGAAATTCGATTTCCCCTTAAACGACGACTGGGCATACGCCATACCCGTAAGGCATCTTCTCCATGAAGGCAGGATCATCCTCTCCGACTGGGCGGCGGCCACGCAGATAACGCAGGTATTATGGAGCGGAATATGGGCAAAATTATTCGGACTTAATTTCGGCGTTCTGCGGCTCTCAACGCTTGTTTTAGGCGCCGGCGCTCTGTTTTTTTTCTTCCTCATACTCAGGGAGTACGGGATTGACGATAAGAATGCGTCTCTTGCCGCCGCCTGCCTGGCATTCAATCCCCTTTATTTCACGCTTGCCAATTCATTTATGACGGACGCGCAGTATTTGTTCTGGATGATCTTTTCGGCATACTGCTATATTAAATATGAACGAACGGGAAATAAGCTTTGGTTCTGGACGGCATCGATAACGGCATGCGCGGCGTATCTGGAAAGGCAGATAGGAATTTTTCTCCCGCTTTCATACACGCTTTCCCTGTATATGAAAGAACGGAGATTTAATGCAAAGACCGCTCTACGCGTCTGGGGGCTTCCTCTGTTGACAGCCGCGGTTCATATCTTTTGGTTTAACTTTATCCACGGCCGGACATGGGTAGGCGAAACCTACGTCATACACGGCACGCTGCGCCACATAACCGATCCGGCCGTCCTTCTGCCGGATATATTCAACCGCCTTATCTCATCCGGCATGGAGACCGGATTTTTCATATTTCCGCTTGCGATCGGATTGCTGGTTCATTCCGGACAGTTTTTTAGGAAAAAAAGCCCCGTGAAATACAAAACCGCGTCCTATATCTCTGTTTTTATTTTTGCCGCGGGCTGTCTGTATTATCTGGCGGACAAAGGCCCAATGCCTCATCTGGAGAATAATTTCACAAAAACGGGATTAGGCGCTATGACGCTTCCGGGAAGCGAAATGAAAGCCTGCGGAATTTTCGGCTCGGACTGGTTCTGGAACACGGCTACCGCAGCGGGAATAATTTCTTTCTGCGTTTTTCTCATTGCCCTATGCGCTGGAGTTCCGCAATCCCCTTCCAAAGATAAAAAGGTTATGCATCAGCAGAATCCTATTAAAAATCCGGCGGACATATTCTTGTACGCCTGCCTGATGCAGTTTTCATTCGCGCTTCTGGGAGAAAAATTTTTTGACCGGTATCTTCTTCTCCTGCTTCCTTTGCAATTGACAGCGCTTGCCCGGAAAGCTCAAGCATGGGAATTTTCGAAAACGCCGGTTCTTGTATTCCTTGTCCTTTTTTCAGCTTTAAGCTGGACTGGGGTAAAGGACTATTTCGCCTGGAACGAGGCGAAATGGAAGGCGGGACTTTCCGCCGTTGATTCAGGGATAACGCAGGAAGAGGTAAACGGCAAATTGGACTGGGATGGATACTGGCAGTATGAAAAAAACATGAAACTGCTCAAATCAATCAAATCATTAAAAACAATAGGCGAATGGGAATGGCGGGCGATGGCAATGCCCAAATACAAAGCTGAAATTTCTTTTTCGGCTGAAGGGCGGCAGGATAAGATTATAAGCAGGGCGGAGTATAAAACGCCGTTTTCTGATTCGCCGGCTTCTGTTTATCTGTTAAAATTATTTTAACTCGTAACAGGCTATCCATGTACCGGAACGGCCTTCTTTCATTTCAACTAAAAATCCGCCTGCTTTGCGTATGCGCGACAGGCTTATGACATTGTTGCCCGCCATCTCCGTAACCACAGCTTCATCCGCCCTGAAATCAACTATATTTTGATATCCGTAAGGATACGAAGCACACCGGCCGCTCTTACAAGTAACCACTTCCAGCATTAAGTCGGGAGTCTGCTCTCCCCTGAATACCGCGGAAAAAGAATTACCGCTGTTATCAAAAGCTTTGCCGCTGTAAACCTTTGACATTTCCAGATATGCCGGCGTTTTGCCGGAGGAAAACAAAGACGCCGCCGACCCATAGTCTTTGCATTCCTGCGCGAAAACAGCAGAACCCGTAAGCATCGCGGCTCCCAGCATTAATAACATTTTTTTCATATTGTCTCCTTATCACTTCGTTTTTTGATCCATGCTTCGTAAGTATTCTAACAGACGCAGCATTAGACAGGAAGGGTCCGATGGCCTACTTAATCAGGAGAAAAGGGCCCATCCCTAAACTAGTGTTGCGACAAAGAAATTACGCAACATTTGGAGGCCCATGCCTGAGCCGAGTTCTAGGCGTGACGAATGAGCACTGCTTAAGCAGTGTGAATGAGGAGCAACGACGAAATCGGCCAGGAGTGGGCCTCCCCGAAGGGGCCAGCCGCTTTTGGCCTGCGCCTTTGCGCTGTTCGGCTTACAGGCCTAAAGGCCTGCTCGCCTCACATCGCTTCGGCTCGGCTCAAAATCGACAGGCCAAATGATGCATAATTTCTTTGTCGCAACACTAAACTAATATCCCCGTACAACCGGATTGGTTCCGGTTCAGCATTTTCTTTCGTTAATACGGGTATATTTGGTAGAATATATTTACTATGTGAGAACCATCCGTAAAACGCAGCCCAGCAGGGCAGTCCCGCGCAGCGCTTCGACTCCGCTCAGTGTGGTAAGCATGTCGAACCATTTGCGGGGCACATCCCTTTTACGCCCAAATTTCATTTACAATCTAACTGATAAAAGAACAGGAGAAACAAACATCCATTATGAACGACTCTACTAATCTTGAAGGAATAGCGATAATAGGCATCGGGGCGATAATGCCCGGAGCATTGAACAAAGAGCAGTACTGGAAAAATATACTTGAAGGCAAATCCAGCATAATAGAAGTGCCTCAAGACCGCTGGGACTGGAAACTTTACTATGACCCCGACCCTAAAGCGCTTGATAAGACTTATTCCAAAATAGGAGGGTTCATTGAAGGCTTCAGATTTGACTCCATAAAGCACCGCATCCCTCCTCAGGTGGGAAACCAGATGGACAGGCTTCAGCAAATGGCCGTTGAGGCGTCCGTGACGGCTCTTGATGACGCAGGCTACTCAAAAAAACCGTTTGCCTCGGAACGCACGGCCGTAATACTCGGCAATTCAATGGGAGGAATGAAAAAGGAAGAAACCGACTTGCGGATATACCGCGCCTATTATAATGATGTTTTGAGCAAAACAAAATGCTTTTCCGCTCTTTCAGCCGGCTCAAAACGGACGATTCTGCATGAAGTCGACGATAAAATAGCCTCAAGCCTCGGAGTAATAACGGAAGACACAATGCCCGGAGAGCTTTCAAATGTCACAGCGGGAAGAATAGCCAATGTGCTCAATCTTAATGGTCCCAATTTTACGGTAGACGCAGCCTGCGCCTCCTCAATAGCCGCGCTTGACCAGGCGGTGCACGGACTGCGCTCGCGCGATTTTGACATGGCTTTATGCGGAGGAGCCGACCAGATGATGTCCGCTCCGGCATACGTTAAATTCTGCAAAATAGGAGCGCTGTCGCCCGACGGTTCATGGGCGTTCGACGCAAGAGCCAACGGTTTCGTTATGGCCGAAGGCGTGGGGATAATGGCGCTTAAGCGGCTTTCAGACGCCGTCAAAGCGGGGGATAAAATATACGCCGTTATAAAAGCCATAGGCGCATCCAGCGACGGCAAAGGCAAGGGAATAACAGCGCCTAATCCCAAGGGCCAGAAACTGGCAGTGGAACGCGCGTTTGAGCAATTGAACTATACTCCCGCAGATGTAGGACTTATGGAAGCCCACGGCACCGCCACGAAAGCGGGAGACCCCGCCGAAGTGGGGGTATTAAACGAAGTGTTTTCTCCGTATATTGCGGCAAAGGGCAGCGTATGGCTGGGCTCGGTAAAATCCCAGATAGGCCACTGCAAAGCCGCGTCGGGAGCGGCAAGCGTTATAAAAATAGCTTTGGCCCTGCATCATAAAACGCTGCCTCCTTCAATAAATTTCAAAACTCCCAATCCGGACATAGATTTCAAGAACAGCCCGTTTAGAGTAATAACAAAAGCCGATGAATGGAAATCCGCGGGCAGGACAAGAAGAGCCAATGTGTCGGCTTTTGGATTCGGAGGCACGAATTTCCACATAGCTCTGGAAGAATACGACGAAAAAACCGCAAGACTGCCTGCCCCTCGGCTTTACGCCGAAGCCGGCAGACCTTTAAAAGAAATGTCATACCCTCCTTTGCGCCTTCAATCAGAATCCATAACTATTTCAGGCCGCACAAAAGAAGGACTTTTTAATGAATTATCCGCTCAGATAAATTCGCTTTCCGCCCTGCCGGATACTTATCCCATGGCCGCATTGACCCTGCCGTTAAACAGGCAAAAACCGGCTGATTTTGCAGTGGCTCTTACGGCGGAGTCTCCTTCAAAACTTAAAGATAAACTCGGTTTTTTTATGGAACAGGCGCAGAAAGAAGATGTTTGGACAAAACAGTCCCTGCATCTTAAAATGAAAGGCATTTATCCCTTCCGCCCCGCTATTAATAAAGCAAAAATCGGATTTCTGTTCCCGGGACAGGGATCGCAATATGTGGACATGATGAAAGACCTTGCCGAAAAATACCGTATAGTTCAGAATACTTTTGACGAGGCGGACGAAATACTCAAAAGCCTCATAGGCGTGACCCTTACGGACACCGTATTTTCAAAGCCCGGCGAATCGGCGCAGGAGCTTGCAAAACGCGAAGACGCGATAAAGCAGACCCAGATGACCCAGCCGGCGGTGCTTACGGCGGACACCGCGATGATGCGGCTTCTCGCCTCATTCGGGGTAAAGCCGGATATAGTCTGCGGACACAGTCTGGGCGAATATGCCGCCGCAATAGCCGCGGGAATATTCACCTTTGAAAACGGCCTTCGCGCAGTGACCAACCGCGCAAAGGAAATGTCCAATATAAAAGTGAAAGACCCCGGCAAGATGGCCTCTGTCGCAATGTCCTGCGAAAAAGTCGAAAAGGAACTAAAAAAAATAAACGGTTACGTGATATGCGCAAATAAAAACTGCCCGACACAGACCGTTATCGCCGGAGAAAAAAAGGCCGTTGAGGATGCGGTGAAGCATTTCACGGCCATGGGAGCGCAGTCGGGGGAAATACCGGTATCCCACGCTTTCCATTCCGCGATAATAGAACCCGCGGCGGAACCCTATAGAAACTTTCTTGCCAAAATACCGGTGTCGGCGCCAAAGACTCCCATACTTTCAAATGTGACGGCGGATTATTTTCCTTCGGGGGATTACGAAATACGCGACATGTTCGTGAAACAGATCACAAGGCCCGTGGAGTTCATACGCCAATTGGAGAGAATGTATGAAGACGGCGTAAGACTGTTCGTGGAATGCGGTCCGAAACGCGTATTAAGCGCGCTGGCCACAGGCACCCTGCAGGACAAAAGAGACATTTTAGTGCTTTCAGCCAATCATCCCAAGCGGGGGGGAATACTTGAATTTAACGACCTGCTCGCGAACATGACCGCGGCGGGCGTGCCGTTAAACTGGAACAAAAAAAATCCGCTGGAACCGGAAAGCATATACTCTCCGGCCTATTCAAAATGGGCGGAAACCGCATCAGGAACAAACACGCAGTCAAACAAATCTTATGACTCCGTATCAATAACGGCTCCCCAATCTTACGGGGGGGATAATTTCTGCGCAAAATACGGGATAAACACAAACCCTATAGCCATAAGCGGAATAGCCGCGGGCACTCCGGGCAGCTGGGATAAATTATTCCGCGAAGGAAATATAGACGAAATACTGCGCGGCCAGAACTTCATAGAGCCCATATCGCAGGATAAACAGCAGAAGCAGATAGATAAAAACGTGGTGCGGGTGATAAAGTCGGCGCTCGGAGACCACAGCATAGAAAGGCTGGACTCAATTACCCAGGCCATAAAACTCGCGGCCGTAAAGGGGCAGTTTGATATCGAAAAGGAATTCGGCGTTCCCCAGAATCTGGCAAAGGCAATGGACACCACTTTCCGCATGGCCATAGGCGCGGGGGTGCTTGCCTTGAAAGACGCGGGAATTCCCCTTCTGCGCATGTATAAAAAAACATCCACCGGCGGATACCTGCCTGAGAGATGGGCGCTTCCGGAATCCATCGGAGACCAAACAGGGGTGATATTCGCATCCGCCTTTCCCGTAATGGAAAGCCTGATAAAAGAAATATCAAGCCATCTGATAAACCGCTACAAAAACCGCTCCCGCAAGGAATTATGGGAAGTATACGATTCCATGATACAAAAGCTCCACGACCAGAAAGAAAGACAAGCTTTGTCGGCGTGGTTCGCCCAGAATTTCAGTAAATATCATGAAGAGGGAGAAGAAGGCCTTCATACATTCAGCCAGAACTTCCTGCTTAAAGCCATTCCCATAGGAAACAGCCAGTTCGCTCAGTGGGTGCGGGCGCGGGGACCCGCAGTTCACATAAGCGCCGCCTGCGCTTCCACCACGGAAGCCGTAGGCATAGCGGAAGACTGGATAAGACTGGGGCGCGCAAAACGGGTTATCGTTATAGCCGCGGACGACATAACCAATGAGACCGTGCAGGAATGGTCTCTCGCCGGCTTTCTCGCGTCGGGAGCGGCAACCACACAGGCAAACCTGGCCGAGGCGGCTCTTCCGTTTGACAGAAGACGCCACGGACTTATTGTGGGAACCGGCGCGGTAGGCATAGTGGTGGAAGATGAAACGCTTATCCGCAAAAGAGGAATGAAACCGCTTGCAAGAATACTCGGCTCGGAATTTGCAAACAGCGCTTTCCATGTTACGCGGCTTGACACAAATCATGTCGGCGAAATAATGAACAGGCTTGTGTCAAAGGTGGAAAGGATTCACGGCCTTAACCGCAGTGAAATGGCGGGAAAACTGCTGTTTATGTCGCACGAAACATATACGCCGGCGCGCGGCGGGAGCGCATCGGCCGAAGTAGTGGCTCTCAAAAAAACTTTCGGCAAGGATGCGGGAAAAGTCGTGGTAAGCAATGTGAAGGGATTCACCGGCCATACCATGGGCGCAAGCCTTGAAGACGTGGTCGCAATAAGGGCGTTAAATACAGGCATCGTTCCGCCCATAGCCAATTACAAGGAACCGGATCCGGAACTGGCAGGCATAAATTTAAGCAAAGGCGGAGAATACGATCTGGAGTATGCGCTCAGGCTGGGAGCGGGATTCGGCTCGCAAAATGCCATGACGCTAGTGCAGAGAACGCTCAAAAAAGGGGAAAAACGGATAGACGACCCCTCTGCGTATAAAAACTGGCTTAAAGAAATATCGGGACGCTCTGAACCGGAACTTGAAACAGTGTTCAACACGCTTAGAATAAAAGATGCCGGGGTTCCGATAAAGACAGCAAAAGAGGCAGTTGAAGCAAAGGAAGCAAGAGAAGAAAGAATACCCGTAAAAACGGCAAAAGCAGAGGCGAAGGAAAATAACCTCCTGACAAGCGTCGGGCAAGCGAAAACAATAACAAAAGCAGAAACTATTACCATGGTTTCGACTCTCCAATCTAAACTATCATCTTCGCCGTCCGCAGTCCTTCCTCACCCTTCAATAACCGAAAATTCCGTAAAAACCGCTATACTCGATATGGTCTCGGCGAAAACGGGCTATCCTAAAGACATGCTTGAACTCGACCTTGATATGGAAGCCGATTTGGGGATCGACACGGTAAAGCAGGCCGAGCTTTTCGCGGGCATACGCGAACATTACGGCATACCGCGGCGCGAGGGGCTGGCGCTTAAAGATTATCCCACCATTCGCCACTGCATTAAATTCGTTATTGAAGAAAAAGGGATAACGGCGGCAAAAGAGGCTACAGAAGCAAAAGAGGCAAAAGAAGAAAAACAGACAAAAACAGAAACCACAGCATCCGTGAAATCTGCCGCTGACAACTTACCGCTTACCGCTTCCGACTTACAACTTACTGAAGACACTGTGAAGAACACAATTCTCGATATGGTCTCGGCGAAAACGGGATATCCTAAAGACATGCTTGAACTCGACCTTGATATGGAAGCCGATTTGGGGATCGACACGGTAAAGCAGGCCGAGCTTTTCGCGGGCATACGCGAACATTACGGCATACCGCGGCGCGAGGGGCTGGCGCTTAAAGATTATCCCACGATACGCCACTGCATTAAATTCGTTATTGAAGAAAAAGGGATGACGATAGCAAAAGAAGCGACCGAAGCATTTGCGGCCAAATGCGAGGAAGTGGTTGAGGCAGGAAGCCGTCCCATTCCCATAGCTATCAGGACGGGACAGTCCAGCCAAGCTGGACGAAACCACAACGGAAATACAACAGAAGCAACGGAAGCAAGAAAAGAAACGGAAGAAAAACAGAAAAAAACGGAAACAACCGCGTCCATGAAACTTACCGCTGACAACTTACCGCTTACCGCTTCCGACTTACAACTTACTGAAGACACTGTGAAGAACACAATTCTCGATATGGTCTCGGCGAAAACGGGATATCCTAAAGACATGCTTGAACTCGACCTTGATATGGAAGCCGATTTGGGGATCGACACGGTAAAGCAGGCCGAGCTTTTCGCGGGCATACGCGAACATTACGGCATACCGAGGCGCGAGGGACTTGCGCTTAAAGATTATCCCACTATACGCCTCTGTATTAAATTCGTATTGGAAGAAAAAACCACAGCAAAGGAATCAACAGAGCCCTCACCCAGCCCTCTCCCTCAGGGGGAGGGAACAACGGAGAGGGAGCAGAAGCAAGCCTCCTTCGCTAAGGCTTCGGAAGGGCAAACAGAGGCAAAACCTGCTCCGCGGGAAAATGCGGAAACCGCAGCCGTTAAATCTACCGCTTCCGGCTTACAGCTTACTGAAGACACTGTGAAGAACATAATCCTTGATATGGTCTCGGCGAAAACGGGCTATCCCAAAGACATGCTTGAACTCGACCTTGATATGGAAGCCGATTTGGGAATCGACACGGTAAAGCAGGCCGAGCTTTTCGCGGGCATACGCGAACATTACGGCATACCGCGGCGCGAGGGGCTGGCGCTTAAAGATTATCCCACCATTCGCCACTGCATTAAATTCGTTATTGAAGAAAAAGGGATGACGGCAGCAAAGGAAGCTACAGAGGCAAAAGAGGCAAAAAAAGAAAAACAGAAAAAAACGGAAACAACCGCGTCTATGAAACTTACCGCTGACACCTTACCGCTTACAGCTGATTCCGGTCTCACTACTGAACAGCTTTCAATTTTTACTCCCGTATCCGATATTCCCGCCAGGCACATAAGATATGTCCCGATGGTAACCCAGTGCCCCGCCGAAAACGGGACAATAAAGAAACTGTCCACAAAAAGACCGGTTCTTATATTTTCCGACGACCAGACGCTGACCAAAGCATTTCAGGCGGAACTAGACAATCTGCGTTTGATACATCACACCATCACTTCCTATAAATCAAGGGCCAGAAACACCACATTGGTCAACTGGAACGATATCGACGCGGTGGAAAAAACTCTTAAAGACTTTGCGCAAAAACATCCGGATACCCAGGGAATAATATACCTGCTGGGCTGCGAATCCAAGAAACTGGATAAAGACACTTCCGCTCATGCGGACCTCATACGCATGGCAATGCCGCTGTTCCTTGCCGCTAAATACTTCAGCAAAAGCCTGTCAGAACCCGAAGAAAACGCGATCACCTTTATGGCGGTAGCGACAAAAGTAGACGGCGCTTTCGGATATAAGACGACCTCGTCATACGATCCCATATACGGCGCCATATCGGGCATGACCTACTGCCTCCGGAAAGAACTTGAGAAATCCGTTGTCAAACTCATAGATTTTGCCGCGGACATGACTCCTTCGGCCATGGCGCGCAAAACTTTTCACGAAGTGCTTGACAGCGACGGACGGCTGGCCGTGGGCTATCATTCGGGAAAAAGACTTACGCTGATAAACAAACCGTTTACTCTAAAAAAAGACCATCCCCTGCATTTGAAAGGCAAGACGGTGCTTGTGACCGGAGCGGGACGCGGACTGGGAGCTGAATTCTGCAAACTTCTGGCGAAAAAATGCCAGCCGCATGTCGTAATGCTGGATATCATACCCCTGCAGGACAAGGCGGAGGAATGGGCCGTCATGTCGGATGAACAGCTTAAGGAATATAAAAACAGTCTGTGGACGGATATGAAAGCCTCCATGGGGAAACAAGCCACTCCTGTTATGCTGGAAAAGGAATTCGCAAAGGTAAAAGATTCGGTTCAGCTTTACCGCACCATGGAAGAAATGCGGAGATACGGCTCCGAAGCCGAATATTTCTGCTGCGACGTGAATGACAGCGGCCTTTTTGCGGACGTCATACGAAGAATAAAAGCCGGACACGGCAGGATAGAGGGACTGGTGCATTTTGCCGGTTTTGAAAGATCTAAATTGGCGGTGGACAAAACTCTTGACGAATTTTTTAAAGTCTTCGACACCAAAGCCGTAAGCGCCTTGAATTTCCTTAAATCCGGATTAGTGAAAGAAAACGGATTCTGGGCGCTGATATCGTCAATAGCCGGAAGGTTCGGCAATGTCGGCCAGACCGATTATGCGGCGGCCAGCGATTATATGTCGAAATTGGCGATAAGCCTTACAAACAGCGGTATAAGGGCGCTGGCGGTTGACATGAGCGCTTATGCTAACATAGGCATGGCCATAAGACCCGGAGTGGAGACATATCTAAAATCCCAGGGAGTGGATTTCCTGTATCCCGAAGAAGGCATGAATGCCGTGCTGGATGAAATACTATACGGGAAAGAACCGGAAATAGTGCTCTCCGGAAGCCTCGGCAAACTGGATTTCGACAAACAGCTGATGTTTGAAGGCGCGGCGGGGCCGGCATCTGAAAGCGCAAAAACGGCCCGCGCATTTATGGAAAAAACGGTATTGCTTGAACCCTCGGCCTCCTATTCGGGGACGAAAGAATTCAGCCTTGAAAAAGACCCGTATCTGAAAGACCATTCCATAGCCGGCACTCCTTATGTGCCCGGCGTAATGGCGATAGAAACCATGGCTGAAGCCGCAGAAGCCGTATCAGGAAGCAGTCCGGCATGCCTTGAAAACGTAATATTTTCCCTGCCTGTCAAACTCCTCAGAAACAAATCTATTGAAGTGCGCGTCGGCGCTGTGCATGAAAACGGAGATATGGACGCAAAAATAGAATCCGACTTCATTAATTCCCGCGGAGTAAAGATGGGGAGCTCTAGGACTCATTTTACGGCGCATTTCTCCGGAAAGACAGCCCGGCCTTTATGGGATTCAAAAAACGACACGCAGGCATTAACCGCTTCAGCCGTATCCGCTTTTTCAAAAGGCGCGTTCAAGGCCGCGAAAGAAGAAATTTATAAGCTATTTTTTCACGGCCCGAGTTTTCAGGTTCTGGCCGGAATAACCAAACTCGACAGCTCCGGAATAGACGCGGTATATCAAAGACCCGCCGCTCCTCTTTGGAATGAAGAAGGCAAAAACCTGATAGCGCGCCCCCTGCTTATTGAAGCGGCTTTTCAGGCATGCGGTTTCAGAGATATCCATTTTGCCAAAAAAATGACCCTTCCAGACGCTATAGGCAGGGTTCATATCCCGGCGCGCCGCGGCCATGAACCTGAAATATTATTCGTGCATTCGGTTTTTAAAGGGCATGACAAGGACGGCAAAAGCCTGTACGACGGTTTTGTTTTTGACTCCGAAGGACAGCTCTGGATAGAAATAGACGATTATGTCATGATACCGGTATGAATTAAGCAGAAATTAGCCGCAAAGAGGCGCAAAACGCACAAAAGCAAATTCTTACAATATGAATTATCGTATAAAAATACTGAAACTGGAAAACCTTCCTCCGGCCCAAACCGTGCTTTCAGAACCGGAATATGCGAAGTACCGGTCTTTTCCTTCTGAAAAAAGAAGACTGGAATGGCTTGGAGGCAGGACAGCCGCAAAAATGCTGTTCGCTGAATTTTTTCCGCGCAGAAACAATATGAAAGACACAGTGATTTCCTATGATGAATCCGGTAGGCCCATTTTTTCCTTAAAAGCTTTGAAAATGGACCAGTCCAAACTCACTGCCTCTGAGGAAGGTTTGGGCAGGCCCGTCTATGCCGTTACGGCGCAGTCCTGCCGGATTCCGGCTCTGTCGATATCCCATTCCTGCGGTTATGCTGCGGCCGCCGTAAGCGATGATTCAAAATTTATAGGACTTGATCTGGAAAAAATAGAAACAAGAACGCCGGTGTGGGCAAAAGACTATTTTCATGATTCGGAAATACCGCCGGAGCGGGGGGCGGACGGCGGCGGAATGCTGACCAGATGCTGGGCAAAAAAAGAAGCGGTGCTCAAGGCTTTGGGACTTGGATTAAAATGCAGTCTTCTGGACGTGGAAATAACCGCCAAAGGACCCACGTTCAGGGGCAAAGCGGTTGAAAAATGGATTGAATTGGGCAAACCCGCTTTCCGCCTTAATGATGAGAAAGCGCCGGAAGGCTATGTTCTCAGTTTTGCGGCCATTAATTAAGAGAAGGTAAACGGGAGACGGTAGATGGGAAACGGTAAAACAAAAACATCTTTTGTTTTTTCACTTTCGGCTCCTATTTCCCTTCTACCGTTTACCATCTTCCGCCCCAAACAATCCTTTCCGCCGCATAGCCGGCGAGATCTCGCCACTCCGCCAAAAGTGGAGTAGCGGAAGAAGCAGTGGGGTTGGGGCGGTCCATTCTCAATGCTTCAATGGAAAGAATGGGCCATCTACCGTCTTTAAAGGAGATATTCAAATGAACAATTTAGAAGATCCCATATCCGGTCCGGGCGCGGTTTCAGAAAAAAAGGTACGCGGGAAAAAGGTCAGGATAGTCCCCGAAAACCTGCGGAAATTCAGAGAAATACACGAACAGGCCATAGCGGGCGCGGGTCCGGAAAAAATCCAGGCGCAGAAAGCCAAGGGAAAACTAACCGCAAGGGAACGGATCAATTATCTTGTGGACGAGCACACTTTTCAGGAAGTGGGCCTTCTGGTGGAAACGCACTGCACGGATTTCGGCGTCAAGGACAAACATATAAAAGGCGACGGCGTGATAACCGGATTCGGAAAAATAAACGGCAGGGATACGGCTTTGTATGCTCAGGATTTCACCCAGCTGGGAGGCTCGCTGGGACTTGCGCATGCGAAGAAAACCGCCGCCATAATGGATAAGGCGGTAAGCGCAAGAATACCGGTCATAGGAATACTTGATTCGGGGGGAGCGCGCATACAGGAGGGAGTGGAAAGCCTGGACGGTTATGCCGAAATTTTTTACAGAAACGTGCAGTCTTCCGGAGTGGTGCCTCAGATATCCATAATACTCGGCCCCTGCGCCGGCGGAGCCGTTTATTCGCCCGCTCTTACCGACTTCGTATTCATGGTGGAGGGAATAAGCAATATGTTCGTCACCGGCCCTGAGGTCGTGAAAGCCGCCACGGGCGAACAGGTGGATTTTGAAACTTTGGGCGGAAGCATGGTTCATGCTTCTAAAAGCGGAGTATGCCAATTCGTTGCAAAAAGCGAACCCGACTGCTTCAGGCAGGTAAAAGAACTCCTGAGTTTTCTTCCTTCAAGCAGGTATGAAAAACCGCCTTTCGCGCAGACCGCCGATCCCTCGGACAGAAAAGTGCCCCTTATGGAAAAACTCTGCGAGGTAGACCAGCGTAAATCCTACAGGGTGCACCATATAATCTGGTGGCTGGCGGATGATCATAAATTTCTGGAAGTGCACCAGCATTACGCAAAGAACATAGCCATAGGGTTTATAAGGCTGGGCGGAGACGTGGTAGGCGTGGTCGCTAACAATCCGGCGCATATGGCGGGGGCTCTGGATATACACGCCAGCGCAAAAGCGGCGAGATTCGTGCGGTTTCTAAACGCCTTCAACATACCCATACTTTCGCTTGTGGATGTGCCGGGGTATTGGCCCGGAGTGGCGCAGGAACACGGCGGGATAATAAAGCACGGGGCGAAACTGCTGTATGCTTACTCAGAAGCCACAGTGCCTAAGGTGACCCTTGTGCTCCGCAAGGCGTACGGAGGCGCTTATATAGCCATGAGCTCCAAATATCTGCGGGCGGATTTTAACTACAGCCTTCCCAGCGCGGAGATAGCCGTCATGGGACCGCGCGGAGCGGTGGAAATACTGTATTCGCGCGACATAAAACAGGCGGCTGACGCGGAAAAAGAAGCGATAAGAGCAAAACTTTCAAAGGAATATTCAGACAGGTTCGCCTCTCCCTACCAGACCGCTTCCATAGGCTCCATAGACGAAGTGCTGGAGCCGTGCGAGACCAGACAGCGGCTTATCCACTCCTTCAAACTGCTCAAAGAAAAAAGAACGGCCGGCGACAACTCAGCATACAAAGGAAATATACCTTTGTAATATTCCTCCTTGCCGACATTTCAATCGGTAGACGGGGGACGGTAAACGGTAGAGGGTTATAAGAAAACAGGCAGTAGAAATTATGTTCTCTCTGCCGTCTACCCTCTACCTTCTTTTCATAGGTCAAACGGCCCAAAATAAAATAGGACTAAATACCCTGACACGGATGCGATCTGTCTGCTAAATTATAAGTGAAGGCGGATTGAAAAATCAGGAGGGCAAAAAAATGAAGACAAGACTGATGATTGCGGGACTGATGCTTATCACTGCAGTTCTGGCATGCAAACCCGTATTTGCCGGGATGTTCGGCTCCAGCCCGGAAGCAAAGCTCATGACCGCGATAAAAAACAGCGATGCGGGAGCAGTGGAAGCTGTAATTAAAACAGACAAACCACAACTTGACGCCGTGCTCTATACAGCGCGCCAACTCGACGGCGGGGGGGGGAGCGGTCAAAATACGACAGCCCTGTATCTTGCTTCAGCCGGAGAGGTTAGGAATATTGAAATAGCCAAAA
>CAZFMJ010000044.1:0-22883 GCA_964520045.1 uncultured Elusimicrobiales bacterium | reverse complement strand
AAGCACCTTTGAGACCTCCCCGAAAGGAAGTTACCTTTTCATATTACCACCAGTGCCCAAGTCAGTTTTAACGGCTTAAGAAATTGAGGCAGTTATAATTCGACTTAAAATTTCAGGTAAACCTGCGTTTATTGAGACAGGAAGATGTCCTTGGTTACATTATAGCGGCCGTCCAGCCAGTCTATAATCTCCTGCGCCGCCTGAACGGTATAATTGTGTTTTGAGGCCAGATAAGGCAGGTAGACCGTTTTAAGCCGTTCCTTTTCCTCTTGCGCCATACCGTCCAGCCCCATGTCCATGAAAGCCGGAATATCCTTTTCAAGCTGCCGGGCGAAATCAGAATCAGCAACCGATTCCGCGGCGCTTAGAAAAGCCGTTTGAGGACGGTATCCGGCGCCCTGCGTATAACTTGCCTTCAAAGTAAGAATTACAATTTTTGAAAGAGCGGACTGGTTCATGGGATTAACGGCATGGGCGGAAAGCCATCTGCCGATTTCAGGCGGTCGGCCTGTCACGGGACGAAGATGCAGGAATTTGCACATTCGCGGACCGTCATTGACCGGATAATTATCCCAAAGAACGAGTTTGCGCCCAAGCAGACCCGAGACGGCGCTCAGATGTTTTTCACTATACGATATTGAACAAACCTGTTCGCCTGTCCAGAAAACACCGACTTCTGGATCCAAACCGCGGCCCAGCTGCTCAAAATAGCCCTCGGGCATTTTGCCGAAAAGTTTTTCGAGCACAGGGTCAAAGGAATAATAGGTGGGACAAAAAATGAACCGCTTGGCCGAGGAACGCTGTGTTATCCGGTCTACGACCTCTATTTGGCGCCGGGCAAGACCCGGCAGACCGCCTTTCATATCATCCATCAATATGCCCAGCTTATCGACGCCGATACGGTTGAAAACGTCTATGCGGTTTTGCAAAAGACCGCGCGCCCCGTCGTCAAACTCAGACAGATAAATCCCGCACGGACTAAAACCGACGCCGAACTCAACGCCGGCGCTCCGGCATTGAGCCGAAAGACGCGAAAGATTTTCCTCAAGGTCTTTCGGAAAAGGCTCGCGCCACTTTTTGCGCAGGTAAGAGTCAGCCTTGGGCGCGTAGATATAAAAAGAAAAACCATGCTCTTTGAGAAAGGAGACCCAGCCTAAACGCTCGCGCCAGTTCCAGGACAGGCCGTAAAAACCCTCTATCACGCCCAATTGAGTGTCCATAAAAGAAGGGAAATGGTAAATGGAAGACTGCCCATTCTTTCCATTAAAGCATTGAGAATGGGCCGCCCCAAACTCACTGCCTCTATGGATTGTTTGGGACGGTAGACGGAACAACAAAATGACGGATTGGAAAGGGGGAAAACAAAGAAGGTCCGGTAATTTGTTTTTTTGCCGTCTACCGTTTACCGTCTACCGTTTACCTTCTTTTATCAATCCGTTCCGAACATTCTGTCGCCGGCATCTCCCAATCCGGGCGCGATATACCCGTCTAAATTAAGCATATTATCAACCGCTCCGGTATACACAGGCACGTCCGGATGCTTTTCATGCAGACGCCTTAAGCCCTGCTTGGCGGCGAGAACGCATACAAATATTACTTTGGAAGCTCCATGGGATTTAAGAATGTCTACGGCCTCTACCACGGAACCGCCGGTGGCAAGCATTGGATCGGCCAGCACGACATACTGATTGCGAAGATTTTTGGGAAATCTTACATAATAACGCACAGGGTCAAGCGTCTGCTCGTTCCTGTATATGCCTATATGCCCGACATTTGCCGAAGGCGCAAGCTTTAAAAGCCCGTCTATCATGCCGAGGCCGGCGCGCAGTATGGCTATGAATGTTATGTCCTTTCCGGCTTTCATGCAGTTGGCCGAGCCCAGCGGAGTCTGAACGACCGCTTTTTCAACGGGCAGTCCCGCCAGAGCGTCGCACCCCAGAATAATGGAAATTTCCGACATAAGCCTGCGGAATTCGTCAACCCGCGTTTTTTTGTCTCTGAGCTTCCCTATTTTATCCAACGCCAGAGGATGGCAGGAAATAAAAATTTTTTCTTTCACTTTACTACCTCCTTTATAACCGCCTCTGCGGCGGGCCTTTTTTCAGAAACAGAAAAGGCTTTCTTAAACTCCTTTTCGGCGGACGCAAGATTTTTTGCATCCGACGAATAAAGAACGGCGACCACATCGGCGGGCTTTACCTTGTCCCCGATTTTCTTTTCAAGAATAATTCCTGCGCCGTAATCAACGGCGTCTTCCATTTTATTGCGCCCCGCACCCAGCAGAACTCCGGCCCGGCCCACGGCATGCGCCTCAAGACGGCTTATATAGCCGTTCCTGCCCGCTTTTATATGAAGCCCCAATTTTGCTTTCGGCAGAAACCGTTCCGGATTATCAACTATCCGCGGATCTCCGCCCTGCCAGCGCACCATGTCGCGGAATTTCTCCAGCGCTTTGCCGGAACGTATCACTTTATCCAGAATTTCCATTCCTTCCTCGGAATGCCTGGCCTTTCCGCCCATATAAAGCATCCAACCGCCCAAAACGCCGAGCACCTCCACATAATCCTTAACGGACGAATCGGCATGAAGAACTTTGACGGCCTGTATCATTTCAAGGCTGTTTCCCACGGCTTTTCCCAGAGGCTGGTCCATGGCCGTAAGCACCGCGGCGCATTTCATGCCGAGCCTTTTACCCGTATTGACCAGAGCGCAGGCCAGCTGTCTGCATAAATTATAATCCTTAAGAAAAGAGCCCGCCCCGAATTTCACGTCCAGCACAAGGCCGTCGAGGTTTTCGGCGTATTTCTTGGAAAGTATGCTGGCTGTTATCAAAGGTATGCATTCAACGGTTCCGGAGGCGTCCCTTAAAGCATAAAGCTTTTTGTCGGCGGGCGCCAGCTCCGCGGTCTGACCGAACATGCATACGCCTATGGCTTTTAACTGTCTTAATATATGCTCCGGCGAAAGCCGCACCTTGAAACCTTTTATCGATTCCAGTTTATCAAGAGTGCCGCCCGTATGCCCAAGCCCCCTGCCCGACATCATAGGAACCGCTATCCCGCCGCAGGCGGCAAGCGGAGCCAAAGCCAGCGAAATTCCGTCGCCCACCCCGCCCGTGGAATGCTTGTCTATTTTAGGCTGTTTTACCGACCTAAAATCCAGCCGGCGGCCTGAAAAAGCCATCGCCTTTGTAAGCCACGCCGACTCTTTTTCGTTCAATCCCCGGCAGAAAGCAGCCATAAGCCAGGAGGAAAGCTGATAATCAGGGATGGTACCAGACGAAGCCCCGCCCGCTATAAAAGAAAGATCCCGCTCGGACATCTCCAGACCGGAGCGTTTTTTAAGTATAAGGTCAAGCATTCTCATAGGAAAGAGGAACAAAGGAGAGTTTCGATAAGTTTTTTTACTTTTCCGGCCATTTTTTGGCCCTGGCTTATAACATCGGGGTGGCTTAAAGGCGCGTTCGCAAGCCCGCTGCCCAGATTCGTAACCCAGCTTAAAGCCAGCACTTTTATGTTAAGCTGCCGCGCTGAAATCACTTCAGGCACCACGGACATTCCCACCACATCTCCGCCGAGATTTTTGAAAGCCTTTATTTCCGCGGGAGTCTCGTAGGACGGACCCGTGACGGCCACATAAACCCCTTCGCTTGAGCGGATCTTAAGTTTTTTGCAGAATTTAAGCGCCTCTTCGCGCAATTGCTTATTGTAGGGCTCCGTCATGTCCGGGAACATCTTGCCGAAAGCCGGATCATAGGTGCCGCGCAGAGGGTTATTGCCCATAAGATTGATGTGATCTTTTAAAACGAGCAAATCGCCGGGTTTAAGGCTGGTATGCAATGAGCCGACCGCGGATGTTACGATGAGAGTTTTTACGCCGAGAGATCCGATAACCCGTATGGGAAACGCCAAGCCCGCCATATCATGCCCTTCATAAAAATGGAACCTGCCCTGCATTATAACTATCTCTTTTCCGCAGAATTTACCGAATATCAGTCTGCCTTCATGGCCTGGAACGGTGGTTCTGGGAAAGGAAGGAATATCGCCGTATGGTATGCTCAGTATTTGTTCAAGTTCGGGCGCCGCCAGAGAAAGACCGCTTCCCGTTATTATGCCTATGGAAGGCCTCCTGCCTACTGTTTTTCTCAAAAGCCAATCTGCGGTTTTTTTAACTGACTTGTGATGATTTTCTTTTATCATGCAGTATTTTCCTTGAAGTAAACTATGGTTTATTCTACCACAAATACCATACGACCCCAAAATATCAGAAGACAGCCGTATCGCGCAAGATGATAAATGTCTAATTCCAGAACTGATACAGTTTCGTTTCAACGATTTGCGGAATGGCCGGTAAGTACTAAGAGAAAAATATACTGCGGTTATTTTTACTCCAATGCGGTGTTCGTGATTTGCAAGCTTATCGTCGTTAGAAATCAAAACGTATATCTTCTCGGCGTGAATGCGTTTCTGATAAGAAGCGGGGGGGAATCGCCTGTAATCGCCGCCACGTCAAATCTTATTTCTTCGGGTTTTAAATTTTTAAACTTTATAAAACTTAAAGCCGTTTTTGTTATTTTCGCCTGTTTTTTCGGGGTAACAGCGGAAACAGATCCTCCGAAAGCGTACGTGGAACGGGTTTTGACTTCCACGAAGACAAGAGTATTCCCTTCCAAAGCTATTATATCCACTTCCCCCATAGGGCAGGAGTAAGAACGCTCAAGTATTTTAAAGCCGAGGCCTTTGAGAAACCGCTCGGCCTTGTCTTCGCCTTCTTTTCCGAGATTATTCATAATTAAGACGGTAGATGGAAGATGGTAAACGGGAGCCGGAAGAAAGAAAAAAAGACAAAAAATGTTTTTGTTTTACCATCCCATTCTTTCTACAAAAGTTTTAAGAATAGGACTGTCCCAAACTCAACCGCCTTTAAGGAGTTGTTTGGAACGTCTACCGTCTCCCATCTACCGTTTACCGTCTGCCTTCAGCCTATATTTAGCTACAGGGGCAAAACTTCTGCGGTGAACGGGGGAAGGGCCCAGTTTTCTCAGAGCTTCCATATGAACCCGCGTGCCGTATCCCTTATGCAAAGCAAAACCGTATCCAGGGAAACTACCGTCAAGGACTTTCATCCATCTATCACGCAGTACTTTGGCGCAAATGCCGGCGCACGCGGCGGAAAGAGATTTGGCGTCGGCGTCCACGACCGCGGTCTGAGACAGTTCAAGGCCTGGAATTTTATACGGACCGTCGACAACGACAAGAGAGGAATTTAAATTAACTCTAATTCCGCACTTACCCCCCCACCCTTTCCCTCCCCCTCGAGGGGTGGAGGATGAAAAAGGGGGGGGACAAAGACGGGACACGGCGCGGCGCATGGCTAAAAATGTCGCCTGCAGAATATTGACGCGGTCGATTTCGGAAGGAGAGGCAAAACCGGCGCCGAATTTTACGCCCAAAGAGCGCATCAGCGCAAAAAGCATCTCGCGCTTTTTTTCGGAAAGAAGCTTGCTGTCTTTTATTTCACTAAGGGAAACATGCGCCTTGAGGGGGACAAAAACAGCGCATGCGACAACCGGCCCCGCAAGAGGACCTCTGCCCGCCTCATCGACTCCGATGAGAAAATCAGCGCTATGTTCATGCGCAAGTCTTCTGTCAAATTCGCAAAGAGACATAGACGCTAAGAGGTCCCAGTCACCAGACGGAAGAAAGCGACCAAGTCCCCATATTAGAAACGGGTGACCGGTGACTGGCAACTGGTGACTGCTATACAGGTTTCGGGGTTTGTTCCGTTTTTACGGCAGACTGCTCCGCGGCCGCAGCGACAGGAACCGGCGTCTCAACCGCCGCAACTGCGGGAGCATCGGTTTTTTCGGGGACAGCCTGCGCCCCGGGAATTACCTGACCGATCTCCGCGCCCGGCAGAATTTCACCGTCCACTGCCATTGCGCTCTTCTGCTCGCCGAGCCTTGCGGCTTTTCCTGAAAGCTTTCTGAGATAAAAAAGCCTCGCGCGTCTTACTTTGCCGTGCTTTACCACTTCTATTTTGTCTATTCTTGGAGAATGCAGAGGGAATATTCTCTCCACGCCGACGCCATATGAAGTTTTGCGCACAGTAAAAGTAGCGGACAAACCGCTGCCGCGTCTTTGTATTACGACTCCGTCAAAAACCTGTATCCTTTCATTTTCTCCCTCAACCACCTTTGTATGAACCCGCACCGTATCTCCGGAACGGAAATCAAAAGTTTCTTTCTTTATTCCAAGCTCTTCGCCGTGTTTAATATCCATGACAGCATTTCTCCTTTGTAGTCCGATGTATCAAATCCGGTCTTAATTTCTTTGTAACCGATACGGCCTGCTTAGCCCGCCATCCGGCTATTTTTTTATGATCTCCGCTTATGAGAATACCCGGCACTTTCATGCCGCGCCAGACCGCAGGCCTTGTATACTGCGGACATTCAAGCAGGCGGTCTTTTCCGAAAGACTCTTCCAAAACCGCCTCTTTCTTTTTGAGCACTCCTGGCAAAAGCCTCGTTATGCAGTCTATTACCGCCACCGCGGCCGGTTCGCCTCCGGTAAGCACATAATCGCCCATGGAAAGAACCATGTCGAATTCTTTGGAAAGCCTGCTGTCTATCCCCTCATAATGACCGCATACCAGCACAATATGTTTTTTTCCGGAAAGCGAGGACGCGGTATTCTGGTCGAATCTCTTTCCATGCGGGTCCAGCAGTATAACCAGCGAATTTCTTTTTTTTACGCTTCTTACCGCGCGGTAAACAGGCTCGGCCATCATAAGCATGCCGGGCCCTCCGCCGTAAGGCCTGTCATCCACCGTCTTATGCCTGTCCGAAGCAAAATCTCTCGGGTTGGCAAATCCCAGTTTCAGAAAACCGGCGGACCGCGCCTTTCCCACTATGCTTTCGGAAAGCGGCTGCTCCACCAGCGACGGAAACAAAGTTACAACATCAATCCGCATATTATTAAGTCACCGGCGGCCAAGGTCACTAGTCACCAGTTTTAACACATGACAATGCAACTACCGTCTCCCATTTACCGCCCCAAACAATCCTTAAAAGCAGCGAGTTTGGGGCGGCCCATTCTCAATACTTTAATGGAAAGAATGGGCCGTCTTTCTATTCAATATCGACGAAAACCCGTTTGCTGTCTTTGGCCGTTCCCGCGGTCATGACGGTGCGTATAGCTTTTATAACCTTGCCTTCCTTGCCGATCACCTTTCCCTTATCGGGATCGGACACCTTAAGCTTAAAACGCAGGGCATTGTCTTCCTCCGCCATATCTACGGAAACATCCTCAGGTTTGTCAACAAGCGACTTGACTATATACGCAAGCAATTCTTTCATAAAACTCACCCCGTTTTAACAGTCTGCGATCTTTTTGAAAAACGTATAAGCGAAGCCACCGTCTCAGAAGGCTTTGCTCCTGTTTTAAGCCAGCGCTCAAGCTTCTCCAATTTGATAAATACCTTTTCTTTAGCCTTTTCAGCTTTGGGGTTATAATGCCCCAAAATTTCCAGAGGCTCTCCTGAAGGCCCGCGGCGCTTATCAATCGCGACAATGCGGTAATAGGCCTGTTTGGGCTTTCCCGTTCTCTGCAATCTGACAACTACTGCCATAGAAATTTCCTCCTAAGTTAAAATTTACTTTTCGTTGACACTGCATCCGTTCTTACGGCTGTTTTTTCTTTTTTCTGTTTCTTCCGCTGCTTCTTTTGCTTCCGTTGCCGCCGTTATCGCTTTACGCATGCGTTTAACTGCTTTTGCCGGATTATCCGATTTAAATATGGCGCTTCCGGCCACAAGCGAATCAGCGCCGGCTGAAACAGCACTCACAGCAGTCAAAGAGTTTATGCCTCCGTCCACCTGAAGCCACGCGCTGCTTGAAACGCGGGACAACATTTCCCGGGCCTGCTTTATTCTGCCGCAGGCGCCTTCCAGAAACTTCTGTCCGCCGAAACCGGGATCGACGCTCATCACTAAAAACAAATCCAGCGTCTTTAAAAATCTTTGAACTCTTTTCAAGTCCGTGCCCGGTTTTACCGCAAGGCCTGCTTTAACTCCGGCGCGCCTTATGGCGGACAGGCACCGCCCTATATCGCGGCAAGCCTCGGCATGAACGGTGATAAGATCCGCGCCTGCTTCGGCAAAAACGCCCAAAAATCTTTCCGGATACCGCACCATCAGATGAACATCAAGCGGCAGACCGGTGTGTTTTCTTAGAGCAGACACCACGCCCGGCCCAAAGCTGAAATTTGGAACGAAATCCCCGTCCATCACGTCTATCTGCAGCCAATCCGCGCCTGCTTTTTCCACGACCACGGCTTCCCGCGCCAGACAGCCCGCGTCAGCCGAAAGCATGGAAGCGACTATTGATTTTTTTCCGCGCGGCGCAGGGAGTCTGCTTCTAAAAGACATCTTACAATCCAAAACTTCAAACTCTAAATTCTAAATCCAAAACTCTAAATTCAAAACTCCTAGACTTCAAACTCTAAATTCAAAACTATCACAATGACGCATTTCTGTTTTTTTCTTCTTTTGCTTCCGTTGCTTATCTTGCCTCTTTTGCCATTGCCTTCAACGCAATTCTCTTTCCTCTACGAGAATGCCGTTTGCAAAAATGCGTATTTTGGCATCTCCGCCGTATAGAACATTGATATCTATTTTTGAGCCGGGCGAACGAAAGCCGTTGAATACCTCTCTCTCGCCCGACTGATCAATCATCACTATTCTTATCTGGCTTTGCGAACCGCCCTGCGCCACTTCATAATGGATTTTACGCACATTATCGGCATCTCCGCCCGCGGATTTTTTCCTGCCGCTGATCGTAAAATTAACCATTTTTCCCTGAGAAACGACTTCGTCGGGAGACGGCGTCTGGGCAAGGATTGTGCCGTTGGGAAAAAGTGAATTGGAATCTTCCTGCACATCCACGCGGAAATCGGATTTGGACGCCCACTGCATCGCTTCGTCTATGCGTTTCTGCCTGAAATCAGGCATAAGCACTATTCCTTCGGGAGGCTTTCCCGCGGAAACCACGACATTTATCATAGTGTTTTTGGAAACACTGCTTTCCGCCTTGGGATCCTGATCCATTACCATACCCTTGTCGCTGCGCAGGGAATAGCTTTCAACGCTCTGTCCCAGCATAAGCTGTCTCTGGCGCAGAAGCATTTCCGCGTTTCTAAGCGGAAGGCCTATAAGCCCCGGAACAAAAACTGATTCACCGCCCTGGCTGAAAATAGCCCTAATCACCTTGCCTTCCCTTACCACCGTGCCGGGAGAAGGAGTCTGCCGTAAAACAGCGCTTACAGGAACTGAATCGTCAAATTCTATGCCCTCTGCTTTAAGCGCAAGTCCGGCTTGAGAAAGCATTTCAAGCGCGGACATAGCGGATTTGCCTCTTATGTCAGGCACTGTCTCCTCTTTGCGGTTGTGAATAACAGCGTTCATCGCCCAGTGCAGGCAGTAATAAGTCATAAAAAACAAAAACAGCGCCCCCCCCGCCAATTCCACCGTGTTCAATCTGGAAACAGGAGGGGGGTCGTCGTAGATTTCAGGTTCTTCGTGTTTTAGCGGCGCCTGTTTCCTGTTTTCGCTGTCCGCGTTCTGTTCAAATATAAAACCCATAATGTATAATTCTCAGGAAAAAGCGAATAAATCCCCGGGCTTAAGCCTGAAGCCATTCAAAAAATCCAGCCCTGTCATGGATTTCTTCCCCTCAGGCTGGACCTCGGCGATGAGCAAATAGTCTTCTTTACATTTTACTAAAAATCCCTTCTCGCTTTCAACGGCAACTATAGCGCCCGCGGGATACTGATCCGCCCCGCGCCGCCTGACCTCAGCCTTAAGCACCTGCACCGTCACATCCCTGCCGCCGCAAACCCTGCATTTGACCCGGGCTCTCGGCCTGCACTTAAGCCCCTTTATCCTTCCGCATAATTCCCGCGCGGTCACGGCGGAAAAATTAAGCCATGAATCGGATTTTTTGATGCAGGGCGCAAGACAGGATTCTCCGGTCTGAGGACGTCTGATAATATCGCCTTCCTCCGCCATCCTGAGAGTCCGGCTCATCAGCTCCACGCCTTCCCGTACGAGACGCTCCATCAAAACAACGGCATCGTCGTCCGGCAGAATAGGAACAGCCTTCTGTAGAAAAACAGGGCCGGTGTCCATTCCTTCATCCAGCCAAAAAGAGGTGACCCCCGTGGAGGTTTCGCCGTTTATCAGAGCCCACTGCACGGGGGCGGCCCCCCTGTATCTGGGAAGAAGCGAAAAATGGATATTGATAAATCCAAGACGCGCGCAGGAAAGAACGTCCTTCCTAAGCAGTTTTCCGTATGCAGCCACCACGCAGATGTCCGGACATGCGGCTTTTATATCCGGAATTATCGAAGAAGGATCTTCCGGCTGTAATACTTTTATTCCCAGAGGAAGAGCCTGTCTTTTAACGGGACAGCATGACATCCCCATGCCTCTTCCCGCAGGTTTGTCCGGCTGAACAACCGCCATGACCACTTCATGCTCGCGAACCAAACAGCTCAGAAAAGGCACGGCTGTTTCGGGAGTGCCCCAGAAAATAACTTTCATACGGATTCGTCTATTTTTGCCCAGTTTTTGCTCAATTTTTTTAAGATCCGCTTTATTTTGAGCCGTGTGATAAGAGGAAGCCGCTGAATAAAAATTTTCCCGTCCAAGTGATCGACCTCATGTTGAATAGCGCGGGCAAGAAGCCCTTCGCCCCTTATCTCAATAGGCATGCCCTTTTCATTCAGCGCCGTAATCCTGACTTTTGCAAAACGTTTTATTCTGGCAAAAAATCCCGGTAAAGAAAGACAGCCTTCATCTTCGCATAAACTTCCTGATTTTGCGATTACTTTCGGATTAATCAGCGTAAATCTGCCGGGCTTTTCGCCGTCTTTTTTTATTTCAATAATCGCTATCCGCAAACTAAGCCCTATCTGGTTTGCGGCAAGCCCCGTTCCGCTTACCGCCCCCAAGGTGTCCCACATATCCCCGAGAATAGCGGGAAGCCGATTTTTTATTTCATCAAAATCAACTTCGCGGGTTTTTTTCCCGAGAACAAGGTCTCCGTATTTGCAAATTCTTTTTATGGACATACATTAGGGAAAGGTAAACGGGAGATGGTAAACGGTAGACGTCCCAAACAACTCCTTAAAGGTGGTTGAGTTTGGAACGGCCCATTCTCAATGCTTTAATGGAAAGAATGGACCGTCTACCGTTTACCATCTTTATCATGTCAGTTGGAACGACAATTCCCTGCCTTCCCATATCACTCTGGCCAGAACCGGAGTTTTCAGACTCTCGGCGCCTTTAAGCGCGCCCCATGCCATAGCCATCCGCTCCAGCTGCACTTCCGCGCCCACGCTTCCGGAAACACCCATTACGATTTGGCCCGCATCCGCGGAACGCGCCACCTGCGCTATGGCATAAAAAGGATCGTTTGAAAGGACCAGAAGCGGGATTATCGTATGCCCGTATTTTTCGGCGGCAGAAACCACGGACGTAAAAAGCTGTTTTTCATCATGTCCCAATCCGCTGGTCTCTCCGCTGAGCTGTATGCCTTTGGCCACTTTTGAACAAATCACGACTATATCGGTTGTATCGCCGTCCGCGGTCTGAAGAATTTTCTCAAGATGGTGCATATTATTCGGGTTGCGCACCGCGACCAGAACTCTGTTAGGCTTGGTAATTTCGGCGAGAGCGGACGCTATCTCTGTTTCCAGCTTTGAATTAAGCATTTCAGACGTCTCTTCTTCGCGGAAACCCGCCGTTTTTTTATTCGCCTTTTCCGAAAAATAAAACATCGCAAAAAATACAAGAGTAAATGAGATGCCGGAAACAGTCGCGATTTTTTTTGTAAAAAGATTAACGCCGCTGACAGAAATAAGAACCAACAGAATAAGCAGTATGCCCGCCGGCACAAACACATCTTTGACCTTTATATTAAACGGAACCATCCATTCCCTCTGGCCCATATCCCTGAACCTAAGAACAATCATGGCAAGCGCTTTAAACATAAAACTCCAAATAACGCCGAATGCGTATGCCTCTCCAAGCAGGTATACGTTGCCTCCGCATATGAGTATTATGCATATCTGAAGACCGGCTATCATGTTGATTATTCTATGCGTGGTGCCGTATTTCGGATGAAGACGCCGGAACCACTCCGACAAAATGCCGTCTTCGGCCACGCGGTTGAGCACGCCGTTGGAGCCTACTATCGCGGTATTCACTGCCCCTGAAAGCACCAATATCCCCGCGAATACGACAAAGGCCTGAAGAATAAGCGCAAACCATTCTGGAACAGCCAGATACATGGCGAGCCCGGCAAGGAGATTATCGGCATACTTGGTTTTTATGGCATCCATGGGTATAATAAGCGAGGACATGAATGTAAGCACGCCTGTAAACAGCAGACTGTATATAAAAACCGCTAAAGCGGTTTTTTTGAGATTGCGGAGTTTCGGCGCTTCTATTTCCCTGTAAACCTGAGCCAGCGTTTCAAGGCCGCTCATTGCCAGCACGGAATGGCCGAAAGCCATTATGATTCCCAACCCGGCGACCGACTGCCAGTTGAAATTAGATATCCAGCCCAGGGATTCTCCGGTAAAGCTCAATTCAAATCCGGGCAGAACCGCGCCCCTTTTCCAGATAGTGTAAACGGAACCCAGCAAAAGCACAATTCCCATGCAGGACACAATTCCCATAATTTTTACGCTTTTATCGCCGGATTCTTCTATGCCTTTTATGTTCTGCTTCCAAAAATAAACCGTCACCAGCGCGGCAAAAACCGAGGCGAAAAATCTATGGGGAACATGCCATGGAATATCCAAAATAGGAAAAATCTGGTTTATAAAGCCCGCGAGATACAATCCCGCGCTCACAGCGCTTATGGGGCCGGTCAGAACATAATCGAACATCAGCGCTGAAACGGAAATTTTAGCCATGGAATCGCCAAGCGCTTCCTTGACAACCCGGTATACTCCGCCACGCACAAACATTGAGCATGATTCGATGTATACCCCTATCATCGCTCCGGAAAAAAGCATAACCGCCATGACATACCACGGGAACGATGAACCGAATGCCTGCATGGCTATGCCTCCGGCATAAAACGCGCTGGAACCGAAATCGCAGAGAACAATAGCGGCCGCTTTCCAGAAAGGTATAAAAGTAAGCATAGCGGTGGTAAGCACCACCACCTGCGTAACCCTTAAGGAGTTTGAGACTGCCGATGGGCTTAATTTTGGCTTAGGAGAGCTGTTCATTTTGAACTATCGCATCGAAAATCTGCCGGCTGTTCTGGAGGCTGCTTATCTTTTCTATAACCATGGGCTGAAAAAACGAGGAAACATACGAAAGAAGCTCTAAATGTTTTTTAAAAAACCCGGCTCCGCTCGGAGAAACAAACAAAAACACGGCTTTTATGGGTATTCCGGGCTGGGACGCATCATCAATCCCTTCCGAAGCTATTCCAAAAGCCGCGTAAAATTCATCGATATCGTCGATGCGCGCATGCGGGATTAAAAGACCGGTATCCACCAGAGTGCTTATCTCGCGCTCTCTGTTTATAATTCTTTTTATGATGAATTCCGCGTCCAAAAAACTATTAAGGCCGCAGATACAGCCTGCCAGCTTCTCTATAACCTGATGTTTTTCGCTCTTACCTGCGAAGATATGAATACATTCAGGTTTTAGAAGTCTGCCCAATGAAACTGAGTCAGCCCCGCTTACGCGGGACCGCGAGTCGTCGTCCATCCCTTTAGACTCGTCAGCGGGTTTGGTCATGCGGTTCGGCGTCATAACGGAACAGTCAGCGCGACTGGTTCTATTATTCCGTTACGCGCCGTTCTTATGCTATCATAAGCTATTCTGATAGTCAAATTTTAATCAAATTCACAGGGAGAGATTTATGGAGTTTCTGGGCGGGTTTACCGCGGGGCTTATAACGGGGATTTCCGCGACTTTGGCTATCATCTGGCTGGGACGCAAAGACAGCAAAGCCATCGCCTCGGAAATGCTTGAGCAGACCCAAACAAGAAAAGAACGGGAATTGGAGACGGTAATAGAAAGACTTAAGGAATCTTTCTCAGCCATTTCCCTTTCCGCGCTTTCAAAAAACACCGAAGATTTTCTTAAACTTGCGCATGAAACGCTCAGGACGCAGACCGTAACCGGAGAAAAAGAGCTTGAATCCAAAAAAAGGCTCATAGACCGGTCGGTAGAAACGATAGGCATGGAACTAAACAAGCTCCATGAAACGATGAGCGGTTTCGAAAAAGACCGGCGCCAGAAATTCGGGGAACTCTCGGCCCAGATGACAAACATGGCTGACACCGCTTCCAAACTCCATGAAACGACAAACCAGCTTAAAATTGCGCTTTCCGGAACCAAAACCCGCGGACAATGGGGAGAACGGATGGCCGAAGACGTGCTCAGGCTTTCCGGTATGATCGAGGGCGTCAACTATAAAAAGCAGAAAACCCTTGACGATTCAAGCGGACGGCCGGACTACACATTTTTTCTGCCGCGCAATCTTGTGGTCAATATGGACGTTAAATTTCCCTTTGACAATTACCTGCGCTGGCTTGAAGCGGAAAACGCCCCGGAAAAGGAATCGCATAAAGCGCAGTTTCTTAAAGACGTGCGCGCCAGAATAAAGGAGGCGAGCTCGCGCAGCTACATAAATCCGGACCAATCAACCCTTGATTACACCATAATATTCATACCAAACGAGCAGGTTTACGGCTTCATCAACTCCAGCGACACGGAGATAATAGACGAGGCGCTTAAAAACAAGGTTATACTCTGTTCTCCTCTTACTCTTTACGCGGTGCTTGCGGTCATAAGGCAGTCGGTGGATAATTTTCATCTGGAGCAAAGCGCCTCCAGAATGCTGGGGCTGATGGGAGCCTTTCATAAGCAATGGGCAGAATTTACCGCTTCAATGGACAGAATGGGCAAAAAGCTGGAAGAAGCGCAGAAAGAATTCGGCCATCTTATTTCAACCCGCAGGAACCAGCTGGAGCGCCCGCTTGAGAAAATTGAGGAACTGCGCATACAAAAAGGCATAGAACTTCAGCAACTGGCGGAAGACGGTAAACGGGAGACGGTAAACGGAACAGAAAGAGGAGATGGAAGATGATAGATGGAAGAATAGAATTCGTCGTCTTATCAGTTTGTTGTATATGCGCTTACCATCTACCGTCTACCGTTTACCGTCTGCCATCTTATTATGTATTCGATTGACGAAATAATAAAAGCGGCGTCCTGTTCAAGACTGCCCGACCCGAAAATAGATTTACGGGCATCCGCTCTTTATCTTCTTGATAACGATCCGTTCGGATTGTGGTGCAGTTTTTACGCGCCCAGACAAGAAGCCGTAAATGAACATACGCGCTATGATAAGGCAAAATCAGATTTCATAAAAAAACTCAGAGAGACATGGATAAAATCCCGATATCCCGACGCTCTGGACCTTGCGGGCATGCACGGGATTGACGGACTGAAAGCCGCGGTGGAAGCTATGGCTTCCGGCAAACCGGCTCTGCGCCACGCCCACCTATGGGATCTGGAAAACAACGCTTACGGCACCGCCGATCTGCTTGTAAAAGACGGCTCGGCCGCGTCCGTATTCGGAAATTATCATTACAAGGTGGTGGAATTTAAATATGCGGGGGAAATAAAAAGCCACCACAATCTGCAGGGGGCTCTTTACAACCGCATGCTGGGCAGAATACAGAGCTATACTCCGGAAAAATTTACTATAGTGCTAAGGGATTATTTGCAGACCGACGTGCCCAGCCGGCAAGCCGAGACTGCGCTTGACGCCAAAATAGCCTGCTGGAAAAAGATAAGAGACAATGAGTTCGTTCCGGACCCGGCCAGACCGCCGAAAGCCTCTAATCCTCCATGGCGTATTTTTGCCAATAAATTTGCCTTTGAAACCGGCAATTTGGCGCTCATAGCAGGACTGGGGCCTGATATGCGCGCCAAACTGAAATCATCCGGCATAATCAACATCAGCGGAATAACCTCAGCCGGACTTGACGCCATGCGGGAAATGCTCGGGGATTCACCCGGCGGCGACGCCTATTATAATGCTTTGGCTTATTGCGCCGGGAAGCCTGTTCCCAAACCGTCGGCCGCTTATGCTCCGGAGCGCGGAAAACGCAATCTTTATTTTGATTTTGAGACTTCCGACGATATCCATCCGAAAGAGCCGCCGCATACCTATCTCATAGGGCTCTATGATCTGGAAGAAAAAAAATATGTTAAATTTCTCGCCAAAGGCGCAAAACAGGAAGAAAAAATTTTCCGGGACTTTGTGGATTACATCGGGCATTTTTCAAAAGCAAGGCTTTTTCACTGGACGGCCTATGAAATAAATCAAATGAAGGAAACGGCAAAAAAATATCCCGTTTTGGAAGGGCCTTTCAATGAGCTTTTTCAGTCCTGCGTTGACCTGAAAGAATGCGTAAAGCGCGCCTTTTACCTTCCGGCGCCCAGTTTTTCCCTCAAATCGGCGGCTCCGGCGCTAGGTTTCAGCTGGCGGCAGAAAGACGTCGGAGCGATGGAATCCATGACATATTACTGGGACTGGCTCGCCGGCGACTCCAAAGCCATAGAAAAAGTGCTGGCATACAATGAAGACGACTGCGTCGCGATGGTGCACATAGACAGGGCTTTGTCTCCGAAAGAGGAAGACCCAAAAACTCCCAAACAGGGAACTTTTGATTTTTAATTATGACAAGAAAAATCTCGGCGGTGGGAATAGACAGGGGGGGGACGTCGGTAAGAATTCTCGCTCTTGACTCGTCGGGCAGAACGGTCAAAAAGACCGTTTTCGCTTCCTCGCCCATACACACCCTGCCGTCTATGACGCTGAAGATCCTGAAAAAATGGAAAACTCCTCCCGATGTCTCTATCGTAATATCCACAAAAGGCGCATGGTCCAAAGAATGGAAGAAACCGTTTCTTCAGGATTCTCTTGCGGAAAGGACCGGAAAGGTAAAGACAGTATCTGATATGGAAGGAGCTTACTGGGCGTCTCTCGGAGATAAACCAGGCATTGTAGTTCTTGCCGGAACCGGCTCTGTGGCATTCGGAAAAGACTCAAAAGGAAACACGGCGAAAGCAGGAGGCATGGGCCCATCGACCGGAGACCCGGGGTCCGGTTACTGGATAGGTCTTAAGTATCTTAATTTAAAAGGAAAAAAGCCCGGACACACTGCGTCGGACACGCGCAAAACGGCCTCGCTGGCGCAATCGGTGATAAAAAAGGCCAAAAACGGCGATACCACGGCAAAAATGATAATTGCCGGAGCGCAGATGCACCTGTGTTTTTTTGCGGTTGAGGTTATAAAAAAACTCGGCTTAAAATATCCGGTAAACATAAGCTGGTGCGGAAGCATACTGGAAAATGATTTTTTCAGAAAAGGATTCGCAGGAATGCTCATTCATACCTTTAAACCGGGGAAATTCAGATTTATTCCGCCGTCCATGACTCCGGTCGAAGCCGCCGCGCGGCATGCCCTTAAAATACTCCGAAATGAAAGAACTTAGAATTTTAAAACACTGCCTTACTTCCTCCGGACTGATACTGAAAAAATATTTCGGTAAAACATCGTATGCGCTGAAGGGAAGAGCCGACCTTGTCACAAAGGCGGACATTCAATCCCAATCAAACATACTTAAAATACTGCGGAAAAACTTCCCCGGACATGATTATCTGGCGGAGGAAAACCAAAGTAAAAATACCGGCTCCGCCTGCTTATGGGTTATAGACCCGCTGGACGGCACAACCAACTACGCCCACGCTTTCCCGACCGCATGCGTTTCCATAGGAATGCTTAAAAAAGGCAGGCCTTTTCTTGCGGGGATATTCGATCCGTTCAGGAATGAAATGTTCCTTGCGGTAAAAGGAAAAGGCGCCGCGCTGAACGGCAGAAAAATACATGTCTCTTCCATAAACAGGCTTGAGCAGTCTCTGCTTTTGACGGGGTTCGCCTACGACAGATATACGCGGGCGGACTTCTACTGCTCTTTTTACTCGGATTTTATAAAAATATGCCACGGCGTGCGCAGGTGCGGTTCGGCGGCTTTGGACATGGCATGGACGGCGGCCGGCAGAGTGGACGGTTTCTGGGAATTCAACTTAAAGCCGTGGGACGTGTCCGCAGGAAAACTCCTCGTGGAAGAGGCGGGGGGGAAAGTAACGGATTTTAATGGCCTGCCGTGGTCCGCCGTCTCCGGCTACGGACTCCAGACGCTGGCGTCAAACAGAAAGATACACCCGCGAATGCTGAAAATCATCAAAAAACGACTCGCCAAATACTCTTAATTTCTACCTGTCGGGCACGACCTGCCGCGCACACTGCTAAGCTGGCAGCGTCTTCGCGGTTTTGCGGGCAGTAATAAATAATCAAGAAACAAAGCAACGTGAGGCTGTCCCAAAACGAGGTGCATGAAAACATATAATGTATGGAAATAGTTTCAGGGAGATATCATGCACTTTAAAACTTATGACCAGAATCAACAATTTCTGTTACCGCCATCTCTTCGCGAATTTATTCCGGCCGGACATCTGGCGCAGGTAGTAAATGATGTTGTTGAAAAGCTTGACCTTAAAGCATTATATAATCGCTATAGCGATATAGGCTGCGCTGCATATCATCCGCAGATGATGTTAAAAGTGCTTTTTTACGGCTATGCCACAGGTGAGCGCAGTTCCCGTGTTTTGGCGCACCGGTGCGCCGGCGATGTGGCATATATGTACCTACCAAGAACAATGGTGAATATGTCTCTTCTTACTCGCATGTGAAATAAAAATTCCAGTAAAAAAGCGGAGCCGTGTTTATTACGCGGTTCCGCTTTTGCTTTTTACGTAGTAGTGTTTTTCAAACCCATCGTTCTCAAACTACGGAATTGGACACATGCGTTGCAGTGCCATCCGAAGCGGGAGGACTTTTTCAGCTGTAAGACAAAACCCGAAAGTTAAACCTCTCTGTTAATTTAATTGAATAATGCACGGAAGTTTTTGATTAACCGTTCTACCAACGGGTTAGGCCACTTCCTTTTTCTGGTGACCAGATAAATGGATTCATAAATACCTAAAGAGCGGCTGGAACTGATTATCTTGAGCCCTCCGGACGGCAGACTTGCCGCGATGGTATATTCGTTCATAGGCGTGATGCCGTGTCCGGCTATCGCCAGACGACGCGCCAGCTCAACATCCTGAACCTCTGCCACCACATATGGCCGGATATTCCACAAAGCCAGAGCGTCCTGAACCTGATAGTAGACTTGACTTGGCAAAGAGGGTAGGATGAAAGGAACGACAGTAAGGTCATCAGGGATTTTTCGGCAGCGATTTGCTAATCGCGGAGCTGCCGCCAAGACGACAGGAATTTTTCCAATAAAGTGATTAAAAAACTCTCCCTGATCCTGACTCCGCATGCTCACATCTGAAAGAACCACGTCCAATTTTTGCTGACTCAGTCCTGTCATAAGGTCGCCGAGAATCCCCTCCTGAACAGTTACGTGGGCTATAGCAGCATCCTTAAGCAGGCATTCTAAAAGCGCGTGACCGAAGGTGCGCGGGGTCCCGTTTAGTATCCCAAGTTGGATCGCAATGCGTCCGGTCAGAGGTCTGTCCCTGATAGCGTCCTGAAGTTCTAGTCCCATTTCGAAAATGCTTTCAGCGTAGTCTAGTACCAATCGGCCATCATCTGTCAGGAAAAGCCGCTGTTTTTTTCTTTCAAAGAGCTTGCGGCCCAGCGATGTCTCCAACTGCTTAAGCTGGGCGCTCAATGTGGATTGCGCCAAAAGGAGGGTTCCACAGGCCTTGCTGATGGTTCCTGCCTTGGCGATTATATAGAAATAGTACAGGTGGTGGTAGTTTATGGGAATCATAGATTTAAACAAAGATATTGTACTAAATTATCTATTTTACAGAGCTCTACGCTGTTGCTATGCTTTTTATCAAGTCCGGGGGTATCTGATGTTTAACACTTTGCAAAAACAATTAAAACTGCTGGCCACCGACCCCAATGACCCTTTCACCGCCACCATCCGCAAACTGGTGGGACCTCGTGATGCTGTCTATTATGAGCGTCCGCTTCGCGCTATGATTCTGGCCATGCCTGCTATGATCGGCCAGATACGCGGCTGGTCGACCGAATCAAAATTCCTTTCGCCTATTAAGCGTCTGCACGGTTTTATAATGGCTTACATTCACAATCCTGAAGATTTACTGCCGGAAAGGAAAATGGGTTTTTTCGGCTACATAGATGATGCCTATCTGGTGGCCAAGGTTTATCAACGGACAATGTTTGAAGCTGATTGTTCTGGGATTAAGCGTTTTATTAAGGATGAAACGATTCCCCAGAATCTCCATGGCTGGATCAAAATTGTAAAGCAGCTTCTGCCAGAGGAAACATCGGCCATGGATAGACTGCTGAATGAGGCGACTCGCATACGTAGCGGTAATTTTTCGGATTTACTTTCACAAGCTGCCAAAAGCGGCTGGCATCTCCGCCGTTTTGATAAGGACGCAGTATGAAGGAGAGTGTTAAGGATACTATTCCATTTTGCGGATTGATGCGTTGTCCGGCTAAGAAAAACCGGCAAGTGGGCGGCGCAAGGTATTATTCGAAAGATGTTAGTATAGAGTGATTTAATTTCTAGTGGCAATCATGGAAAGTCAAATGATGATGTGGATTGTCTTCGGCACGCTGATAGCCGGAGCTTTATATATGGACCTAGGGGTGCTCAACCGCCGCTCTCACGATGTCTCCATTAAGGAGGCCGCCGGCTGGTGCGGAGTATGGACAATACTGGCCCTTTTGTTCTGCGGCTGGGTTTATCTACGATTGGGATCTCAAAAAGCGCTGGAATTTCTGACCGGGTATATCATCGAATACTCCCTTTCTGTGGACAACATGTTTGTCTTTATCATGATTTTTGCCTATTTCAATGTTCCCCGGCTTTATCAAGCCAGAGTTCTGCATTGGGGTATTCTTGGAGCGGTGGCAATGCGGTTTGTTCTTATTTTCACCGGAGCGGCGCTACTCAACGCTTTCCACTGGATTATTTATTTATTCGGCGGACTTTTGATATTTACCGGGTTCAAAATGCTGCGGCATCAGGACCAGGATATAGACCCGGGCAAAAATCGGGCGCTCATGCTCTTTAAACGCTTTATCCCCTTTGAGACACAATATACCGGAGATGCTTTCTTCGTTGTGGGTAGTGGCGCTTTATGGCATGCCACTCCCTTGTTTGCAACGCTTATAGTGGTAGAGGCATCGGACCTTGTTTTTGCCGTAGATTCCATTCCGGCAATATTGGCGATTACAACCGATACTTTTATCATATACACATCTAACGTGTTTGCTATCATGGGGCTTCGATCGCTGTTTTTTCTTCTGTCGGGGATTATGGGATACTTCAGGTACCTCAAGATGGGAATCTCTATTATCATGTGCTGCATCGGGGTGAAGATGCTCCTTGTGAATATTTATAAAGTTTCCATTGGGACTTCTTTGGTTATGGTGGCGGGAATTCTTTTGATTTCCATTTTGGCTTCTGTGGCGATTAAGGAAAAAAATCTTGAGGCTGCACAATGAATCCACAATGGAAGAGCCGGATTAGCATGGCAATTTTATTGCTGATGCTCTTGTCATTCATCCTGACCGCTTTTTGACGCGGGCCATGTTTAACATTGTAATGATTCTCATAAATTTATGAAAAATTATTCCAAATATTTAAAACCTGTGCGTTTGCCCGCAGATATCCCGCAGGTTTTAAGGCGTACGCCGTTCGGCAGATTGCTGGAATATCATAATTACGGTCAACCGTTGGGGAAATACGATAACAACAAACTGCTTATCTGCATGTGCATGGATAACAGAAAACAATTACGTCTGCCAGACAACTTTGCGTATATCCTACGCACCGGAGGCGGCAATATCCGCTACAGTGAGTTTAAAATTTCCTATGCGGTGGGCATCGGCGGCGTACAGCATATCGCCATGATAGCGCACGATAACTGTGGCATGGTAAATCTGGCCGCGCGGCGCACGGCGTTTGTGGCCGGTCTCGTAAAAAATGCGGGTTGGACCCATAAAAAAGCTGTAGAGCATTTCGAAACTTACGCACCGCTTTTTGAGATAGATAATGAGATAGATTTCCTTCTGGCGGAGGTTCGTCGGCTGAGCTTGAAATATCCCAAGGTAAAGGTTCTGCCTATGTTTTACCGTCTGTCAGACGGAAAACTTTATTTGATAAAAAAACATTTACTAAAAGAGAATTACAAAAAACGGAGAAACGTATGGCAAAATACAAAATAGCATGGCTGCCGGGAGACGGCGTAGGCATAGACGTAATGGAAGCAACGCGCATAGTGCTTGATGCGGTCAATTTTGAGGCGGATTATAAGCACGGCGACATAGGGTGGGAATTCTGGCGCAAAGAGGGAGATGCTTTTCCCCAGCGCACAATTGATCTGCTTAAAAGCGTTGACGCCTCCATGTTCGGCGCCATAACCTCAAAACCCGTAAAAACAGCCGAGCAGGAACTGATCCCCGAATTAAAAGGAAAAGGACTGGTATACCGCTCTCCCATCGTGCGCATGCGCCAGCTTTTCGATCTCTACATATGCCTGAGGCCGTGCAAAGCATATCCGCAGAATCCGCTTAATTACAAGGAAAACATAGATATAGTGGTGTTCCGCGAAAACACGGAAGACCTTTATGCCGGAGTGGAATTCAACACTGTGCCGGACAAACTCCGAGATACTCTTGCCGAACTTGCGCCTGCGTTTAAGGCATTCAAAGGCCTAAAAAGCG
>CAZFMJ010000043.1:1231-22900 GCA_964520045.1 uncultured Elusimicrobiales bacterium | reverse complement strand
CGGCGGGGGCGGCGGCAGCGGCGGTTCAATATGGCTTACAGCCGGAAGCCTTACCGGTAACGGACTGATGGATGCAAACGGCGGAAACGGCGGAGCAGGCGGTATGCGCGGCGGCGGGGGCGGAGCGGGCGGAAGAATAGCCTTTTCGGATATTTTTGCAGGAAGCGTTTCTGTGCGCGGCGGAACCGGCGGCGGTTATGCCCAGTCCGGCGGATACGGAACAATAGGGCCGTTTATAGCCAACAGCACCAATAATATTGCAGGCCTGCCTGAAGCTTCAGCTACCGCAAGTAGGCCGGTAACAATATCTTTTGTCGACATATTCTCAGACACAGGCACCGTTGTGCTTGCTACGGCAAACAGCCAGGGGATTTATCCAATAAGCGGCATGTATGACTTAGGCCCCGAAGGCGCAGTTTTTTCACCGTCATTACTGCTTACTTTCAGGTATTCAACGACAACGCTTGCGGAGTTAAATATCTTTGAGCATGAAATTTATCTCTATGAATATATTTCGGGCGTGGGACTTGTAAAAGTTCCCGGACAGATACAAGACACCTCCAGAAAAGAGATCATCGCCGAATTATCGCTTTTTGCTTCTATTTTCGGGATATTCGGTCCCGCGCATGATGTTAATCCGCCGATAACAAACCTTGCCTTATCCGATGGATTCCGGCATATAGACCAGACCGGGGATGTATATGTTTCTTCATCAACTTTATTCGGATTTACCGCTTATGACCCTATAGTTTATGCGACCAATACGGGTGTTGCTTTAACGGAATTCCGCGTAGACGCGGATACTTCAACCACGCTATTCCAAAATTTCAGCGCGGCATTTAATTTAGCGGGAGGCAGACATGTTATAGATTTCAGGAGCATGGATAATGCGGGAAACACCGAAGTAATAAAATCCAGCACGGTGTTTGTGGATGCGTCTGCGCCTGATATTGTTATTTCATCGCCTCAGGCGGGAAACCGGTTTATAGCTTTGCAGAATAATATTCAAATCAGATTCAGCGTAACAGACAATTATGATGCCTTCCCTCAGTTTACCGCCAGACTTACGCAGATTGAAGACAAAGGCAGTCCGCGCGGGCAAAGGCCGGCTGAAATAGAGGTTTCGTCATATACGGACATTGAACCGTTAAACATTGACGACGGATTGTGGGAATTGGCTGTTTCAGCAGTTGATTTTGTTAAAAACAGCACAACAGCTGTTTCAGGCATTTTTGAAGTGATACATGATATAAAACCGCCAAGAACCAGTTTTGAAACAGGAACCCCGCAATACAGCGCCAGCCCGGCTGTGTATATCACCCGCCATACTTCATTTAACCTTGCAAGCATGGATGATTCCGTCGAAACCGGCGATTCATCGGGACTCGGGGTAAAACTACAGAAAGTTTCTATCCAAAGCGCGGATGATTCTTTGGGTAGGGATATTTTATTTGAGAATCCCGCGCCGAGTACCGCCGGATTGTTTGTGTCGACTTTTACGTTAGGCGTGGAAGCGGACGGTTTTTATGCGCTGGGATATCATGCTGAAGATGTTGTGGGGAATATTGAACAGGTAAAAACAAGTTCCGTCGCGGTAGATAATACCGCGCCTGTAAGTTCAATGGATTTAACCGGCCCTGAATTTACCGCCCAACCCGGCGATAATCAGGCAATCGGCGGACCGGTATTTGCGGCATCCCATACCTTGGTCGCAATAATATCGCAGGACCCGATATTTCGCAATGCGGCTTCAGGCGTAAAAGCGGCTTACTGGTCGGACAATAATTCGCCGGTTTCGGCGTATACGGCTCCGTTTATGGCAGGCGCAGAAGGCCAGCATAATATAAACTATTACGCCATTGATAATTTGAATAACCCGGAAATTGCAAAAACCTTTGAAGTATGGGTGGATTCTAATCCGCCGGTAACCGCCGTATCATATTTTGGACCGCATTATATTCCCGAAGCAGGCTCAAATTCGCAGCCTCCCGATGCGTCTGTATTCATAACGCCGGAAACCGGCATATTCCTTAACAGCCATGACCCTGAAAGCAATCAGACGGCTTCAGGCATGCTTTTAACCAAATACCGTCTGGATTCAGGCCTTTGGCAGGTATATTCAGGAAGTTTTAACATTGTTTCAGAAGGCATACATACTTTGGATTTTTACAGCATTGACCGGGTAACAAATCATGAAGAATTGAAAACCATTATTGCCGCGGTAGACAATACCCCGCCTGTTACTTCTTACAGCATAGGCGATCCCAAATTCGACGCTTTCGGGCTGGTTATAATATCGCCTAATACGCCGATAACATTTTTTGCCGGCGACCCGCTGATAAACGATACTGCCTCGGGTTTGTCGCAGATGTCATATCAAATAGACGGCGGAAGTATTTCGGCATATAACCAGCCGTTTAAAATCACTGAGCAGGGAACGCATATCATAAAGTATTGGTCCGCCGACAGGGTGGATAATACCGAATCGCCAAAATCTTTGGTAATAGCGGTATCCGTAATGCAATCCGACGCATTGATCGCGGTAAACGGGCTTAGCGTATCAGGAACAGCAGATATAGCAGGCAGGGTGGAATCAAACGGGGTAGTATCCCTGACCGGCAATTCAAGGATACTGGGCGATGTGCTTGCGGGTACTGTAACCGTAAAAGGCAAATCCGAGATAACAGGGCAGATAACGCAGAATGTTACCCCGGCAATAGAAATGCCGTTTGATATAAACCTGATTGCGGAAAAAGCCATAGCTGATAATGACAATGAACTTATACCTGAGGAATTCATGCGGGATGGAAAGCTTATTCTGGACGGCAAGTCGCATTTGGAGCTTTCTACGGGCACGTATGCATTCAGCGCGGTGGAACTGACAGCAGGCTCTTCAATAACGATTGCCGGTCCTGTAAATATATTGGCGCAGGGCAGTGTAACTTTAAGCGGAGGAAGCAATATAAACGCGCAGGGAACAGCCTCGAAATTGAATATCGTTATAAGTTCGCAGTCTCTATTAAGCTTTAGCGGCGGCGCGCAATTAGCCGCTTATGTATATGCGCCCTTGGCTGATATGAAATTATCGGGGAATACCCAGCTGGGCGGCCATTATTTCGTATACACGGCGTCAATAACAGGCAATTCAAATGTCATACAGTCAGGCGAAACCGTGCCTGTGCTGACAGCATCCGCGCCTGAAGGAAAAATGAAGACATCGGGTTTTGATGGAACGCAGTCTTTGCTTCAGATTGCGGGGCCTGATCCGGCATTTAAGCTGGGTGAAGTTTACACCTACCCTAATCCCGCAAGAAACGGGAAAAGACCGACATTCCATATTGAAACGGGAATTGCGGATAAAGTCGGAATACGGATATTTGACATATCCGGCAGTCCCGTGCAGTCTATATTGCTGACTTCAAGGCCGCTTATTGTTGACGATGGGCAGGGCCTGCAATATGCGTATGAATACACCTGGGATATTGCAAATATAGCAAGCGGGGTGTATGTGTATCTTGTGGAAGCCGAGAAAGGCAATGAAAAGCTAAGGAAAACGAGAAGATTCAGCATTGTGAAATAAAATTGGTCCCCCCCCTCCTTCATCCTCCTTCGCAAAGAGGCTTCGGGAGAGACAAGTCCTCCCCCTCGCTTGCCCGCGGATGCGGGACGCAGCCAGGGAGGGGGGAGGGATGGGGTGGGGGTGAATGAGGGTAGATATATGAACAAATTCGTATATCATTGTTCAAAGCCATGGATTATTTTGTTGGGCATGATATTTTTATTTATACCCAGCAATGTCGTGCTTAAAGCAGGCGACAGAGTGGGCGCGGCATTCCTAAAAATAGGGGTAGGCGCCAAGGCAATAGGCATGGCAGGGGCGTATACAGCCGTATCAAATGACGCCACGGCGCTTTATTGGAATCCAGCGGGCATTGCGGGATTACACAAAAAAGAGTTTTCACTTATGCATGCCGAGCATATAGCCGACATGGGATTTGATTTTGCGGGTTTTACCATGCCGGTGGGTAAATACGGCCAAAACCGTTCGGGCACAATGGGTGTTTCGTTTTCAAAATTAAGCCAGACCGACCAGGAAGGTAGAGGCGATAACAGGGAACAGACGGGCAGTTTCAAGGCTTCAGACATGGCGTTTGCTATGTCTTACGCGAGACCGGTTATGAGCAATTTATACGCGGGCTCGACATTGAAATTGATAAAAAGCAGTATCGGCAATGATTCGGCGAACGCAATGGCTTTGGATATCGGCGGGATGTATCACATGTCAAAACTGCCTGTGTCTTTGGGCTTGGCTGTAAGGAACATAAGCCATGGGATAAAATATATAAATGAAGTCGATTATTTGCCTCTAACATTTGCATTAGGCGCGGCTTACCTTACGCCGCTTGGGTTAAGCGCATCCGTTGAATTTACGCATATGCCCTATGACGGAAAAAATACTTTCAGCATGGGCACTGAATATCTTGTGCTTTCAAAACTGGCTTTGCGCGCGGGTTATATGAGCAACGGGCTGGGGAATCAATATGCCGATGCGAAAGGATTTGAAAATTTTGTGGGCGGATTGGGGCTGGGATTATTCAACTACAGGCTGGATTATTCATTTGTCCCGTTCGGACCGCTCGGTAATGTGCAGAGATTTTCCATATCCTCCCGATTTTAGACTTTCACTTCATAAATTACCGACTCAGGCACTAAATATTTCAGACCGCGCCATATAAATAGCCGTATTTTTTACGCACGATGCTCGGTTTTTTATTAACCGGTAACGGTTAAACAGCTCAAATAGTGCTCGATTATTTCACGCAAGGGATTCGTTCCCCGCGCTATATTAATACTGAAACAGCACAAAAAACTAAGGGCGGCGAATGAAAAACTATGCCGAAGCTATTGTAGTCAGGGTGGAACGAGGGGTGCTCACCCTGATTGACCAAAAAATATCCCGATTATCCGCCCTGCACCGACTGGGGAAGAGGTCATGGGGGGGAGTAGTCGGCCATTGAAACAATGCCCGACTACTCCCCCCCTACGTACTATTATAGGGTCTAATCCCATCTCTTCTCTCCCTCTCTCTGCAGGGCGGATACTGGTGAAAATTAGGGATATGGGTATAAAAATGATTACAGATTATTACAAAAATGGGTGTAGGTATAAGTTGAAAACTAGAGAAAGAGATCTAGAGATTCTCTCAGATTTGGAGCTATGGGGCATATTGGATGAATTGCAGGTTGATGCGGTTTTTCATAAAGAAAAACCAGATATGGCGCTAAAAAATTTACCGGTTTTTTTTAAAAAATAAGCCGGCAATGGCCAATATTGCGCAACTGAGAATGCGGAAATTAGCGGTCTCGGGATACATAAAATGAAAAAAATCTTCATCGCCGGCCTTGTGGACATGTGGGTCCGCCTGAGCGGATCCAAGGGATTGTGGACAGCGCGGGCACCCCGTTATGGGTGTCCGAGGCAAAGCCGTCCCTGTCCATATTCCCGTCATATCCATAAGGTTTATCACTGAATCCTGCGGTTGCCCCCCCCATTTTTTCCCTCCCCCGCAAGGGAAAGCGTTCAAAAGGGGGCGGGCAAAAAACTGATGACAGGTGACGGGTTGTCAGACTATTTAGGTATGCCGAAAGCTATTATTTATACATAGGTCTGCCTGCGGAAAATACTCCCCGCCCGCGTGGTTAAAATAGGCGGGGCGCTGAGATTTTACGTTGCGGAAGTGAATAAATGGGTCAACGGGAAGAAGGTTTTCGAAGCATTCCAAGTTTAGTCAGGTATTCTTCAACAGCCTTGCCGACTATCCATGATTGGCTTCTATCCAGCCGGATGCCGGCCTGTTTTATGGCGTCATAAATCTCGGGGGTTGTGACGAACGAGGTATAAACCGTCTTTTTACCTGGTTTATTCATGACAGCCATGGTAGCATATTATAGCAGGTCTTGACATATAACACAAACCGCTATATACTGTTATTATGGGCACAATATGGCAAAGAGGAAGCAGCTGGTATATCAACTATCGCGTCAATGGACGCCGCTATAAGGAAAAAATCGGGCGCAGCAAAACCCTGGCCAAACAGGTTCTCGCCAAACGCGAAGTTGATATCGCTGAAAAAAAGTTTTTTCCCCAAAACCGGACTTCATCCATAACCTTTGCCCATGCCGCAGAAAAATGGTGGAGACTGCATGGGCAGAATCTTCTTTCGCGCTCGACAAGATACCCTGTCGACAAGGTAATCGCGATTTTCGGCAATAAACGCCTTCGCGAAATTTCCGTATCCGAACTGCAGGAATATTACAACGAACGCTGCAAGGAAACCAGTGTTTCCACCGCCAATCATTATCTGGCGCTTGTTGCGGAAATTTTTAATTCCGCAAAAAAATGGGGCGATTTTTTAGGAGAAAACCCCGCCAAAGGCGTGGTAAAACAGCGGATCCAAAACCGCAGGGATCGTTTTTTATCCCCCGAAGAAATCGACAAGCTCGTTACCGCTTGTCCGAAGCGCATACTGCCGGTTATAATCTGCGCTCTTATGACCGGGATGAGAAAGGGAGAAATCCTGGGATTAAATTGGGAGAATGTCGATCTCGAACAAAACCTTATTTATATACTGCAATCCAAATCAGGAAAACCGCGAAAAATTCCCATCGCGCCCAAACTTAAAAATGTCTTTTTAACTATGGGGGCTAAATCCCATGGTTCGGTTTTTGACGTGCCGGATATAACATTGCGGAGATATTTTGCCAATGCCTTAGAGGAAGCAGGAATAGCAAACTTTAGGTTCCATGATCTGCGCCACACTTTCGCATCCCATTTTATAATGAAAACCAACAACCTGCCGGCCTTACAAAAAATACTGGGCCATTATTCCCCTCTGATGACACAGCGGTACGCCCACATAGCGGAAGAACATATTATGTCTGAAATGCGCAAATTTGAACACTCGATGAATATTGCCGGCAAGCAGAATACAACCAAAATTTAAAGAAATCAATATCCGCGCTATACTCTGTCCGATTTATGATAATACGCGCTTCTGCCCGCCGTTAAAAGGGTAAAAAAACATTGAGAAGGTTTACGATATATACTATAATTTAACAATCGAAGGTTCGGGGACTGCCTTCTTAAAAGAGTTATAAATGAAAAACAGGGGAAAAGTTTCGATGTTTGCCGGTTTTGGACAGAGTGTGACCGCTTTTGTTCAGAATGGTCCCCAACCCCACTTTTGGCAATAGCCCAATATTGCAAAAAGTGCTTAAAATATAAGCGTTAAGGGCCTGTAGCTCAGCTGGGAGAGCGCCTGCATGGCATGCAGGAGGTCAGCGGTTCAATCCCGCTCAGGTCCACCAAATTTTTTGCAAGTCGGGAGCATACTGATATCAGGAATTACGGGGTACAGCTTAATAATATTGCAAAAAGGGCCGGGGATTCCGGCCTTTTTTATTTTACAGTTCTTACCAAAACATAAACGCTTAACGGCAGGAAAAACACGGAGACACAGAGAACACGGTCCCATTCCTTCCTCAAAGGCATTGAGAATGGGACCGTCCAAACTCACGGCCCTTAAGGAAAGTTTGGACGGAAGTCAGGAAACACGGAAAAAGGCAATCGAAGTTAAACTTCTTTGCTTTTTTCAATGTCTTCATATACTTCGTTTTCAGCGTCTCCATGCTCTCCGTGCCTCCGTGATAAGCAATTACAAAGGAAAAATAAACAAATGAAACAACATTGGAAAAGGCATGAGCGGCATACAGCCGCCAAACAGCCTGAAACTATCATAGACGGCGTGATACAGCATCACGGAAATTTCGCGTTTTTACTTACGGAAACCAAAGGGGGCTCCGACATATTTCTGCGCGGACGCGGGCTTGACCTTGCGTTGGACGGCGACCGCGTCAGGGCGCGGGTGCGGCGCGGACAGGACGGCCGGTATTGCGGCGAGATAGTGTCCGTGGTCAAGCGCGCCCGCTCTTCCATAGTCGGCGTTCTCAAACGCGCGCAAAGCGAAAGCTGGTCGGTGTTTCCGGAAAAAGGGAACGCGCCTCCGGCTCAGGTCCTGGGTTTTTCCGCCAAAACGGACCCCAAAGAAGGGGCGTTCGCGGTCATGCAAGTCACCCGCTGGCCCACGGCAAACGCCGGAGCGGCCGGAACAATAACCGAAATTATAGGCAAACCGGAAAATATAAGCGCGCGCATCACCGCATTGCTCAGGGCGGGCGGATTCAGCGAAGTTTTTTCCGAAGAAGCGCTGGCGCAAAGCGATGCGTTCGGAGATCAGGTTAAGCCTTCGCAATGGCAGGGACGGGAAGAGCTGTTCCATCTGCCGATCGTCACCATAGACGGAGCCGATGCGAAGGATTTTGACGATGCGGTCTCGCTTGAGGATTTGGGAAACAATACCGCCAGGCTCGGAGTTCATATCGCCGACGTGGAGCATTATGTGAAAGCGGGCTCTCCTCTGGATAAAGAGGCGTATCTGCGCGGGACAAGCGTGTATCTGCCCGACAGGGTCGCGCCTATGCTTCCGCCGAAGCTTTCAAACAATCTATGCAGTCTTCTTCCGCACAAGGAACGGCTCACCGTGTCCGTATTCATGGACGTAAGTTCCTCCGGCAAGGTAATAAAGCGGCGCATGGCCCAGACCGTCATCCGCTCCTGCCGCAGGCTGACCTATGAAGAGGCGCAGACGCTTCTTGACGGAGGGAAACTGCAGGCTATGCCCAAAGCCGCAGCTGAAGCGGTGATTAAGATGGGCGCTCTGGCCTCCGCATTATGCAAACGGCGAATACAGCGGGGCGCGCTGGATTTCAATCTTCCGGAATATAAAGTGGAGACGGATATCCACGGCAAGCCTCTCCGCGTGACTCTCCGCCCGAGGCTTCAAAGCCACCGGCTTATTGAGGAATTCATGCTTCTTGCCAATGAATCCATAGCCATTGAACTCATGGCCGCCAAAATTCCGTTTCTGCACCGCAGGCATGACGCCCCCGACCCTAATAAGATAAAAACACTGGCGGAAACGCTGGGCGATTTAGGCTTATCCGCCGGACACCTGACCGGCGCTAATCCGCACAAAGGACTGCAGGACGTTCTGCGCCAGGCCCAAAGCCACCCGCTGGCGGACATAATAAATTCACTTATCGTGCGCAGTATGAAACAGGCCGTTTACTCGCCGGTATCTTCGGGGCATTTCGGCATCGCGGCCGGAGCATACGCCCATTTCACCTCGCCCATACGCAGATATCCGGATTTAACGGCGCACCGCGCGGTCAAAGCTCTTTTATGCGGAAAAAAGGAAAGCCGGTGCGGTCTCCCGCTCTCCGCTGCTGGCGAACACTGCTCCGAGCGGGAACGCGCCGCCGCCGACGCCGAGCATAAGTCCGTGGATATCATGCGCGCTGAGCTGTTTAAACGGCAAATAGGCTCCGTTATGGAAGGAACCGTGACATCGGTAACGGACAGCGGTTCGTTTGTGCTTCTTGGCGATACCGGCGCCGAGGGAAGATTGCGGGGCATAAGCCTCAAGCCGGGAGCAAAAGTTAGCGTAATAATTGAAGCCGCGGATTCCGCAGAAGGAAAAATAGACCTGTCGCTGAAAGGCCGCAACAGTCTCCCCGCGAACTGGCGCGTAACGCGCTGGAAAAAAAATAATAAGAAAAACCACGGCAGCTTAAGAAGGTAAACGGCAAAGAAGAAAAATAATTTGCCACAAAAAATGGTTCGACTTCGCTCACCACACTGAGCGAGCAAGAAAGCGAGTCGAAGTGGCACAGAAGGCACAAAAACGATAAAGAATTTTTACCACGGAGACACTGTCCAAACTTTCCTCAGAAGCAATGAGTTTGGACGGTCCCATTCTTATTGCCTTTGAGGAAGGAATGGGACGGAGGACACGGAGAGCACAGAGAAGTCATATTAGACTGACTTGATGACTGGCAACCTTATGCCCCGACTGGAGATTGAAAAAGAAATACGGAAAAAAATCAATTTCTCTATATCTTAAATAATTCTTTGTTGCTTTGTGTGAGAAAACTTTAACTTATGACGATTGAAGAAGCTCTGCGAAAGCATTGGGGATATGATTCTTTCAAACCCCTTCAGCGTGAAGCGGTGCAAACGGCGCTTTCCGGACGCGACTGCATGGTAGTGCTTGCCACCGGAGGAGGAAAAAGCCTCTGCTACCAGCTCCCTGCGGCGATGGGAGAAGGGCTTGTTCTGGTAATTTCTCCGCTCATCGCCCTTATGGACGATCAGGTGGCCGCCGCCCGGGAGGCTGGCTTGTCCGCCGACGCTCTGCACTCGAACATGAACGCAGACCAGAAAAGCAAAGCCTTCCGCAGGCTGGCGGAGGAGCAGACCCAGCTTCTCTATGTCAGCCCGGAACGCCTTCTGTCCGGAGATTTAAACCGGTATATTTCCCCCCGCCTTATTCTTGCTGCGGTCGACGAAGCCCACTGCGTTTCTCACTGGGGACACGAATTCCGCCCCGAATACCGCCGTCTTACGCAAGCGCTTGATTGTTTCCCTAAAGCGGCGCGCATGGCGCTGACAGCCACGGCCACTCCGGAAGTGCAAAAAGATATCTGCTCCCAGCTTGACCTGCGCGAGCCCCTGCGGTTTATAGGCCATCCGGACCGCGCCAATCTTATATACCGCGCCTTTCAGCGCACCGACCAGTCGGACCAGGTTTTGGCGGTCGCGCGCAGGCATAAGGGCGAGGGCGGCATAGTTTACGCCCAAACGCGCAGGGAAACCGAGCGTCTTGCCGGAATGCTTCAAAAGGCGGGCATATCCTGCGCGGCTTACCATGCGGGCATGCCCGCCGAAGACAGACGGCGGGTGCAGGATGAATTCGTCAACGAGCGCCTTGACGTGGTTACGGCCACGATAGCCTTCGGCATGGGCATAGACCGCTCAAATGTGCGTTTTATAGTTCATGCCAATACGCCCCGCTCAATAGAACACTATCAGCAGGAGTCGGGCAGAGCCGGCAGGGACGGCCTGCCTGCCGAATGCGTGCTTTTGTTTTCGGCTTCAGACCTGGCCGTCCACCGCAGACTTGCGCAAAAGGACGCGGATCTCTCTCCTGAAAGACAGCAGACTCTCAACCGCCAGCTTTGCGAAATAGGACGCTATGCGTCGTCTCCGGTCTGCCGGCACCGCCTGCTGGCCGGACATTTCGGAGCGCCGTACCCGCCGGAAAACGCAAATCAGGCGCAAGATAACTGCGGAGCCTGCGATGTCTGCATGGGCGAAACCAAAAGCCTTCCTCCGGATGAAACGCTTCTCACGGCCAAAAAGGTGTTAAGCGCGGCATGGCGCGCCGAGGGGCGCTTCGGAACAGGCTACGTCGTAAACCTGCTTATCGGCAAGGCCGATGAACGGATGGAGAACAGCGGCCATGACAAACTTAAAGTTTTCGGCCTTCTGAAAGATTCCGGAGAAACAACCGTGCGCTCATGGGTGGACCAGCTTATAGTTCAGGGATTTCTGGAAGTAACCGAAGGCCAATACCCCCTTTTGCGCATCACAAAGGAAGGAAAGGCGCTGTGCCGGGAACAGGGAACGGTACGATTAAGCGCGGCTTTGCCGCCCCGGCTGAAAGCAAAGAAAAAATCCAGGACAAAAATGCCGGAAAGCGTAATGCCGGCCGATATGGATGTTTTTGAAAACCTGCGGAAACTGCGCAGGCTCATCGCCGAAAAGCTGGAAGTGCCCCCGTACGTGATATTTCATGACAGCGCGCTGGCCGAAATGTCCTCGGCAAAGCCGCACACTCCGGAAGACATGGGAAATGTGAAAGGAGTGGGAGAACACAAGCTTAAACATTACGGCGACGCCTTTCTGAAAGTCATCGCCGGAGCCCACCCTGAATCCGCCGCAAAAGATTTTACGAAACCAACCGATTAACCCAAGATATTTTCTGCTCTTACTGATTCAGCATAGGTGCGGGTCAGTCATGGAATTGCCCCTCCGCCACGTAGGAACCCCTCCCGTGGTTTCCCCCTCCACCGCGGAACGGGTGGAGAGGTCTCCCATCCGCTATGTGGCTACGGAGCACCCCCATGCCTGCCCTTTGACGCGCAAAACATCGTTTGCAATAACAGATTCACCCGCTGTCCAGCCGCCTAGCTGTCTCGCCGTCCAGCGCTTTTTCCTGCTTCTCCATAAGACCCATTTCCATATAGACCATTGGACATATTCCGCATAGGCCTATTTGCCCATGCTTTCCGGCATACGGCGCGCAATAATATAGTATGAGAAAAATTTCGCTGATAACGCTGATCCTGCTGGGTTTGCTCATTCCGCCCATTCCGCAGAATTCATCTTCATCAGCGCTTGAACAGCTTAAAAATACCGCAAAGACTTCGTCCGGGGAAGATTACGCTAACCCGAAAACTGCAGTTGCGCCCTCACCTTTTATCCTCTCCCCGAGGGAGAGGAGAGGGAGAGGGGGATGGACAAAAACCGGCGAGCGCGGACCAAAAAACATCAAAAAAACAAAAGATTGGACGATAATGACGTTTATAAACGCCCGCAATAATTTATCCGTATCCGGCCCGCAAAGCGTCAATATGATGGAGAAAATAGGAAGCTCCGAAAGAATAAACGTTCTGGCGGAACTCGGCACCTCGGACGACAAAGGCATATCCAGAAGATATGAGATAAAAAAAGACACCGTTCCGAGCCAAATAACTTCGCCTTATCAATCCATGGAAGATTCGGACATGGGCGACTGGAAAACGCTGTCTGAATTCGCGAAATGGGGCGTAAAAAACTATCCCGCAAAACATTACATGCTTATTGTGTGGGGGCACGGCCTGGGAAGGCGGGATCCCGAAAGCGATATCGGCGTCGGGCAGGAGCGGGGGATATCATTCGACGACAGCACCGGCAATTTCATACGAAACAGCCAGCTCGGCAGGGCTTTGAAAGATATAGGAGTAAAACTTGACGTTTACGCGAGCGACGCCTGCATTATGCAGATGGCGAGCGTAGTTTATGAGATAAAAGATTCGGCGGAATTCATAGTAGGCTCGGAAGAGACCATATTCACCTTCAGCTTCCCCTACGAAGCGATACTGAAAAGACTGGACTCGGGCGATATATCCGCGCTCCAGGCCTCTAAAATCATAACCGAAGAATATCAGAAAATGTATAAGATCCCGCCGCCGGGATTTAAGGGGACCACGATATCCGCAGTGCGCGCCGGCGCCTTGCCGGCGTTCGTGAAAAACCTCAACTCATGGATAGCGCAGGCGGCAAAACCCGCGATGCATGCGGGGATAAAATCATCCGCGGAAAAAACTTTGGGCTTTTATTATCATTCCGCGAATCAATTCAACCCGATGTCGAAGGATCTATACCACTTTATAAGCCTGGCGACCGCTTCTACCGGGGATAATCCGGCGCTTCGCGCCGAAAGCAATAAGCTTTTAAGATTCATGAAAGACGAATTGATCGTTTCCAATAAAATAAGCGGGGGAGAAAACGGCTATTCGAACGCGCACGGGCTGGCGATATATATGCCCCAATTCATGTATGACACAAGCTACGATGAAACAGCGTTCGCAAAAATTTCCTACTGGGATGATTTCCTGAAATGGATACTGGAGCCTGGTTATGAAATCAAAAACAAAAAGAAATAATTCAGCGCTCCGGATATTTTTTGTATCCGCGGTCTTATTCGCCGGTTCCGCCGCCTATGCCCGTCCGGACTTTGAAGACAAAAACAGGCTGGAATTCTACAAGAACGGCGTAAACAGCCTTGACCCCGGAATATCCCTGAAATTCGTCAATGACAAAGAATTCATTCAACAGCTTAAGTCCCGGGACCCGCAAACGGCCGCGGCGCTTCTTTCCGCCGCCGAGGCGGTGAATAATTTAGCCTCGACCCTTGATAAATATGACGCGCAGGACCATGAAAAACTTTTAAGCGGGGAATTGGCCCAGCATCTGGACGCCCGGACTCCCCTTTCCGCTCTGGGACTCGGGCCGGAAGCGGAAAAGCTCCTTGACTGGACGGCCAAATACAGGAGCGGTTACGGCCCGGAAAGGCTTGAACTGATAAAAAGGGCGGTGTTTTCGCTGACAACGCTTTCAGAAGAGGAAAAAAACATCTGGTTTAAAACTTATAATCCGTGGTACGGTTCCGCGACATGGCGTCTGCTTGATCCCGCCCAGAAGACCGCGATCCTCGCCGCGGCCGAAAACAGCTGGTCGGCCCTGACGATAAAAAAGAGGAAAATTCAGCTCGCCGAAATGGCGCGATCAAAGCTTTTCGACCGCCTTACCTCTACGGAAGTCATAACAGCGGACGGCGATATCGAAGGGCTTAAAAAACAGGAAATATGGAAAAGGCTCAACGGCATAGAAGACGCGCGGCTGAAAACACACTTAAAACAGCTGGCCCTGCTGGAAGAGGCGAAAAAATCCGGCCTGACGCAGGACGCGCTTAAAGAACTGGAAGGCAAACCTGCGGAATACCAGCTCTATCTTCTCGGACAAATTTTTGACAATACCCCTTCTCTAGGCAGCCCCGAAATAAGGCTCAGGATAAACGCGGTCAGGGAATCAAGGCCGGGAGAGACGTTCAAGGCGGATAATTATCCGGCGCTTTCGGCCGTAATTGCGGGCGCTCTTCTTAAGGAAATCAAAGACACGCAGGCGGGGAAAATCGCCGCGGATTTTTATTCAAAAAACAGGCTGAAGCTCAAGATTGAACACTGCCCCGGAAGTTACGGCGGATTTGACCCCAACTCAGGCTCCATAAAACTCAGCGCGGGCCTGATAAAGCAATTCATGAGAATAAACCGCTTCAATGAGGCGGCTCTCCTTAAAGGCGGAGCTCCGCTGGAAGCGCTGGCAAAATTTCTGGGGCCGATATTCATGCATGAAGCCGTTCATAATATGCAGGCCGCGCAGGCGAATTCAAGCGGCTTATATTCTCCTTACGTCAAAGAAAAAGAATGCGACGCTGTTTTTATGCAGGCTCTTTACACTTTGGAAAAATCCGGCAAGGATAAAAAATTCGCGGACATGCTGGCCGCTCTCAGGGATGCGGTGCCGTATATAGACGATACCATAGGACTTGCCCGGAAAATACGCAGGGATCCCCCCTCCAAATTCCGCGAAGAGGCAAAAAACAGGTATCCGGAACTTCCGTCTTTTGAATCCGCGGCTTCAAAAATACTTTACGCATGCTCCAAAGAATTGGAGCGCAGGGAAAAATTGCCCAAGCGCCTGCAGACCGAGCTGGAGAGGGAGGGCGTAAAAAAAGAATCCCTTGAAGATTCCACGGTAGAGACTTTCGCGGTCTCGGCAAAAAGGCTTAAAACTTCGGTCTTAAAAAAAATACTTGATGATTTTATGAACAGGAAGGATGAAATCGCGCGGATATCGCGCAGGTATGAAACCGCGGACGCCGGTATTTTTAAAGACCTGCCCCCCGCCCCTCCCGCCTCTATACCTCAGCCTCCGGTTCCGCAAGAAGACGGGAAAAGGTAGATGGAAGACGGTAGACGGAAAAACAAAGCCTTATTTTCTACTCTTCCATCTACCGTCTACCTTCTCCCATCTACCCTCTTCTATTATGTTCCCAATAAACTCATTATTTCGCGGTAAAGCGAAGCTTTCCCGGGATGATTCTGAAGTCCTTCCGCCGCCATATCCAGAGCCCGCATTCCGCGCTTGTTTTCAACCGTCTTGTCGGCGCTGTTGGCCGTTAAAAGCTTTACAATATCCGCATTAGCGCGCATAACGGCCATCATAAGCGCGGTATTCCCCTGCCTGTCGCATTCCGAGAGCGAAGCGCCGGAATCAATAAGCTTTTGAGACACGCCTGTCAGCCCGCTCCATGAAGCCCACATCAAAGGCGTCCAGCCGTCTTTGTCCCTGGCGTTTATATCAGCTCCGCTTGTAAGAAGCATATCCACGATCCCAAGCCGTTTTGCGTCGGTTTCGGAGATGCGTTTGGGGTCGTTAAAATTGGAATACGCCGCCCACATCAAAGACGTGCGGCCGAATTCATCGGCGCGGCTTACTCTGTCATTGAGATACGCCTCTAAGGATTCAAACGATTCTTTCGACGCCCCAAAACCTTTTTCGCTTAAAATTTCCCCTGCCTCGCCCGCATTATCCTGCAGTATAGCGGTCACCAAAGGATCGGCATTGGAGCCTTTTTTCAGCATTTTAAAAAACTGGTTGCATATCGTCACGAATACCGTAGACACGACAAGCAGTATAAGCGCGTCCTTAAATATATATTTATATTTTTTCATATTTTCATTCCTTGTCAATCAGGCTCGTTTGAAGGCGATTCGGGAACCCCGTGCACTTCATGCTTTTTCTTCTCCCTGCCTGAAGTGAGCAGTCCCTTCATGGCAAGCACGGCTATGGGGCTTAAAAGCGCCAGTATAAAATATATCATCCACATAAATTCAGGAGACTGCTTGTATGCGATATTGCCGGAATCTATTTTAGCCCGTATTCCCTCATAAGAAAATCCGGCCACCAATATGCCGCTCATAAATCCATTAATTGGTTTGGCTATGAACATGGGCAAAGCCGAGAGCCCCATATAGGAGGCAACTTTGTCTTTCGGAGCCACGACGGAAATATACTCCGTGAAACGCGGCGAAAAGATAAGCTCTCCTATGGCAAAAACTATTATCTGCGCGCAGATGACGAACATGTAGGCCTGCGTCATGTTATGTATGCCGGGTATGGACAGCATCCATTGTATGGGCATAGACATAATCAGCAGAGAAAAAGCGGAAATCGTCATCCCCGTAACTATAAGCTTGAAAGTGGAAAAGCGGTTTATTATGGGGATAAGCATTATCAGCCCCACTACGATAATCGTGGGATTTATGGAATTGGCCAATCCCAGCTCGAAATCCGTGTAAAGCACGCGGGTGTAATACTTCGGCATGATGAGAAATTGGTTTGTAAAAATAAGGCGCACGCCCAGAGTCAGCGCAAGAAATAATATTAGTTTTAAAAACGCGCTTTCTTTCCACACTTCCTTAAATATCGCAAGAGGCCGCTTGGCTAAATCAACATGCGAGCGCTCCTCTTCGTCGGCATAGTTGTGGTCGTCTATAAAACATGAGGCCAGAAAGCATCCCGCCGCCATGACCGCTCCGAAAGTGAGTATGGCGAGATTGCCTTTCACTTCGCCCAACCAGCCCCGGAATCCGTCGGTTACGGCAAAGCCGGCCAAAATGGCGCCCACGTTCATAATCATATAATAAACATTAAATCCCGTTGAGCGGTTGGATTTTGTGGTAAACCGCCTTATGCCAACAGGCACCGCTGTAACCATAAAAGCCGTGCCCAGAGACAGCAGGATTATCATGGACATAACGGCATACTGCATTGCGCTGCCTTTGAGTATAACAGGCGCAATCCCCATGCCGAGCCTTGCGACAATCAAAAGAATGCAGGCTATTAAAAAGGTCTTCTTGAGCCCTATAGCGTCGCAGATAGAGCCCACTGCCAGCACGAAAGCGGTGATATAAAGCGTCCATATTCCCACCCATGCGCCCGAAGACACGTCGCTGAATCCGCAGTTCACCGTAAGATACAGCGTTACCACATTGATCATGGAAAAATACGCAAGGCCGTCCATAAACTGGATGGCGTTTGTAAGCCAGAACTCGCGGCTTGCTGTTTTAAGAACTTTAAACTCGGAAAAATAATTTTTAGCTTTTTTTATCATATCCTTCCTTTCCGTATCTTGTATAGAACTTTACTCCCCTAAAGCGTTACTTTAAGGAATTATAGCATAGAGAAAGTTATAAAACTTTAGATTTTTTTGAGACAAAAAGAGTTAATTTTACATGAAAGACAATCCGGATTGCGCGCCGCGCACACCCTTCTGCCGTGCAGAACCATGGCATGGCTGAACCATATCCAGTCTTTTTCGGGAACAAGGCGCATCAGGTCCTTTTCTATTTTAACGGGGTCGGTCTCCACGCTGAGCCCCATGCGCCGCGCCAGCCTTTTGACATGCGTGTCCACCACTACGCCGCTTGCGATACCGTAGGCATTGCCCAAAACGACATTGGCGGTCTTGCGGGCCACGCCTTTAAGCTCAAGCAATTCCTCCATAGTGCGGGGAACTCTGCCGTTGAATTTTTCAGCTATTATTTTTGCCGACTCGCGTATCGCGGAAGCCTTCATGCGGAAAAAACCGGCAGAATGCACATATTTTTCAAGCTCCTCCTGGGAAGCGGAGGCGTAATCAGCGGCGGTCTTGTATTTTTTGAAAAGCGTTTTTGTTATTTTATTAACGCGCGTATCCGTGCACTGCGCCGACAAAATAACCGCGACAAGCAGTTCAAGGGGGTTGGAATAATCCAGTTCCGTCTCCGCATCGGGATAAAGACTACGGAGGTTTTTTATGATTTTAGTAATCCGGCTACTTTTGGACTGGGAAGAGTTCATTTACCGTAAGGATCTTATGCGGAGAATTATTCCCGGCATGCATTTTGTCTCCGCATGAAAATTTCGCCGCCTTCGCCTTGGGATCGAACCGCGGAGCCTGCATCTGCGGACGGACGGCCTGAGCGGCCGGAGCTTTATATTCAGGCAGGTTAAGGGTCAAAGCGACCTGCGGCTCCATGTCGCGCAGACTTGTCCAGTTTTCCTTCGCCTTTTCCTCATTGATCCAGCTTTTAAGCCGTTTTACGGCGGAATCGGCGTTCTTCCACAGCATGCTGTCTTTTGCAAATCTTGCAAGAATAATATCGGTTCTTTCGCTTACCTCGGAGCCTATGCGGTAAACCGCGCCGGATGCCTTTGTGGAGCCGGGCAGGTCATATTGCGCCCTTGCCCAGTAAATATCTTCCGCAGGATATCCTCTATACGGCGCTATTTTTGAAAAAATATCATTTGCCGCCGTTAAATAAGTAAGCGCGATATTTTCCTTTGAGGAACCGAAACTGATTTCCAGATTGCCTTTATTCAGGCCTATTGAAAGGACATCCTCCGGTTTTGAGTCGAAAATAAGATATCTGTTTGAAAAAAGGCATAAAGCAAATCCTTCCTCCATGCTTATGGCGGTCCATTCCCTGCCGTCAGCGCTTTTCCAGTTTTTCTTTGTGGAAGAAGAATCCGTTACGCTCATATCGCATTCATTTATTTTATCCGTCTGAGCGACTTTGGCGGGGCCGGCCTGCCCTCCCTTCTGCGCAGTCTGGCCGTAAGCGCAGACCGCGGCGAAAAATATTGGTATAAAAAACAAACCTGTTTTCATGTTATCAGCCTCCTACGAAATAATACACCAGCAATTGTATAACTTCTGCCCGTTTTTATAAAGACCATTACCACGGCACGGTAAAGGGTAAACGGTAGAAGGTAGACGGAGAAAAAAACAAAAGGGGAGAAGGCATTACAACTGAACAGCTATTAATTTTAACATCTCAAGGAACTCCGGATGCCGGTTTTCATACCTTTCTTTCCTTAAAACGCATTGAGAAAGGTATTGTCCCAAACACACTGTTTTTTCCTCTCTTTATCGCTATTCTTTGCCGTTAACCGTCTACCATCTACCTTCTACCGTCTACCCTCTTCTTTTATAATTCTCTTAAAATAAATTTTTCTGCCGTCTATTATAAGACCGTTGACCAATTGTTCCCAGGGCGTTCCGAATTTTTCCACACAGCTTATTTCTCTCACTATGCCGGGGTCGCCCACCGCCTCAAGGATTTTTCCGTTCCCCGAATAAAACACAACATGAGTTATCTTATTGTGACTATCCTTATCGGAAACGAATATAAGATCGGCTTCGCGCATTTTATTCTTCGCTATGTTCTCCGAAGCGGCGAACTGGTCCGTGGCATTTCTCGGCACATCTATCCCGAATACCCGCATCGCGATATTAACTAGGCCGGAGCAGTCCACACACCATCCGGAACGGCCTCCCCAGCAGTATTTGTCGCCTATAAACTGCCTCGCGGCGGAAAGCGCCGCCGTCCGCAAAGCCGAGTCTTTGGGAACGCCGGATAGATACTGGATATCTGATTCCTTGACCAACGCCCTCTTTCCGCCGGGAAGGAGCGCTCTCACTATTCCGCTTTCTTTTTTGCCCGTAACTTTAAGGCGAGTTCCCATTGAAAGCTTTAAAACGGCGCTGCCGTCCAGTTCCTCAAGGGTCACTTCGGCCGTCTTGGATTTTACCACCGCTTTTACCCCAAAATTCTCATACATGACCGCGTCCGAAGCGTATATCCATCCGGGATACCCCTTCCACGCTGAACGGTCCGGAACCTCCCCCCCTTTGCCGGCGCTGTAATCCTGCTCCGAAGCCTCCACTTTCAGCCAATTGCCTTTGGCAGACAGCGTATTTACGCGCTCTCCCATTATAAGATTGCTTTCCTGAAGCTCGTCTTTCTCCGCCAAAGGAGCGGGCGCGGGCTCCCTGCGCAGGCTTGTGAAAGGAACGGCGACCGTCATGGGCTTGGGAAACCGCGGGCGCACTATATAGCTTGTGCCGTATTTGTTGGACAGCCACGCATTCGCAAATTCCTTCCTGTCATACACCCGCTTTACCGTCTTTTTGGAAGGAGCCGCCGGATCGTTTACCACAAAATTCCCTTTTTTGTCAAAGCCCCGTATCACCACCAGATGGCCGTCGGTCTTTTTTATCGGAGAACTCTTGAGTTCCCCGGGACCGAACGTAATGCTCGCTATGACAGGCCTGCCCGAGGTTATTTCAAATTCCGCGTCCGCGACCTGATTCATGCGCGTCACATACGCATCCAGCCCCTTAAGCCCGGCGTATGCGACGTTAAACGGCCAATTTCCGTAGATATCCTCGGCCGAATCATAAACCCCGAGAGCCGTGTCCATGGAGGGCTGATTAATTCCCCAGTATTCCATGACCATGGAAAGCGAAACGGGACTGCATATGTCATGAGCGTATTTTTCCTGCTCCGTCATCTGCGAACGCTCGGGAACCGCAAGGATTTTCCCCCACGCCGGATTGGGTTTGCCTTTCCTTCGCGCATAAGGATTTGCGGCCGCAGATTCTGCGTTATATTCGACGTCGGCGTCCGTGTATACCGCGGAAACCAGCCTTAAAACAGGGGTTTCCTTTGATTCGGATTCCAATATTATCCTGTATCTGAAAGCGTCGGCGTATTTTTTTAACTGCAGAGTGTCTATCTCTACGGAGCCCGAATTATCATCCTGATCCGGAATACTGGCGGACTTGCCGTCGCTTTTAAATCTGCCTGTTTTATACCATGCCGTCCATGTCCCTAAAGTCGTATCCTTGATCTCATTTTCCTTGTCGTTCATAATGGCGGAGTAAACTTCGCCGGAAACATCCTCCGCCGCCGGACCGGTTCCCGGCTGAACGCTCATTATCCGGGCCTGCGCTTCAATTAAAACGGAAGTGTTTTCAGGAATATCGGCGTTTGCCGAAATAACCAATTCATTAAAAGGAAACAACGCTTTGACGGGAGGCGACTCTATGGCGCCTGAACGCGCCGCCGGAACGCGCGGCTGAGCCGTGGACTGTCCCGCGTCATATGAAGAGGACTCCAGCCTGAAAAGGCCGTGCTCAAAGTCAACGGCTTCGACATTGCTTTTTAATGCCCGCATGAAATTATGCGGGGAAACATGAACGACGGTAAAAGACGG
>CAZFMJ010000043.1:0-1221 GCA_964520045.1 uncultured Elusimicrobiales bacterium | reverse complement strand
ATAAGCGCCCCCAAAATTATCGGAATTATTTTAATAATAGGTTTCACAGAATAGTGTGTAGTTTTTAAATTGCTCTGATATTTTCAGCGAAGCTGAAAATATCGGGGCACTCGGGGTTGAACCGAGAACCTCCTGGTCCCAAACCAGGCGCTCTGCCAATTGAGCTATGCCCCGACTGGTCGCGGTATTCGGCTTCCTGCCTCAACCATTTCCTCGCATTTGACCGCAAATGCTTCGGTCACGTCCTCGTTCATTCGCGATGATTGATAATCATCGCACGAAGAACTCGGATTCCCTCGCTCCGAAAGGAATAAACCTCCGCTCGGCGCTCCACAAGGGGAACCCATGTTCCCCATTACATCGTCGCTCGCTTTCCATCTTCCGATGGACGCTCGCTGAACCCCTCCTGAGCGGTAATACTTAATACTGGTCGCGTCTTTTTATTCCGAGTAGATTGATAATATTATATAATAGTTTTCTCCAGAACAGTTCTGTTAATATCCGCCACTGACTGATTCCGGGATGGTGTAATGGTAGCACGAGCGGCTCTGGACCGCTTAGTCTAGGTTCAAGTCCTAGTCCCGGAGTGGATTCGACTCGCCTTACAGGCTCGCTCACCACTTGATTATTTCTAGCGAGGCGAGTCGAATCCATGGTGAGCGAAGTGGTGAGTTATGCCGAACCACGAAGTCGAACCACAAAAATGGTTTGTCTATATCCTTAAGTGTTCCGACAAATCCCTTTACACGGGTTCAACCCAAAACATACCACGTAGAATCAGTGAACACAATTCCGGCCACGGTAGTTTTTACACCCATGTCTTTGGCCCCGTAAAACTTCTTTGGCAAGAAGCACATCCCACACAGTCTTCCGCATTAAAAAGAGAAGCCCAGATAAAGCGTTGGACCAGAAAGAAAAAAGAAGCTTTAATACAGGGCAATTTGCAAATTCTGAAAAAATTATAAGATTTGTCCCATCGAATTTCGGTTTAGCCCTGACGGCAAAAACACGTTTTCCGGCAGACTGCCTCTTACAGTTATACGCTGAATTGTTGTACCCTACGGATAACCGCAAAATCCATGGACGCCATACCTGTTTATCCCGCTTCATTTACCGGCAATTGTATTTATCAGAATATTTTGTGACGTATAAAACAATAGGTATGCTGTCCCGAATGGCGCTAACTTAAGCATGTAATCTGTCTTTTTTTAAGATTTTCGT
>CAZFMJ010000042.1:20243-24045 GCA_964520045.1 uncultured Elusimicrobiales bacterium | reverse complement strand
GAGGAAGATGTTTTCTGTTCCTGACAAGATTAGGCGGGTCAAGAAGTATAAAGTCCGGGCTGGCGGGCATTCCTCCGGCTTTGAGCGCTGAAAGCGCCGCTTGCGCATCGCCTTTCTGAAAGACGGCTTTTTCTTTTACGCCGTTTAGTTCGGCGTTTTTTTTGGCCAATTCTATCGAGCTCAGGCAGGAGTCTATGCCCCATGCCTGTTTTGCTCCCGAGGCCGCCGCGGTTATGGCAAAAGCTCCGGTATAGCAGTAAAGGTCAAGCACCTGCCTGTTTTTGAAAAATGGTTTTAAAAACTGCCTGTTTTCCCTCTGGTCGAAGAAAAAACCCGTTTTTTGGCCTTCTTTTATGACAGCCTGAAATTTAAGGCCGTCTTCTTCCACAATTACGGTTTCGGGCACTTCGCCGTATGCCGTTTCTGGAATGAGATTGAGTCCTTCTAGTTTGCGGAATTCATGGTCGTTTTTGAGATATATTCCGGCAGGCTTGAATATCTCGGTTATTGCGGCTATTATTTCCGGGCGGAATTTCTCCATTCCTGCGGAAAGGATTTCAACGACAAAAACGGAGCCGTACCTGTCTATTATAAGCCCCGGCAGACGGTCGGACTCGCCGTGGCATATTCTGCAGTAATCGCAAAGCCCTATTTCCTGCCTGTATCGGAAAGCCTTTTCAATCCTGCGTTTTATAAAGTCATCACGCAAAAGACCGTTTCCTTCCGCGAGCATTCTGACGGCTATGAGGCTTTTGGGATTAAAAAAGCCGGAGCCTATTTTTACGCCGGAAGAAGAGAGAACGCTACAGAGCGAGCCGGGCTCTATGGTGGAGTCGACTGTTTCGAGCTCATTTGAAAAAATCCATAAATGGCCGGAGGAGATGCGCCTGTCTTCCCCGCGTTTTAATTTAACTTCCGTTTTTATTTCCATAATATGGGGATGGTAGAGGGTAGACGGGAGATGGTAGATGGAAGAGTAAATAGAAAAATAAATCTTTCCGGTTATTTTTTTCTTCTTCTGTCTCCTGTTTCTTTTTTTATGTTTTTCTCCGTGTCTTGGCGTCTTCGTGTGAGTATCGATCTTTATTTTTTTATAAATCTTTACTGTTAAGTGTTCTTTTGGTTTTTTTCTGTTTGCCGTCTACCATCTACCGTTTACCGTCCTCTTATGTATACGGTATGCTTACTTTTATCGATTCCGACTTCGGCCTCCAGCCGAATTCGCTTCTATGAAGCTCGAGAATTATCGTCAGGAAAACTTTTATCACGCAGGCCGCGGGTATGGCGAAAATAAGCCCCCATATTCCGAAAAGTTCGCCTCCGCACAACAGCGCGAAAAGAATTATGGCGGGGTGCAGTTCCACGGCCTTTTTCATTATAAGCGGCTGAAGCAGCCAGTCGTCAAGGAATCTCAGACCCGCGAAAAATATCAGCACCTTTATCATCGGCCATACGCTGTAATATTGTATAAAGGCCGCCGTAACCGCAAGAATGCCGCCGACTATGGCGCCCAGATAAGGTATCAGGCTGGTTATGCCCACTACTACGGCTATGGCTGCCGCATAGTCAAGCTTCATCAGCAGAAGCCCTCCCAAAGCCAGCAGAAACAGGCAGAATGCTTCGGTTAATATGCCGCGCAGATAATTACCCAGAGATCCGTCCACTTCTGAAATTATGTGCAGGGCTAGTTCCACATGGCGGGAGGGGAGAAGGTCAAGCACGTAGTTTTGTATATTTGCGCCTTCCAGCAGGAGAAAAAAGGTTATAAACGGCACAAGAATAAGCAGGCTTAACGCCGGCGCCAGGCTTAAAATAAAGGCGGGTATGCCTTCAATAATATACGCCGCTTTTGAGCCGAGGTGTCCGCCCCACGCGGCGTAATAATTTTCAAGATAAGGATATTTTACCGCCAGTTTTCCCTGCGCATTCAAAAGCACGGCCTGTATTTTTTTATAATATACCGGCCATTCGGTCTGAAGAAGAGACAGCTCCTGCGAGGCAAGGGATACCAGATACATAATGAGCATCGTGGCTATGGCGCCGGCGACGAGATAAAGGCCGGCCACCGCATAGATGCGCTTTATGCCGCGCACATGGAAAAATTCTATTATGGGATTTATAAGATACGCCGCGGCGAGGCTCAGAAAAAAGGGAAATGCCGAGGTCTTTGCCGTGTATATGAGCGTAAAAAAGGACAGTAGTATGACCGCGGGCGCTATGAATTGGGCCGGTCTTTTATCGTTTATCTGCATTGAGTGAAATATCTCCAAGCGGAACTATCTGCGCTTCTTGCTTCGCCGGCGGGTTTTTGGCTCTGAGTCTTGCGGACAGGACCTGAGCAAGATGCGTAGCTATCACCACTCCGACTCTCGGTGAGTCAAAAAGAAGCGAATCAAGCTTCACTTTATATAATATGAAAACTTTCGCGTTTTCCGACGCTACGGCGGACGCCATGCGCGGCATTTCTTCAAGAAGGGCCATCTCTCCAAAATATTCGCCGGGGTGAAGAACCGCCAGCAGTTCTTCTTTTTTCTGCTCACTGCAGTAGTGCGTAAGCTTCACGCTTCCGGAAACCGTAATAAAAAGCCCTCGGCCTATGTCGCCCTCGCTGAAGATAGTCTCGCCCTTGAGATAAACCCTTTCCTGAAGGCTTTTTATGACATGTATCAGATCTTTGTTGCGCAGTCCCTTAAAGAGGGGGAGATGTTTTAGGAAATCCCGCTTTGCCTGTATTTCAGGGTCAAGGGCAAATTCAAATAACTGCTTAAAGTTCATAGATATTAGTCCTTATCCGCATCTTCGCCGCATGCGGAATGAGCTTTTTTGTATCCGGATATCAGACCGAATGCGAACTGAGCGGCTTTAAGCCAGCCGGACTGCAGTCCGGCTGTAAGCGAGCTTACAGCGCTGAACATTCCGTTGAGAGCGTTCATTTTTCCGTCGGCATTAAGCGCCAGTAATTCAACGGCTTTCGCCGTTTTGCGCACCTGCGTAAGAGTCAGCACCATGTGCACCGCCACCGTCACCAGAGCTGTCGTCGCGATTCCTGCGCATACTGCGAGAAAAATCTGCATTTTAAGCCTCCATAAAAAAGAAGGTAGATGGTAAAGGGTAAACGGTAAATGGAAAAACAAAAACATCTTTTACGTTTTTCTCTTCCGTCTACCTTCTGCCGTCTTCCGTTTACCGTCTTTATAGATTAAACCACTTTATGGGCAATCTCGTCAATTTTACCGGTAAAAAAGGCTTCACCTTTCGGAAAATATATTGGATAATATAAAAGCAGGCTGAAGGCTGAAGACTGAAGGCTATTAGTTTCTTATCTGTACCTTCAGGCTAATAGCCTTTCCGTATTTACTATGAATGATAAACATTCGCATTGCGACGCCGCAAACAATTGCGGAAACGCAAAAAAAAGGCTTGCCTGCGCATTTTGGATAACGGCGGTTTTTATGGTCGTTGAGGCCGCGGGCGGTTTTTTTACCGGCAGTCTCGCTCTTCTTTCCGATTCGGCGCATATGCTGGCCGATGCGGCCGCTCTTGGGTTGGGGTTTTTCAGCGCTCAAATCGCCGCAAGGCCTGTTTCCGAGAGGAAAACTTTCGGCTACAGGAGGGCCGAGGTGCTTGCCGCTCTTGCAAACGGACTGGCGCTGTGGGCCGCCGCCGGAGTAATAGCTCATGCTGCGTACCAAAGATTTATCAATCCGAGGCCTGTGCTTGCCGCGCCGATGCTTTTGGTCGCGGCGGCCGGACTTTTGGCCAATCTCGCCGTACTATGGATACTTAAGGATGTTCACCGCCA
>CAZFMJ010000042.1:0-20233 GCA_964520045.1 uncultured Elusimicrobiales bacterium | reverse complement strand
TAAACGTCAGTGCGGCTTTCCTACATGTGCTTACGGATTTACTGGGTTCCGCAGGCGTCATCGCCGCGGCGCTGATAATGATTTATACCGGCTGGAATACCGCGGATCCTTTGATATCAGCCTGCATAGTGTCGCTGGTGATGTACAGCTCATGGAAACTTGTAAAGGAATCGGTTCATATTCTGATGGAAGGCGTGCCGGGCCATATAGAGCCGGAAGAGATCAAAACCGCGCTGAAAAATATTGAAGGAGTTATCGACGTTCACGAGCTTCATATCTGGACGGTGACGCAGGGATTTGAGTCTTTAAGCGCGCATCTTTTAGTTAAGGATCCTCAGCGCACTGTTTCCGTATTAAAACAGGCCAATTGTCTGCTTGCCGAAAAATTCGGGCTCAGGCACTGCACTCTGCAGGTGGAGACGGAACTCATAGAAAATTCCTCATGCGATAATAACTGTTCATGCGGATAGGCTGTCCAGCGGCTTAATCCGGTATCAATTTTCAGGCTCGAATTCTTCTTTTCCGGCTCCGCACAGCGGGCAAACCCAGTCGGAGGGGAGTTTTTCAAAGGCTGTGCCTGGCGCGATATTGTGTTCGGCGTCTCCCGTCTGCGGGTCATACACATAACCGCATACCTTGCATACATATTTTTTCATAGTGTTTCCTCCCTGCTCAAGTTTTAAACCCATGGTATCCGGGGTGTTATGGGCTTGCAATGAAATAATAGGCTCAACTGAGCCTATTATTTCATTGCGAGCCCTATATGTCGTTGCTGTTTTCGGGGTCTTGCCGCGCATATTGTTTTTGTAGAATAAGTAAGTCAGAGCTGTTCCTTCTTTTAATACATCCGCCGAAACGATCTTTCCGAAGAAAACCGTGTGAGAGCCTGCGTCGAAAGAACCCTCAACTTCGGCTTCAATTACCGAAAGCGCGTGCTGAGTGGCCAGCGGACAGCCTGTTATTCCTTTTTTGAACGCGGTATTTGAGAACTTGTCGATATCCTTCCCGGATTTAAACCCGAAAAGACCTATAAAAGCGAACGGCGTTGTCTCTTCCAGAACCGAGACGGAAAAGACTTTGCTTTCCGAAATATATTTATGAGTCAGATTAGACTTGTTGATGCTTACGGCTATCTTGGCGGGATTTGAGGTGACCTGAAATGCTGTATTGACTATCTGTCCGTTCATTCTGCCGTCTTTTGAGACGGAGGAAACGACATATAAGCCGTAGCTTATGTTGGAAAGAGCTTCTCCTATTTTTTCATCCATAACATGAAGAAGGTAAGTAGCCTGAAGGCTGTCCAAACCATCCTTTAAAGCAGTGAGTTTGGACTGTCCCATTCTCAAAACCTCTTCGGAAGGAATGGGACTGTTAGTCTGAAGTTACAGATAAAAGACTAATAGTCTTCAGCCTTCAGACTGCTGTCCTCAGTCTTCAGCCTAAGTAATTGCTATTCCGTCTTCCAGAGTCCGTGAAGATTGCAGTATTCTCTGGCGGTAACGGTTACGGCCGTTACGCAGAATTCCGCCTCGGGCGTTTGGCCGGGTTTAAGAAACTGCCTGTAAGCTTTTCCGTCCGCGATAACTTCGATCCACTCGATATAATGCTTGTCCTCCATGGGGTGGGCGGCGCTTCCCACTTTTACCTTGAAGCCGGCAGAAGTTTTTTCTATCACGGGAATATGTTTTTCTTTGGCCGCGTCTACGGTGTTTTCCGTAAATAATTTCATGGGCTGGCCGCAGCAGACAAGCTGTCCGGCTCCGGCATGGATCATTTCAACCATATTGCCGCATACCCCGCATTTATATATCTGAAGCAGAATTGTCATATCTTCTCCTTAATTTGTCAGATTTACCAGTTTTCGCCCAGAATTTCAAAATAGGCTTTGGGATGCAGGCATGCGGGACAGGTGTCAGGCGCCTGTTCTCCTTCATGCACATAGCCGCAGTTGAGGCAACGCCATTTGACTTTCTTGTCTTTTTTGAAAACTGAGCATGATTTCAGATTGGCAAAAAGGGAGCGGTATCTTCTTTCATGCTGTTTCTCCGCTATTGATACGGCTTCAAAAGTCTTTGCTATATCCTCGAAACCTTCCTCCCGCGCCGTTTGCGCAAATCCCGGATAAAGGCTTCCCCACTCGTGCTTTTCTCCGTCCGCGGACGCCTCGAGGTTCTGCGCGGCGGAGCCGATGACTCCGGCGGGATAGGCGGCGGTTATCTGAACTTCCCCGCCTTCAAGAAATTTAAAAAAGCGCTTTGCGTGCTCCTTTTCCTGTTCGGCCGTCTCTTCAAATATGCGGGCTATCTGCTCATAGCCCTCTTTTCTGGCCGCGCCGGAAAAATAGGTGTAGCGGTTTCTTGCCTGCGATTCTCCGGCAAAAGCGGCAAGAAGATTTTTTTCCGTTTTTGTCCCTTTAAGTTTCATATGCTTCCTCCTATCTTTTTGCTCTTTCTTTCCCGTCTACCAGCACCGTCTTCTTCTGATTGTAGAATAATAGCAATTATCAGAAGGTAAATGGTAGACGGGATACGGCCCATTCTCAATGCTTTAATGGAAAGAATGGGCCGTCTCCCTTCTACCGTTTACCGTCCGCATAATTCCTTCCCTTGTGAGGCAAAAATCATATTTTACCGGATCTTCAGGGCATATTCTGCGGAAAGCCGAAGTTATTTCCATTACCGTTTTTATGCCGGTCTGCCTGCGTTTTGTGAATTTAAATTCAAGGGCTTTGGAGTGCATATGCACGTCCAGAGGTATAAGCAGTCTGGTTTTGCCTATATCTTCCCATCCGCCCGGGTCGACCGCATCTTTCCTGACCATCCAGCGCAGAAAAAGATTCATTCTTTTGAACGCGCTTTTTTTCCCGGGGCAGGGAAGCAGGCTGGCGCAGCTTGTTTGCTTCCCGCTGATCTTGCTTATAAATGATTCAAGGGCGGGCAGGGTCGCGTCATGCTCCTTTTTCAAGTCCGCGGTGAAGCATTCATAAAGCGAGCCGTATTCGGCGACGGCATTTTTTATTCCGGCAAGCAGGCCGGCTATTTCCTTTCCTGCGGTAAATCGGTGTTTGAAGCCTGAAAAAGCGTTTAAGAGCGATCTTTCAGGCGTTTTTTTTAGAAACAGATAAGGCGACGGGGTCATTATCTTAAGCACGCCTGAGACGCTTTTTAATATCTGATGCACTCGTCCGTAGGCGAGAGAAGACGCTATGAGCCCCGCTATTTCGCGGTCCCGCGTTTGCGGATAGTTATACAGGAATTCCAGCGGGTCGGGATGAACATACTCCCGCCTGTTGCGCTTGAGATATAGTTCTTCAAGAAATTCCTTGGTTATAGCCATTCTTCAGAAGGGACCTCTCCCCGGCAGTCCAGCCGCCCAGTTGCCCAGCTTCCCCGCTGTCTTACCGTTTACCCTCGTCTTAGTTTCCGTGTCTCCGTGGTTATGTTTTTAGGGGGTCGTGGGCGGGGAGATATATTGAAAAGACCGTTCCTGCTCCGGGGGAGCTTTCAGGAAATATGTGGCCGTTGTTCTGTTTCACGATTCCGTATACCGTGGACAATCCCAGCCCCGTTCCTTTTCCTTCTTCTTTCGTGGTGAAAAAGGGCTCAAATATCCTTGCCTGCGTTTCTTCGTCCATGCCCGTTCCGGTGTCCGACACCTCGATGAAAACGTAGGCGCCGGGCTTTATCGCTTCGCCTTTCAGACTGCAGTTTTCGCCTATTGCCGTCCGCGATGTTTTTATCGAAAGCCTGCCTCCGTCCGGCATGGCGTCTTTTGCGTTTACCGCAAGATTCATGATTATCTGCTCAAACTGGTTTTTATCCGCTTTTATGCTTCCGGCCGAATCATCCAGCGAAAGAGAAAATTCTATGTTCGCTCCGATGAGCCTTGAAAGCATTTTATGCATCTCTTTGACGCTGTCGTTTATGCCGAATACGGAAGGGGATACCGGCTGTTTTCTGCTGAAGGCAAGAAGCTGTTTTACAAGTTCGGACGCTTTATATGACGCCTTTTTAAGTTCTTTGAGATATTTTAAAGTCTGATGATCGGCGGGCAGGCTTTCCGCGGACACATCGGTATAGCCTATTATCAAAGCGAGCAAATTATTGAAATCATGCGCTACTCCGCCCGCAAGCTTGCCCAGGGCCTCCATTTTCTGCGCCTGCAGAAACTGGGCGTCTTTCTCCTTGAGCAGTTTATCCTGATTGAAGCGTTCTATGACTCCGGCCGTCACGCCGGCCGCCGCTTCCAGAAAAAGGATTTCGCGCTCGTCGCGTTTGTGCCCGTCTTTCAGGTATAGATTCAGCACTCCGAGTATTTTATCCCCGGATTTTACGGGGATGCAGTAATGTCCGTGCTGAGGTATGTTTTCATGGGAAATTTCATGTCTGTCGTCGAGGCACTGCGCGAATTGCGTTTTTCCCGACAGGGCGGCTCTTCCGCATAGGCATTTTCCGAACGGCAGGAGTTTGCATGATTCAAGAAGCGCCGGCGGCAGTCCGTGATGGGCGGCGATTAAAAGATTATTCCCCTCCGCAAGAAATATACAGCCCTTTGATTCAATGGTCAGCCATTTCACGGAGATAAGGCGCTTCAATATGAGGCCGAGGATTTCATTAAGAGTTCCCGTTTTTGTGCAGATATTCAATAGTTCGTTGAGCACAGTCTGGATCTGGTCGTGCTGTTTGAGGGCTTGATGTGTTTGTTCGCAGGTGGCAAACTCTTTGCGCGTGATAAAATAGACAAGAAGCGAAGTCAGCGTTCCGGATACCGCGGCGTAAACGGCTGCATTTGCGAGTCCGCGCCGTATTTCAAAGAGGAATATCGCCGCGCCCGAAAGAAGAAATACTTTGAGAAGAATTCCGCCGTGTTTCAGGTTTTTCATGCTTTGCCGCGGCCGTCGAGGATTTCGCGTATTTTAAGAATGAGGGCGTCGGGCGAAAAAGGTTTTTTCAGCATCACGGCGTTCTCAGGCAGGCCGGCGATCGAATCCGCCGAATGCCCTGAAATATAGAGCGTTCTTACCGCGGGATTTATCAGGGCTATTCGCACGGAAAGGTCTATCCCGCTGGCGTCGGGGAGAACTATGTCCGTCACCAAAAGGCGGATTTTATCCGCGTTCTTTTGGTATACCTCCAGAGCTTCCCCGGCGTTTTCCGCCTGCGCGACCTCGTAGCCTTTTGAGGCAAGCAATTCGGCGATAAGGATTCTCGCGTCGGCATTGTCATCTACAAGAAGAATGTTTTCCATTTTTTTGTATAATCCTATGATAATGATACATCTTACAAAACTTAACGGCTGTGACATAGTGCTCAATGCCGAGCTCATAGAAAGCCTTGAGTCCACCCCTGACACGGTTATTAATCTTGTCACGGGCAACCGCATGCTGGTTAAAAACGCCATGCAGGATGTCATTGATAAAATAATAGCTTATAAGCAGAAAGTCTATGCGGAACGAAAAATCGTCAACCCCATAGAAGGTTTTGAGAAAAAATAATTCAACGCTCAGAGATTTAACATTATAAGATTAGCCACAAAAAGCACAGAAAGCACAAAATGTACAGCAAAGAAATAATTGATCATAGCCGTAAAGAAGCGCAAAGAACTTGTTTTGTGACTTATGTGCCTTATGTGGTAAATAGTTGAGGTGCTAATATGGATATAGCTACGATTGCCGGAATAATGGTGTTTTTTGGTTTTGTCATAGTCGCGGTGCTTATCGGTGAGGGGATCGCCGGATTCAAGCCCTTCATAAATGTCGAGGCGTTTCTTGTGGTTATGGGCGGAACTTTCTGCGCTCTTTTGGTTAATTATCCCCTGAGCCAGGTTATAGGCGTGGGCAGGGTTTTAAGAAAAGTGCTCACTTCGTCCGGCGAAGACACTTCGGAGATAGTAAACACTTTCGTGCATCTTTCACAGAAAGCCAAGCGCGAGGGATTTCTTGCTCTTGAGGCTGATATGCGCGGTATAAGGAACGATTTTCTGAAGCGCGGAGTTCAGCTGGTTATAGACGGTTCCGACCAGGATTTCATACGGAACATGCTTGAGACCGAGCTGGGTTTCATAAGAGAAAGACACAAGATCGGCAGGGAGATATTTACGGCTCTCGGCACTTATGCGCCGGCTTTCGGAATCATAGGAACGGTGCTGGGCATGATACTGATGCTTAACACCGTGGAAGATGTTGCCCAGGTGCCCAGAAGAATGGCTTTGGCTCTTGCCTCGGCGTTTTTCGGGCTGGGAGCCGGTTATCTGATATTCCTGCCCATGGCGGGCAAGCTTCACAGAAGGTCGGAGGAAGAGCTTCTCGTTAAGGAAATAATAATACGGGGCGTGCTTCTTTTGCAGAGCAGCGCTACTCCGGGAATAGTGGAGGCCAATCTGAAAGCTTATCTGGAGCCCTCCAAACGGCTTATGGTTAAGCAGAAAGAGGCCGGAGCGGCGGCAGGGCCTGAAACCGGGGCTCCCCCTGCGCCTCCCGCGCCGTAGTTTAAAGCTCAGGAATTTCAATGCTATGAGATTAGTCACAAAAAGCACAGATAGAAAACTATGCAGCAATAAACGCAAAGGACACAAAGTAGAACGCGAAGTGCGCAGAGTATTATAGTTGAAAATTAATACCAAATGAAATAGTAATTTGTAGTCTGTAGTCCTTTGCGTTTCTCTGCGTAAATTCTTTGCGTTCTTTGCGGTGAATTCTCAAAAAAGTCCGCATGAAGGACGCTGGTTATATATGCCTGTAAGACCGAAAAATGTCATAGACGAAGACGATCCCCGCGTAAGCCAATTCGGCTTGCCGGCTCCGCCATGGCTTGTCAATTACGCCGATTTAATGACCGAAATGGTCTGTTTTTTTGTAATTCTTTACGCTCTTTCCGCCGCGCTCAATAAAAATGTCCAGAATGCCGCCAGGCAGATACGCGAGATGATAGAATCAGGGCAGGTGCACGGAGAAGTAAAAGTGGACAAAGAGGGACTTAAGATAACTCTGGAAGAGCAGGGGCAGATGGCCTTTTTCCACAGCGGCAAGGCGGAGTTTACCCCTGAAATGACGGCGCTTATGGATAAGGTCGCGCCGGTGCTTTATCAACTGTCGCAGAAACACGACATAATAGTCGAGGGGCATACCGATAATGTTCCCATAGCCACGCGCCAGTTCGCCTCCAATTGGGAGCTTTCAACGGCAAGGGCCACGAATGTGGTGCGCTATTTTCTTAAAGAAAAAAAATTTCCTCCCGAAAGAATGGCCGCCATAGGATACGGGGAATACCGTCCCGCCGCGGCGAATGACACGCCGGTGAACAAACAAAAAAACCGAAGGGTGGTCTTTTTCGTAAAGAGCAATCCCATCGGACCGGCCAAGCCTGAACCTGCGCCGCCGGCGAAAATACCGGAGAAACCCGCGCCCGCTCAAACCGAACCTGCGGTACAGGCGCCGGCGGAGGAACCTCAGTCCGTTGAGCCGCAGTCCGAAACCGGCGGAGAGGAAGTTAAAGCTTCTCCGGAGGAAAATACACAGGAAAATTCTTCAGAAAGCGGAGCGACATGGCCATGAAAAAAATTAGATGGGCGGCAATTTTCTTCCTTCCGGCGCTGATGTTTTTCGGCTGTGCCAGCGCCGACAAGACAAAAACAAAGCTTTATCTTTTTGATCTTACGGATCAGCGTGTCGCCGATATTTCGCTGGTAAGGAAGCTGGTGGGAAAAAGCGACTTTCTGTTTTTTTCCAAAGACGTGGTAAAAACATTTCTGGAGGGCTATATACAGGGTTTTATTACGGATTATCACGAGAATCCAATAGAAGGAGTCGTCGTCAGGGCGGTGCCCGAAGGAAGCGCTTCCGAAAAGGCGGGGTTCGGCGCGGAAGCGGGCAAGAATGTGCGCGTTTTTGAAAGCCTTTCGTTTGATGCCGGAGTAAGCGATTCCAACGGCCTTTACAGAATAAGATTTTCTCTTCCGGTAGTGGATAAGATCGTGGATATAAGGGGCAGGCTTATTTATAATTCGGGATGGGAACAGCAGAAATCCAATTTGGGCCGCGCTTATGAACCTCAGACCAAAGAGACGCCGTTTCGGCTTTATTATAATTCCGGTACCGGATTTCTCGCTTTAAGCGAGGGGGTCAGGAAGTCTATCGTCCAGCCTATAAGCGATTCCCGCGCGAAAACGGCTCCTCCGGGCGCTCAGGCTCCTCCTCCCGCTCTGCCGGTTGAAACGGAAAAACAGAAAAAAGATAAAGCTGATGAAGATCTTTTCAAGGGATTTAATTTCGGGGAATAATTAGGGGACGGTAGACGGGAGAGGGTAGACGGAAGAAGGAAGAAAACAAACAAGAGAAAATTTATTTTGGTTTTATTTTACCATCTACCGTCTCCCGTTTACCCTTCTTGTATATGATCAAAGAAAAAGTCGTCGTGGCCATGAGCGGGGGGGTGGATTCTTCGGTGGCCGCCGCCTTTCTTCTTGAACAGGGTTATGAAGTCATAGGCATGACCCTGCAGTTTTTCAACAGCCGCTCCGGAAGCGCCAAATGCTGCGGCTTCGACGCAAGCGTTTCAACGGCAAAACGGGTATGCGGCAAACTGGGAATAAGGCATTACGTCAAAAATGCCGCTTCGGTTTTCAGCCGGCACGTTATCGATGATTTTACCGTGAAATATCTTTCGGGTATGACTCCCAACCCGTGCGTGGAATGCAACCGCACCTTAAAATTTTCATATCTTTTTGCGATAGTGAAAGAGATGGGGGCGCGTTTTCTTGCCACCGGCCACTATGCCATGATAGACAGGGACAAGGCGGGAAATTACAGACTTTTGCGCGCCGCGGACGAGAGCAGGGACCAGAGTTATTTTTTGTACGCCGTTGATAAGACCGTATTGGACAGCGTAATATTTCCCCTGGGAGAAAAACGCAAAACCGAGGTCAGGTCTATAGCGGTAAAGCTGGGCCTTGAATCGGCCGGCTTGCCGGAAAGCCGCGGAATATGTTTTATGAATTCCAAAAAATACGCCGATTTCATAGCCTCCCGCATTAAATGCGTGTCCGCCGGAAATCCTTTCAGGGGCAGTTTTGTGGACACGGACGGCAGGCGGATAGGCAGACATGACGGAATTTTCAGGTATACGGTGGGCCAAAGGCATGGACTGGGAGTCTGCGGTCCCAGTCCGCATTATGTGGTTTCCATCGTTCCGCAGGAAAACAAGGTCGTCGTGGGGTCCCGCAGTCAGGCGTGCTCCCGGGCATGTTCGGTTTTAAATATAAACTGGCTGACGGGCCGCAGGCCTGATTACGGCGGAAAAATAGAGGCGCAGATAAGATACAGGCATAAGCCTGCTTGCGCCCGGTTTTATCCCGCGGAAGATGAAACCGCCAGACTTGAGTTCGAAGAGCCCCAGTTCGCGGTGTCCCCTGGCCAGTCGGCGGTCTTTTACAACGGCAGCCATGTCTTAGGCGGAGGAATAATAAAAAAATAAAGTAATAGAATACAGAATTCAGAAGTCAGAATTCAGAAGCCAGAATACGGAATACAGAATTCAGGAGGCGGAAGATATCAGCGAGCTGTCGGGGGTTTATTGCATGCCCATTCTGACTTCTGACTACTGACTTCTGAGTTCTCTCTCTTATTATGTCCAAGAAAATGAAAGTTTTACTGCTTTTCGGGGGCAAATCCGCCGAGCATGACATATCGGTGCAGTCTGCCCAGACCATAGCAAAGGCTTTTGCGGAAAAGAAATTTACCGTGATTCCCGTTTATATACAGCGCGGCGGAAAGTGGATCCGAACCACCGTGAAGGGATTGCTGTCCGGCCGGCCGGCGGCCGCCGAAGAAAACATACCTTCTACCATCTACCGTTTACCATCTGCCTTCTTCGCTGTTGACGTGGTATTTCCGGCTCTTCACGGACCGATGGGAGAAGACGGCACCGTGCAGGGCATGCTTGAATTAGCAGGTCTCCCGTATGTGGGATGCGGAGTTTTGTCTTCGGCGGTGTGCATGGACAAAGAAGTTACAAAGCGTCTTGCGGCTTTGGAAGGCATCCCTGTTTTACCTCATGTCCTTCTGCATGACAGGCGTGATATCGACTCGCCTGAATGCCTGCGCAGGTGCGAAAGGCTCGGGTTTCCGCTGTTTGTAAAGCCTGCGTGTCTGGGATCCTCCGTGGGAGTTACAAAAGTGCATTGCGCAAAAGAACTTAAAAAAGCGGTTTTATCCGCGTTTAAATACGGCACAAAAACGCTTGTGGAAAAAGGCGTCGACAAGGCGCGCGAAATAGTCTGCGCGATACTCGGCGGGGGCGGGGAAATAAAGGCTTCGGCATGCGGCGAGATACTGCCCAAAGGAAAGCACGAATTTTTTGATTATGACGCCAAATATCTGGACCCCGAAGGCTATAAATTCGTTCTGCCTGCGGTCATACCGGCAAAAATATCGGAAGCCGTGCGGGAAATGTCTATAAAGGCGTTTAAGGCGGTTGAAGGCTACGGCATGGCAAGGGTGGATTTCCTTGTGGATTCGCAGAACAGATTTTATTTTTGCGAAATAAACACGATCCCCGGTTTTACGTCTCACAGTCTTTATCCCCGCCTTTGGGCGCACAGCGGAGTGCCCCTGTCCGAACTGCTTGACAAGCTTGTCTGTCTTGCCTTGAAGCGTAAAAGCGGGCAGGAAAAACTTCTTGTAATCAGATGATAAAGAGGGAAGGCGGTAGATGGTAAACGGTAGACGGTATTAAGAGGTTGCCAGTCACCAGACAGAATAAAGAGACCTGTCATTCCCGAAGGCCGCAATCGGGAATCCAGTCTTTTCCCTTTTGTTCTAATTTTCTAGTCTCCCAATCTCATCGCCTCTGAGAACTGTTTGGGGAGGCCAATCCTTCTTCGTGTCTTTGTATCTTCGCGTGAAATTTTTTTTTGTCGTTGGCCTTCTACCCTCTACCGTTTACCGTCTCCCGTCTTCATTGTTTTTTTGGTATCCCGGGCAGGATGAATTTACTTTGCCCGGTATCCGGCGCGGTCTGCGGAACTTCTTCCTCTACTTCTTCATATTCATATTCATCTTCCTGCGCCTGGGTATTAGCTTTTACCGCGGCCGGAGCTTTGACGGGCTGAACGGCTGCCGGGGGGGTAATTTTTGTTTTAGCCCTTTTTTTTGACAAAGCGGCTGTTCTCGCCGCGTTTCGTTTGCCGCGCGGCTTAACAGACGGCTGGTTTTTTAGGGGCGCGGACTGGCTGGGCGTTATCTGCGCATGGCCGGTTTGCGGGGCGGCCGCCGGCAGTTCCTCTAATGCCGGAGTTTTTACCGGTGAATCAAGGAAACCGCCGGTAAAGGTGTCTATCCCTGTAATTATTTTTTGCCGGGGATCCGCCTGAAAACGGTAAACGGAGCCCAGCTGTCCCTGTCCGGGTGAGGCCGTTACCGCTGTTACGTGATAAAGCCCCGCCGATATTATTTCCGCTTTCCATTCAATCTGCGGTTTGCCGCCGTTCGGCAGAGCGGGAATATCCGCTTCAATCCTTTTTTCTATCGAAGCCGTTCCCGGAACAGCGGAATAGGATTTTACCCATTCAATCACCTCCGGAAAAGCATTTTTTTGCTCTGAAGCCGAAGCGGGTTCCTTTTGTTTTAAAAGATCAACAGCCTCCTGATTCGGCTTAACCGCGGGTTTTGAAAGAAAAGGGATGTATTTTGAAGGGCTTAAAGCGGGAGGAAGCTTGCCCAGCTTGTCAAGAAACTGGAACATGGAAATTATAAAGGCAACGCCTGCCAGAACCATAAAGAGGGTGTAAAGGATGCTCGGCTTGGAAACGATAGGCGGTTTGCCTTTGATTTTAGCGGCGCCATGATCCTCTATTTTAACGTTAGCCGAAGGAGAAGTTGAAAACAGCAGTTCGCTTTTCGGCGGAAGAGCGGAGGCGGGGGGCTGAGTTTTCATCTGCAGGAATGTCTCCGGCGGTTTTTGCGCTATATAGTTCGGGGCTGCGGCCGGAGGAGGAGATGTGCGCGCCGTTTTTACCGCAGATTCCAACTGAGTTATTTTTGAGTTGGAATCCTGCTCTACCTTTTTTAGATAAGATTCAAGTACGCTGATCCGCGCGGCCGAAGCTGAATCTGATTTCTCATTCGCGGATTCCGCGGTCTGCAGTTTGGTTTTCAGAACGGATACTTCTTTTTCCATTTCCGCAAGCTTATCATGAAGAATTTGTATTTCTTTGGACAAAGCAGAGTCCTGAGGAGGGGGATTTTCCGCGGAGTAAGGAGCCGGCTGATTTTGGGGCGGAGGAGTTTCCGCTCCGCTTAATGCCGCAATGCGGTCCGGCAGGCCGTCCTGCGCGGAAGCCGCAGGGACGGTTTCGGGCGCGGTTTGTTTTGAAATCACAGGCGGCTCGGACGGAACATTTTGTATTTTTTCCGGCATCGGCTGCTGTTCCTTAGCCAGAGCCGGCGTCTGCAGAGCGGATTGCAGCTGCGAAAGGCCGAAGGCCGCGGGAAAACGTTCCGTGCGGGTTGGTTTGCGGACGGCTTGCAGCTGCGGGAGGCCGAAGGCTGCGGGGGGGATATCAGCCTGCGCCGGTATTATAATGGTTTCATCTTCCCTCTTTTGCGGCATGTCCGCCGGAGCAGTTCCGGGGGACGGTTCGGAGCCGGGGGCCGGGGCAGTTTCAGCCGCGGCGTTTTGATTTTGTTTATTCTGCGAAATGTCGAAGGGCCCGGCGGCATGAGCCGGTTGAACCGTTTGCTGGTCCGCTGAGCTGTCCCGCGCGGTCTGCGGAGCAGACGAGTCTACTGGAAGATTCCATGACTCGCAGTCCCGCGCATTTTGCGGGGCGGCCGTATCCGCCGTGCGGGCGGTGCGCTCTGTGGAAATATTCTCCCGAGCCTGTTCCTGAGCCGTGATGATTTCCGGTTTTTGGGCTTCCGCGTCCGGCGCGGCGGGCTTGGCGGCTTCCGGCAGTATTTCCTGCGCTTGTTTTTCTTTTACAAATATTTCGGTCAGTTCGGGAAAGGTGTTTGCAGGCTGCCATTCCGCCGTTTTTTCTCCGGGGCGGCTTTCCCTGCATACAAGAATGAACTGTGTAAATCCGGCAAGTTCCGACAGCTTTTCTTTTTCATAAGGTCCAAGAATCTCATTGTTTATATATGTCCAATAGCGCATAAAAAGCTCCTCACTACGGGATTTGTAACCACTCAGGTAGACAGAATTCAGAAGTCAGAATTCAGAATAAGCTGAGGTTTCGTACTTCTGGCTACCCGAGCAGTAACCGGAATTCCATCATAAACCCAAAAAATGTCCATTCGCAAGCAGACGTAAACGGCAAATGGCGGACGGCAAAAGATATAACAAATCGTATTCCTGTTTTTACCAGCAGAGCAAGCCCTGCCTCTGGTTAATCTAATTTCCCAATTTCTTTCTTCTTCCTCTGTCTGGTGACTTGGGCCGCTGGTGACCGGCCGCCTGAGTTGGTTATGATGATAATTGTAGTAGGATAGTGTTACAAAATCAATAACAGCATGTTAAAAGCTTGTAAAGAAAAACGGCGGGGCAGCGAGACCGCTAGACTGCCGGCTGTCCCGTTTTTTTTATGTATAATTATTTTATGGATAAATTTATATTATGGGTTAAAAATAATAAGCAGTTCTCGGCGTTTGCGGCGTTTGTATTACTGTTGAGCATGGGCATCGCCGTTTATGTAGCAATAGAGTACGGCGTAAAAAACACAAAAGATGACGGCGGCTTTGTCGAAATTGTGGGCAAGCCCGCGCCCGGCGCATATGAGGGAACAGTTTCCAGCCCGTCTTTTTCCGGCGGAGATATGAAATCCGTAGATAAGGAACAGCAGGGGACGGTTGTCAATGAGTCCATAAAGATAATACAAGACGGCCGTTTCCAATATGTCGAAGATCCGCCGGCCAAATCCCCCATGGAGGCCCTTCAGAATATGGCGGGCGGAGGCAAAGGCGGAAAGAAAAAAATGGTTCCGGAATATCTGCCGAAGTCGGCCCTTCGACCCGCCGGTCAAAATACCGGGATTTATGCGCGGTCGAATGTATCGGCTTCTTCGCAGAGCGGGGGTGTCCCTTCTATGGATGCCGGCAAAGACGCTTCGCAGTCGGGTATTTCCATGCCTTCGGTTCCGGCGGGCTATAAAACATTTGAGGATTCCGCCGTATGGGAGGCGTTTGTGCAGACGCATAAAGAGGGCGGATATCCGAAAGTGGATTTCAGCTCGCAGTCCGCCGTTATACTTATGTCTCTTTCTGATTTTCCTCCCGGCATATTCAAGATAGTTTCAACCGCGAAAGAAAAAAACAGACTGCTTATAAAATACAGGGTGGATCCTTTTGAAATGTCGGCTGAAAATCCGGAGGCAAAACCGCATGCGTATTCCGCCGCCGCGATAGAAAAATCCGATTTGCCGATAGAGCTGGAACAGGTGCCGTAAGAGAGGGAAAGCCAGGGGATAGGCTGAAGGCTGAGGGCTGAAGGAAGAAGACAAACAGCTGGATGGCTGAGTAGCTGGACTGCTGGACGGCTAGACAGCGAGACGGCTGGACAGCTGGCAACTGGGCCGCTTGGTCTCTGGGTTGCCGGGTCGCTGGGCAACTGGGGACATGTTCTGGCGTCTGGCGGCTTCTTAATGCCGTCTACCGTTTACCGTCTCCCATCTACCGTCCCCTTAATATTTTTGCCGCGAAGAGAACCGCTTCTATCATGCCCGAAGGGTCGGCTTTGCCCTTCCCTGCGATATCAAAGGCTGTGCCGTGGGCGGGGGAAGTCCTTATGAACGGCAGACCGCATGTCCAATGGACTATCGGAGTTTTTGCCGCGATTTTTATCGGCATAAGCGCCTGATCGTGATAGACGGCCGCGACTCCGTCGAACTCTCCCTTTATATGTTTGAGCCATGCGGAGTCCGGCGGCATAGGCTCAGAGATTTTTATTCCCATTGAATTCAATTTTTTAACGGCGGGAATCATAATATCCCGCTCTTCGCCGCCCAATATCCCGCAGTCTCCGGCATGCGGGTTAAGAGAGCATAAGGCAATATTCGGTCTGCGTATTCCGAGTTTTTTCAGCGCCCCGCTGAAAAGAAGGCATTTTGAGATAATTTTCTCCGCAGACACCGCTTGTGAAAGGCGTTTTACGGGTAAATGTTCCGTTATAAGGGCGGTTTTCAAACTTCCTGAAACAAAAGACATCAGCAGTTCATCCGCCCCGCATGCGGATTTGAGAAATTCAGTGTGGCCGGTAAAACCCGCGTCCGCCAAAGCCCATGATTTCTTGCATATAGGTCCCGTGACTACCGCGCAGGCCCTTCGTAGCTTTAGCGAAGTAGGGCCCGCCCTTTTGCCGAGGGCGAGTTTGACCGCGAGTTTTACCGCCTTAAATGAAAGGAGGCCGGCGCTTTTATCCGGCCCATGCTTTTTGGTTTTTAGGGGAAATCCGCAGGAGACGAAAAAAGACGGAGAAAGAGATTGGCCGAACCCGGCTTTCAAAAGGCTGTCCCTTTCTCCTATGATAACGGGACGGCAGGCCTTGCGCACACGGCTGTCTTTAACAGCTTTGACGGCTGTTTCAGGGCCTATGCCGAGCGGGTCTCCGGCCGTTATTAAAATTACAGGTTTGTTTTGCACAAGTTATGAAGAAGGTAGACGGGAGATGGTAAACGGTAGAAGGTCAATAAAATGATAAAAGGCGAACAAGAGACGGTAAAATCCTCATGCTCAATTCAAAAAAGCTAATTGCGCCCTCGCCACAATTTCCTCATCTCAAGAAGAAGGCAGAGTAAACTCTGCATCTGCACATTTTCCAATTTTCCGTTTTTACCTTCTCCCGTCCCAAACCTTCCTTAGAAGCAGTGAGTTTGGGGCGGCCCATTCTCAAGGCTTTTTCGGAAAGAATGGGCCGTCCACCATCTACCGTCTCACTTCTTGATATTTATCTGTATCGAAGCTTTCGCGCGCAGTTCCTTTATGTAACTAAGAAGTTCTTTCTGCATCTGCGCGCCGGCCAGATACTGCGCCAGGTCTTCCCTCACTTCGTCATAGTTGAGTTTTTGTGGAGCCCTTTTTTCCTCTATTTTTATGATGTGAAAGCCGAATTTGGTTTCAACGGGCCCGCTCACGTCCCCCACGTTTGTGGAAAACGCGGCCTTTTCAAAAGCGGGATCCATCCAGCCTTTGATTATAAACCCGATGTCTCCGCCCCTCGGCGCGCTTTCCGTGTCTTCGGAGCTTTTCGCCAGTTCGTCAAAATCCATTCCTTCGTCGATCTGTTTTTTGATGTCCTGAGCCTTTTTAAGAAGCCGGCTTTTGTCTACTATTGAAGTCTTTTCATCGGTTTTTACGAGTATGTGGCGCACCCGAACCCGCTCCGCCGTCATATCTCTGAATTTCTGGGCCAGAGTGAGCATCTCATGGCTTTCTTCCTGGTTCATGCCGGCTACGGCGGTTGTTCCGGCTGTTACGGCGGATTTTACTTTTTCAAAATACGCTTTCACCTCTTTTTCCTCCGGAGCCTTTACTCTCGGCTTGAGGACTTCATCTATAACCTTGCGTATCATGAGCTGTTTGCGTATCCTTTCCTTAAACTGCTCCGGAGTGATAGCTTCTTTTTTCAGCTCTCTGCGGAAAACCGCTTCCGCCTCTTCGTCGCTTAAAACCTTTCCGTAGTCGTCCATGCGGAATCTGGATTTTACCTCTTTCATGCCGTTTTCAAGCTCGCGCTCGCGCAGTTTTATTTTAAGTTTTTCCGCCTGCTGGTAAAGTATGGCGTCGTCTATCATCTGATTGAGTATCTTTTGCTCCAGCTGCTGCTCCGCGTCTTTCTGCTGGAAAAATTCGGGCATGCCCTTTTTATACTGTTCCATAACGGAATTCCTGTTTTTCTGATATTCCGACAGCAGTATGGGTTGGCCGTTGACCGCGGCGGCGGTGTCTTCCATTACCGCGCTTTGGCATGATGCGCAAAGCACCAGAACTGCCGAATAAATTATGATTTTACCTGCGTATGAATTGTTCATCTAAGACCTCCACTTTATAGTTTGACTGAAGTTTTTCAAGATATGCGTCAAGCTTATTTTTTTCCAGAAGCCGCCGTATGCGCGTTTTCGCGGAGTCGTTAAGAACGATGTCCCTTTCGCCGTTCTTTTTAAGCACATGGTAGCCGAATTTGCTCTTTACCACGCCCTGTGTTTCTCCGGTTTTCATTTTAAAAGCGGCATCTTCCAAATCAGGGAGGAATTCTCCGTGTATGAACGGCGCTATCTTTCCCCCGCTGCCGGCGGTTTCCGCGTCCAGGGATTTGGCTTTTGCCATGGCCGCAAAACCGGCCCCCGAACGGACTTTGCGCATGACGATTTCCGCTTCCTCCGGCGCGGCAAGAAGTATATGGTCAAGCAGGACTTCGGTATGGTGTTTTTTGTGGTATTCCTGAATCTCTCCATCGACGGCCAAAATGGAGCCGTCGGCTTTAAGGCCGTCTATCCACATTTTCGTCAGGATATAATCCTTGAATTCACCCAGCCGGGTTTCGAACTCCTGCTCCATGTTTTTTATTTCGGATTTATATTTTTCGCTTTTGGCGGCGGGACTTGAGCGCGCGGCCGCCAGTATGAGTTTTTCGCGGATGAGTATGTCCAAAAACTGCTTCCTGCCGTTGGAGGTGAGAAGATAGCTTTGGTATTCGGGCGCGATTTCCATGATTTTCTTGTTAAAATCGGCCTGCGTTATTTTCATCCCGCCTACGCGGGCGATAACCTGCTCCGGACCGCCCTTGCACGCGGCAAAAAAGAAAACCGTTGCGGCCGGTATGGTTAGAGCGAGTACCTTTATCAGGCGTGTCTTCATATGTTAAGAATTTAGCATTTTTATGAGTCAAAACACAAAAGCGCCGGGTTCGGTGGTAACGTGAAATGGTATGCGGTATCGGGAAGAGGGGAATGTCAAAAAAAGAAAACCACGGAAACGCGGTCCCATTCCTTCCTCAAAGGCGATGAGAATGGGACAGTCCAAACTCATTGTCTCTAAGGAAGGTTTGGACGGAAGTCAGGAAACACGGAAACAGAGAAGAGGGTAAATGGTAGATTGGAGACGGTCTTAAGAAGCTGAATCCCTTACAGTGTCTCCGTGTAATTCGGCGTTTCAGCGCTTCCGTGGTATTTTGATGTTTTTGTTGTTTCCGCGGTTAATGTTTGACAATACCAATTGATAATTAAGGAGATGATGCGAGACGACAATTCTGCGGTTGTTATAATATTTTTTTGTAAAAATCTTCCGCAGATATTTCTATCTCGCGCAAAATTTCTCTTACAAGCGGTTTGGCAAGGTCCCGTCCCCTATGCTTTGGAAGTGTGGTCGTTCTACCGTCGGAATGTCTATAAAAAACATGGCTGCCCTGAGACTTCGCTCAGGACTGCCTGCTGGACTGCCTCTTTGTCTCACGGGCTTAAATCCGGCAAGAACCAGGAAATTGTTCATTATTCTAAAATTAATCGACGGAAGTCTAGTCATAAACCAAGCTGTATTTGCTGCAGGCCCACGAAGCGAGGCAGGTCTTTCTCTGGTATTTTATCCTCCTCAAGACAAAGTTTAATTACTTCTTTTAAATTTTCCTGAAGCTCATCAAGGTTTTTTGCCTGGGTATGGGCGCCGGGGATGCCGGGAACTATCCCGACATATAATTTTGTCTCAGGATCAAATTCCACGTAGGCGGTGAATGTTCTCATGGGGCCATTATACCATTTTATGAGGGAAGCGGAATTTAGGAGTAAGAAGATGTCAGTAAGCGGGTGGAGGAAAACTATTTACGGAAGCTGGAATGGGTTGCTGTGGAATTTTGAATTTCTTTGTAAATAGTTTCCGGGGCGATATCGACGCCGTTCGGCCAAGAAATGGTTCCCCCGTCAATGTGAGCCTTCTTAAACAGATTTATGTTTTTAAGTTTTTTAAATACGGGGCCTTTAGTGAACCATTTCGTAAAATCGATGTTCCCATAAAGCCCGTTGTCAAACTCGATTTCATAAACGTATCCTTTCTTATACTTGATCCGGATAATGTCGTTTAATTCCCACATATTTTACTCCAAGGGCTCAATTTTTACCATTTTTTTACCATGTTTAGCCAATTCCCAATCATAAGATAGTTCCTTTTCGTGCAAGTCTACCCATTCTCTGATCAGTTTTGTGGCTGTTTTTGACCTTAAATTGCCTTTAAGAATATTTCCTTTGAAATCGAATAAAACTTTCCTGTTCTGGTACTCGGCATGGAAATGAGGGGGATTATGCTCGTCATAGAACATTCTGATAATGATCCCGAAAAACATGGAAATTGCAGGCATACTCAGCTCTCTCCCTAAAAAGTATTTTCAATATTTTATAATTTTTGGCGGAATTATCCAATTTCGTAGACGGAGAGGATGGCAGACAGCATCGGCGGGCGCTGCAATTTTTGGATAAGCTGTTCTGTCATGCCGGTAAAAACCGGCCTCCGGAGTTTCGGTCACAACTCTGTAATATTTTTGTCGCATATGTACTTTACACTCATTACAGTTGCCATATGGCGCGGGAACATCAGCCCGAAAATTGCAATTGCGCCCTCACCTTTTATCCTCTCCCCGAGGGAGAGGGAAGCCTGTCCCTCCGAAACTTCAGTGTAGGAGGACCTGTCTCTCCGAAGCCCGCCGTCGGCTAGGCGAAGGAGGAGGGTGGGGGGCAACTGAAGGGTAAAGCTATTTACGCGACACTACACTGGGAAATCGTGAGATTATGAGATTAGGCAGGAACCGGGAAACAACAAAGGAAAAAACGAGAGACAAAAGAGGATTTTTTTGTTTTCTCTTTTCTCTTTGCCGTTGCCTTCTGCCGTCCCGCTGTCCCGCTGTCCAGCGGCCCAGTAACAGAGTCACCAGACACCAGAGCACCAGTCACCAAGTCAGTTTTCGGCGGTCCAGCGGTCCAGCTGTCTCGCTGTCTAGCCGCCTAGCAGTCTCTCTTCTCCTATCTGCTATCTGCTATATACTATCTACTGCCCCTATATTCTCCGCCGACATCGGATATGAATTAGGCACTGCCGATGATGTTACGGCTCAGGGTGTAGATGGTACCCCTTCCGACCCTGACGCTCATTTTTGGGGTTTTACATTTGTGGGCTCCACAGGAACAGGGAACCAGCCGCTTCTTTCGGTAAGCTCGGCCAGCCTTTTCGTCCAGAAATACCTTGAAGTTACGGACAGGGTTT
>CAZFMJ010000041.1:0-24388 GCA_964520045.1 uncultured Elusimicrobiales bacterium | reverse complement strand
CCGTTTCCCCTATGAGAACTGCTGTTTATTACGCACAACAAACCCGGAAGACCCTAATATTTCTTTGTAATCTTCGTTCAGCATCTTGCGGATTCCTTAATGACCATATTTCAGCAGTGAGTTCCCACATAAAAGAGATTCTTTCTGCCGGTGATATTTCCGTAAAATCTTCATCATTTGCGGATATTTTGCCGATATGGGTTTTAGCGCGATTTACTCTCATGCAGTCACCATTATATCAAGATTTCCATGGTTTTTCCGTTCCCCCAAATGCATTGCCGCGTGAATGTTTAGAAAATGATATCAGAGACTTCAATATGAGTTCCAAGTCTTTCCGGAAGAATCGGTATGAGTGCAGTCTATGAAAACCCGGCCCCAATCGGCGTCGTTGGGATTGTTTATATAAGCCCACTTTCCGCTGTCTTTCGATTCACCGGTAGTGTAAATAACAACTTCATCGGTTGCCGGATGGGGGGATTTGCCGTTCGGCGTTTCCCAGAGCGGGGGAATTTTTTCAAAGTCAAAAAAGGGCGTTTGTAAAAGACTTTTTAAATCGGGCGGATATGTCCCGAACCGTTGATTATACGTTCGCGCCGCTCCTCTGATTTTATTTAAGTTCATTTTCTCAGTATTTTCAGTAGTAATCGCTTTCATTTTTGTCATAATATCCGTCATTTGTTTCGCAACACGGTTTTCCTCTGCCTTATTCCACTGATCTGCCATCTTTTTTTCATTATATCTTTCGAATTGCGGGATGATGAAAACTACCAAAGTAAGGCCGATTACCATTGCCATATCAGGCAATAATCCTTTGCCCGCCGGAAATCGCCCCTCTCCACTAAAGTCTCTTAAGGTTTTTTTTCGTCCATAAAAAATAAGCCATACCAATAAAACATAGAATATATAATGGAAAATTTTATCTGCGGTAATGGCTAAGGATTTATCGCCTGTAATCCAGTCGATTAAGAGGAATACAAAATTAGAAATTCTTGGCGGCATTAAAAAAAACGCAGAGCACCATATGCCGCCGCCTTCCGAAAGCAAACGCAGTTGCTCCGCCAATCCCAATATCAGCCACTTCCAGAAAATATAATACATTCCAGCAAGGGTTATCGGAATAAGCCACAATAGTCGGATTAGTAAGCTCAATTTTTTATTGTTCATAACGTCTCCCTTTTTGGGCTCATCCCCCTATCCCGGCCTTTCCCGGCAAGAGAGGGAAGGAGGAAAGAGCATATATTGTTCCTTTCAGCGCGGACAGAGCGGTGTCTACGGGAATATCCCTGCAGTCGTTCCATTTTTGGGATTCCACGCCCGTATGGATTTTTCCTTTGGGCCTCCAGCATTTAACATTATACCGGCTGTCAAAGGAAAATGTCGGAACGCTCATCGCGGAGGCAAGCTGAAGAGTTCCGGAATTGTTGCATACAAGCAGGTTGAGTTTAGCCAATATGCCTGCCGTTACCGCAATCGGCTGTGGAAGGATATACGGCACGGAAGGAAGATGTCTTAGGATGCCCGAAAATGTTTTTTCCTCCTCGCCCGCGCCAAGAATGTATATCGGCTGTATGTCCGGCATTTTGGAAAGTTTTTTTGTCAATTCCACAAATTTTTCTTCGGGCCACCTGTTCTTTAATTTTTTGAAATTGCCGGCATGTATTCCAAGCAGAAATTTGCCTTTGGGAAGATTCAGATTTTTTATAACCGCTTCTGCGGATTTTAAGTCGCCGGCGGAGGGATATACGGCCGGTTTCGGGTCATAGGGGGCGTCAAAAAATTCCGCAAGGCGGTTGTACCGTTCCGGAAAATGCTCGTTTTCAGGGTCGTGCGGCAGAACATGGGTGTAAAAACCGGCGGGAGCGGATTTTTGAAATGCAATGCGCTCCCGCGCCATGCTTAATGCCATTAAGGCCAGGGATGCCCGCGAATAGGAAGGGTTAAGGTCGATTGCCGTGTGATATTTTTCTGCGGCCAGTCCCAGAAACCGCAGGTTTTTAGGAAAAAGATGCCAGTCATGAAGCAGTTTGACCTCGCTCAAGTTAGGATCCAGCCTTGCAAGCGAATATGCTTTTCTCGACACAATCAATGAAATAAAAGCGGACGGGTATTTGCCGCGCAGGGCTTTGATAAAGGGCGTGGCAATGATAAGGTCGCCGAGCCTGCCGATCAATATTAACAATATCCTGCCGTTATCCGGAATCAGCATACCAGCCTCCTACCCTTAAATAGTATAATAATTACCGTGAACATACACCAACAGCGGTTAAAAGAGTTTCAGTCCATTCTCTCAAAAGAGAAGCTGGACGGTTATGCGGTTACCCGCACGCTCGACCTTGGTTTTCTCACCGGCTTTCACCTTGACGGATATATGATGCTGGCGGGAAAGAAAGGCGCGTGGGCGTTTTTGCCCCAGATGCTTTTGGGCCATTTCAGGCAGAACGTGAATTTCTGTCCGGCATTCGCTTCAACTGACGCCGCGGAGTCTCTTACGGCATTGTCAAAGAAGAAAAGGCTTTCAAGGGTCGGGTTCGACCCGGATTATGAGCCGTATAAAAGAGGCATGTTGTGGAAAAAAAGCGGATTTAAGGAAAAGCCGGGATTGGTTGAAAACCTGCGTGAAACAAAAAAGGGCGCGGAACTCGAAGCTTTGAAAAAAGCGTGCAAAATAGCGGCAAAAGCCTTTGCGATGGTCGCTCCGAAAATAAGGCCGGGCCGAACTGAACTTTCCGTGGCTTTGGAGCTGGAGCATGTGATGCAGTCTATGGGAGCCAAGGGGCCGTCTTTCGACACCATAATCGGCGCGGGCGCGAATGCGGCGCTTCCGCATCACTGCACTTCGGAAAGAAGAATAAAAAGAAACGAAGCCGTGCTTATAGACTTCGGGTGTATCTACAACCATTACCATTCAGACATGACCCGCACTATTTTCATGGGCAGGCCGGACGCCAAATTCCGCGAGATTTATTCTATCGTTGAAAAATCGCAAAAAGCGGGGATCGCCGAAGTGCGCAGCGGAGCAAAGGCGTTTGATGTTGATAAGGCCTGCCGCGACTTGATAACAAAGGCGGGCTATGGAAAGCAGTTTATACACGGCACGGGCCACGGGATAGGATTGGAAATACACGAATCCCCGAGGGTTAATACAAAATCAAAGGCCGTGCTTAAAACGGGAATGGCCGTAACCGTTGAGCCCGGGATATATCTGCCGGGCAAATTCGGGGTCAGAATAGAGGATTCTGTTCTTGTCACTGATTTTGAGTGTGAAATTCTCACCAGTATATAGGAGGCATGTATGATTATCGTCAGCGCGGCGCTGGTTATTGTTGCGGTATGGATTATCTTTGTATTCAACAAATTGATAAGCCTGAGGAATCAGATTAAAAATGCTTTCAAGCAGATTGACGTTCAGCTCAAAAGAAGGCATGACCTTATTCCAAATCTTGTTAATTCGGTAAAAGGCGAAATGAAATTTGAAAAGGAAACTCTGGAAAGGGTTATACAGGCCAGAGCCGGAGCGGTTTCCGCGGCATCTCTGGGCAATATCGGAGATATGGCGCTGAAAGAAGGCGCTTTGACGCAGGCTTTGGGCAGACTGCTGGCCGTGGCTGAAAATTATCCGAATCTGAAAGCAAGCGAATCGGTTAAAACGCTTATGGAAGAGCTTACTCATACTGAAAATCAAGTGAGTTTTTCACGGCAGTTTTATAATGACCTTTCAACTACGTTCAATACAAAACAGCAGATATTTCCCAACAATATATTCGCATCAATACTGGGATTTTCCACCGCGGAGCTTTTTGAAATACCGGCAGACAAAGCCGCCGAAAGAGAAGCCCCAAAAGTAGAACTATAACGGTTAACCTTAATATTTTTTCATTTCCAATTCTGCGATGAATTTATATGAACAGCAGGCACATAACAGGCGGCTGACATGGCTGATTGTCTTTATTTTTGTGATTTTTGTGGGGCTTCTTGGATTGGGTTTTGACGTGTTTATGTTAAGGATGCGGCTTCCGGTTGCCGTAAGCGGACAGCGCGCGGATTCTTATGATGAATTGGAAAATGGCGGGGAATATGAAATTCCCCTGAGAAGGCCGGCGCATTCCGTGCCTTATGCAACCATACTTGCTCTTGCCGGCGGGTTTGCAATGACCTTAAACAGCGCTTTTAACGGCAAGTCGATGGTGCTTAAATCGGCTATGGCCAGAAAGCCGGATCCTTTAAAGCCGGAGGAGAAACAGTTTTTAAATGTGCTTTCAGAAATGTCCGCCGCCGCCGGCCTGCCTGTTCCCGAAGGGTATATACTGCCGGATGCGGATTTAAACGCATTCGCAACGGGCTTAAACCCGGCAAATTCAGCGGTTGCCGTTACTGAGGGAGTGCTCAAGTCCTTAAGCAGAGAAGAGCTTCAGGGTGTGGTCGCCCATGAAATGAGCCATATCCGAAATTATGATATGAGGCTTATGACCGTTATCGCCGCGCTTGTGGGAGCCACGGCGCTTCTAAGCGATTTTCTCGGCAGAATGTATTGGAGGAGAGGGGGCCGTTCCTCCGGCAGTTCGGACAGGGGAGGAGGAGGAGCGATAGCGCTTTTGGGGTTTGCCGTTTGGCTTGTGCTTATGATTCTGGCTCCGCTTGTGTCTCAGATAATGGCAATGGCCATATCAAGAAAAAGGGAGTATATGGCCGATGCTTCGGGGGCGGAACTGACAAGAAATCCGCTTTCTCTGGCTTCGGCCCTGGAAAAGATAAGGAACGCGGTAAATCCCACAAAATGCATTAATAACGGAGTGGCGCATCTTTGCATAACCGACCCGCGGGGAAGTCTTATGGAAGACAAAACAGGCCTTGCCGCCGATCTGTTCGCTTCCCACCCGCCGTTAGAAAAAAGAATTCTTGCGCTGAAAATGATGGGATACGGGGTAACTACCAAGGAAGACAGAATCCAGAAGTCAGAATTTAGAATGAGCTAAAGCTTCTTACTTCTGACTACTGAATTCTGAATCCTGACTACTTGAGCAGTTACGGGCATAAAGATACAGGAGAATTAAATGATAACTACTTCAGGCTTTCACGACGGTCTTATATTTGAAAACGAGAACGGAGAAATAGTGGAAATACTTGCGTATCAGCATCACAGAAAATCACAGGCCCGCGCCGTGGTGCGCGTAAAGCTCAGGAATCTTGCCACCGGCTCGGTGATTGAAACCAGCTACCGGCCGGAGGATAAATTTAAGGAAGTGGCTGTTGAAAAAAGGCCCAAAACGTATATGTATACCGAAGGAGGCATGGTCCATTTCATGGATAACGCCTCATACGAGCAGGTCGCTTTATCCTCGGAAAAAGTCGGGGAAATGAGCAGGTTTCTTTCGGAAAATATGGAAGTCCAGGGTTTGTATCTTAATGACAAGTTTTTCAATGTGGAGCTTCCCGCAAATGTGGAAATGGAAGTTGTTGCCACTGTGCCGGGAGTTAAGGGCGATTCCGTGTCCAATATGACCAAGCCCGCCACGCTGTCAACCGGCATAGAGATAAAAGTCCCGCTTTTCATAAACGAAGGGGACAGGATACGCGTTGATACGCGCACCTGCGAATATCTGGAAAGGGTGTGATTCGTAATTTATGATAAAAGCAGCGGTTTTTGACATAGACAATACGCTTATGGATTTTATGCGCATGAAGCGCGCCGCCGTGGATTCCGCGGTGGATGCCATGATAGACGCCGGTTTGCCTGCGTCCAAAGAGAAGATGGTTGAGAAAATTTTTAAGATTTATTGGGAAGAGGGGATAGAGGATCAGAATATTTTCGACAAGGTGCTGCTTAAAGAATTCGGTCATGTGGATTACAGAATTCTTGCCGCAGGCATAGTGGGATATAAGCGCGCAAAGGAAGGCATAATGACGCTTTATCCGCACGTGCGCATGACTCTTGCCGAGCTTATGAAGATGGGCATAAAAATGGGAGTTGTTTCCGACGCTCCGCGGCTTCCCGTGTGGATGCGCATAGTATCTCTAGGCCTGCATCATTATTTTGAGCATGTCGTCACTTTTGACGACACCGGAGAGCGCAAGCCTTCGCCTAAACCGTTCAAGAAAATACTTTCCCTGCTGAAAACCGAGCCGGAAGAAACCCTTATGGTCGGGGACTGGGCTGAGCGGGATATCGCCGGAGCAAAGAAACTAGGGATGAAAACGGCTTGGGCCAAATACGGCAATGAATTCGACACCAAGGAATCAGGGGCGGATTACGAGCTTGGCGATATAATAGATATCGTAAAAATCATAAAAGACGCAAATAAGGTGTAAATTTTCGCAGTGAAAACGTTAAAGATCAACCAGTGCCGTTTGTCACAGAAAAAGTTGACAATTTATCCAAGGGTTAATCTCCGTGAAACTCCGCGCTCTCCGTGCCTCCGTGGTGAGTAGTTGTAAGTTTTTTCTTTTTTTGGCCGTTGTTTTATGGTGTGTTCCCGCCCATGCGCTTATTGTTACCTGCGCAAAAACGCAATCTCCGGCAAAACCCGGCGATTCATTGAAAATCAATGTTGAATTTTCCGGAAAACTGGCCGTAGACGGAATAGAGATTTTTCCCGGCAAAGGGAAAAACTCGGCGCGGATGCCGCTTTCATTTTTAAAATCATCCAAAGACGCCCAAAAAGCTAAAAAAGCGGAATATGCGGATGTGCGGCTTTTAAGCCGCAAAACACATGATTTGCTTGCCGGTTTATCCGGCTTGCCTTCGGAATGCCGAAACAGCAAAGACGAGGAAAAAGCAGTAGCTTTTAAAATTGATTCTTCAAAAAAACTGACGTCGCTTTACAGGGTTGCGAATGTTGAAGCGGATTTTGACGGGGATTTGATTGTGACGCTGGGAGTTATGCGGTCTAAGAACGGTAACTATTGGGTGTCATATCCCGATTCTTTCAGGATACTGGACGACGAATTAAAAAAAGAAGTGGAAAATAAAGTTATACAGGCCGGCAGACAGCTATTATCAGTTAAATAATAAAAAGGCCGGAGACTAAACGCAAAGAACGCAAAGCAAACGCAAAGGACGCAGACCCATTCTTTCCTTGAAAGGCGTTAAGAATGGCTTGTAATCTTTGAGTTCTTTGCGTAAACCCTTTGCGTCCTTTGCGGTTTTGGTTTATTAGGGCGGGCAGTTATATAAAATGAATAAACTGTTCCTAATTTTTTTAATGCCGGTTTTGGCTTCGCCTGTTTGCGCGGCGCTGAAAAAAGAATTTTTTTTCAGTCCGCTGAACAAAAAACAGCCCGTTGAAGTCGCGGCCGGGCAGGCCATGGTTAAATTCGCCTCCGGAATCGGCAAAGACAAAAAAATCAGTCTTTTGAAATCAGCGGGGATAAAGATTATTGAAGATCTTGAGTTTAACGGCTGGATCCTTGCGGGGCTTCCCGAGGGAATGTCTGTTAAAAGCGGTATAGATAAATTGGCGGGAGTTTCCGGAATATCCGCGGCGGAGCCGAATCACATCTACAAACCCCTGAAAGTTCCCAATGATCCGCTTGTTCCTATGCAGTATGCCTTGGGGCAGATAGGCGCGTTTTCCGCATGGGAATACGAGGTGGGCATTTCATGCAGGGTCACCATAGCCGTTGTTGATACCGGGATAGACGGCTCTCATCCCGAGCTTTCAGGCAAACTTACGGGCATAAGCCAGTTTTTTAATGCGGGGCGTTCGGATAATAATCCGCCCACTCCGGCATGCAATCATGCCACGCATGTAGCCGGAATAGCCGCGGCTTCCGCGGATAACTCGGCGCAGATAGCGGGGATTTCGTGGGGGGCGGGGCTTATTTCTCTTAAGGTTTTTAGGGACAGCGATTGTAATCCGGCGGGGGATTGTCCGGAAATAGGATGTGAAACTACGGATAATATTATTGTAAACGCCATGAATTACGCTGCTTCTTTGCATAATTCAACCGCCGCCGGGAAAATAATCATAAATTTAAGCCTTGGCGAATCAGGAACGGCATGCTCTTCTTTGGTGCAGGATGCGGTCAGCAGCGCAGCCGCAGCGGGCGTCGTGATTGTGGCCGCGGCCGGAAATGACGGCTCGTATGTAAATTCGCCTGCGAACTGCATTGGTGTTATACCGGTGGGAGCGACAGATTCAAACGATGAGGTTGCCTCTTTTTCTTCCAGGGGAAGCGAATTGGCGGAGAGAGGGGTTGCGGCTCCCGGCGTGAATATTCTTACCACGGATATAAGCTCCGGAGTGGCGTATGACGACGGAACATCTTTTGCCTCTCCTATGGTTGCCGGGCTTGCGGCGCTTATTATCTCCGCAAGGCCCGAATATACACCTTCGCAGGTCAGATATATCCTGCGCAATTCGGCGGATGATTTGGGAACCGCCGGGCCCGATAATATATACGGCGCGGGCCGCATTAATGCTTTTAGGGCGTTAAGGATCAGCGCAAAAGACGCTTTTACAAAGGCCCCGGATCTGGAAAACAGCACGAGCACGGCAAGGGCGGGCATACAAGATGTATTTAAAGGAGACGAAAAACCCATAGCCTATCCCAATCCCTTCAGGGTTTCTTCTCACAAACGGGTTGAGTTCGCATTCCCGATATCCATTCAAAGCTCGGGGCTTGAAATAAAGATCTATACGATGCAGGGAGAACTTGTGCGTTCTCTTCATTCAAAGTCATGGGATGGGAAGAATGAATACGGGCAATTTGTTGCAAGCGGCATTTATATTTTCAGGATAAAAAGCGATACGGGCTCAGGCAAAGGAAGAATTGCGGTTATACGATAACATGTAAATTGCAAGTTTGCCTTGCAATTTACAGGTTAGTTTTATATGGATTTATCAACAATATCATTTACGCGTACCGTTATTTCTGCGGCTGTCATGGTTTGTGTAATTGCATTCAGCATGGAACGCGGGTCAGAGCATCTGCCTTTTGCGAATTCCTGCAATGAATCATGTTTTAATATTTCCAGCAATACTGCCCTGTCCCTTGCGGTATTTTCCCGATAAGCGTCTTCCAGCCTGAGATACGCCAATGACAACGCGTCAAACACCCGTTTTGACGTAATATTTTGAGAGGGTGAGGAAAACAACGCTGCTTCTGTAAACGCTTCTTCTATCAGCAGTTTCGCTTTGGCTGATAGTTTATGGGAATCAGCCATTTGCTGGACAATTGCGCGCCATTCTGATTCAGGAGCATTTGTCTGCTGGCCAAGGACGGGCTCCCCGCCGGACTTATCGGTGTTGTTTTGCCATAGCGACTTCACCCATTCAAGGGGCATGCCTGCCAGGTGTCTGTAGTATTCCCGTCGTATTATGCTTTCATAACTCACGGTTGCGCCCAAATCCCGGACTACGCCGTCCATAGTGTAGAACGTTTTAGCCATTGTGAATATGTCGCGCGGCATGCTCATGCCGAGTTTCTTCGCCTCTGAAACTAGATATAATATCGCTTCAGCGTCCGCCGTTTTGGAGTCAAATAGTTCTTTGGCTTTGGCTTCAATCAATGACCGCATGGCTTCCGCAGATGTTTCGCCGACGCGCATTGACAATAAAGCATTAGCGGCTGCTGAAGGGCTGCGGCTGCTTACAGCCCGCATCAGGCCGAATACCGCGCCGCGCGTATTTTGGGACAGACTGCCCACCAACCCCCTGTCTATAAAATGCAGATTGCCCCGGCTGTCAGCAAACACATTTTCGCTGTGCGGATCACCGTGAAATACAGGAACCCGGCCATCACGTAATATTTGGGCAAGTATGCTTTCAGCAAGTTTATCCGCCATTTTCTGGGGATCAAGCCCGTATTCTTTTACAGCTTTCTGGATAGGTCTGCCTGAAGCTGACTGCTCCCTCATAAAATTGCGCGATACTTCGTAAACTTCAGGCGTCTGGCCATAGCGCCTGCCCAATTGCTGCAACCGCTTTTGCATGCGTTTGGCATTTGCAGACTCCTGCACGGAGTCGCTTTCCTCAAGCAGATTGATGCGTATCTGCATAAACTCCCCGCGCGGGTCCGCTATGCCGAAATTTTTACGCAGTTGGGCATCTGCCTCAAGCTTTGCCACAATACGGTCATACACAAACAGGTCTTCAGCAACGGTGCGGAACATATCTGAGCGAAACGCCTTGAAAATTTCAGGCTCTTTTTGGCCTGCTCTCTCTACTGAATATGCGCCGCGTGTTGAAGCCTTGCCCAGCAGGTTTTTAAACAGGATTTTTTCGGCTTCCTTGCCAAGAGCGTTGCGTCGCCCATTCAAAAGATATTCTTTGTCTAATGGAACATTGGTGTTTCCTTTAAGGCGGCTTAAAGCTATGCGGTCAGATTCTTCGGGCACTAAATCAGGCCGCGTGCTTAATATCTGGCCTGCTTTGGTAGTCATAATGCCCGCGCGTTCCATAAAAAGCGCTACCATTTCAGAACGGCTGAGTTTCTGCGCCTTCGCCGTAAACATTGAAGCCAATATCTTTGCCGCGCGCTTTTCAGGCAGTTCCATCAAAGTTTCCCTGATAAACCAGTTCACAAAATCGTCGGGTTTGCCCTCGCCTAAAAATTTATTCATAATGGAATCAACAAGATGCTTGCGCTCGCCCCAAACGGAAAATACGCCCGCAGCCTGGTCTGCCTTTTTAACTGAGCTTCCGAGCCCTGCCAAAGAGCGGTATATAAGTTTCTCTTTGTCAGCAGGGTCAAGCTTTTCAATATTGCGGATAATTTTGCGCACTTCAGGCGGATATGCGGACATGTTCGGCGCTGAATCTATAAAATATGCGATAAGCGATTCTGCTAAAGTGCCTGCGGTGACAGCGGCAAACGCGGCATTGCGGTTTTCAGGGCGGAGCATATCCTCATGCCGCTGAAAATAAAGGCTTGCCTCTTTGGTTCGCTTAGGCAGATTGTCAAACAGCAAAGCTTTTGCCTGCCGGACTTCTGCAGTGGTTGAGGCATAGTTATCCATAAGAGCTGTCAGGTAACGGTCACGCACGCGCGAGCCTTCAGGGAAATATCCTTCCAGATGCTCAAGCCTCTGTAAAAAACTCCAATTTTTCATTTTATTTGAAGGGTTTTGCAAATCAGCCTCATATTCCCGCGATACCCGGCCTGCCTGCTTACCAAAATCAAAATACAGCCTTTCAAACCGTTTAACATCCTGCCTTTGCCAAACAGGAAACGAGTCAAGCGCTAATTCCACGGCGCGGTCGCGGGAGGGCGACGGTTCAGGAAAAGTTTTCACTATAGCCTGAAAATGCGTTTCAGGGTCTTTGCCGAGCCACCCTTCCTGCAAAGCGCGCTCATATCCTTTAAGCGCTGCGCGGGCTTTATTGCGGTTTGATGTTGACGACGGCTGCATGCTCGTTATTGTCAGCTCAACGTCTTTCCAGCTTTTTCCAAGCCTGTCAAACATAGCAAGCCGTAAATGCTCAAAATGCGTAGGCTGGACCGGAGATTCTTTTACGAAACGTTTCATATCCTCAATAGAAGACGGGGAAGATTCATTCCTGCGGTCTGGCGTTATTAGTTTGTTCTCCACTAAAGTAATGGATTGCAAAATCTGCGGCAAAGACTTTCCTTCGCGTACAAGCATGTCAACATATTTTTTTGCCAGAATATCAGCTGCTGCCGGAAATATCGCTTTATTGGTTTGGGCAAGATCAAAAATCTGTTCAATCTGGAACCGCATGGGATGTTCAGCCAGCACACGGTCAACAAAAACATCAAATGCTTTTGGCGGAATTTTATACCAGCCTTTTTTGTAGCGGCCTATTTGGAGTATTTCCTCAAACTCATGAATGGTATCAGCAATATTTCCCTTTGCAAATTTTTTGTTCCGCATGCGGTTTTTTTGGCCGAAAGCATATAGGGACAATAAATGGTCCTGGTTACTAAATTTGGCCAAATCTCTGGTTTTATCCTCGTTTCTTAATAAACCGTTCTTCCGCGCAAACCTTGCAAAAGCAGCTGCTTCGTCCGGCGATCTCGCCCGGGTATATGACTCCATATTCCAGCCCAGATGATAATTGAGCATATTCAGTTCATAGAGCGTTTGTAATGCTGCTTCCCGGGCCTGGCCAAAATTTTTAATATTTTTTGCGGCAAGCTCTTCCATTTTCTTGCGGACAGGCTCAGTCAAATATTTTCCTGCCGCATCAATTACTTTTCGCGGCGGCAAGCGGGAATGGTACGGGTGAGCCTGCCAGATATAACCAAGCAATGCCTGGTCACGCTCAAAAGACGGCAGTGGGTCAATCGTCACCAGAAAATCAACAGTATCTTCAAACCGTTCGCCAACAAGGTGTTCAAACTTAACCCTCTTTCTTTTGTTATATTCAGAACATGATTTATCTTTGCTTATTTCGTAGACGTTGAGCCAATGCCAGAGCAATTCCTGATATAGTTTTGTTTTTTCCGTAGAGCGCGGCATACGGGCAAAAAATTCAGCCAAAGATTCTTTTGTGACACGTTCGGGAAATACCATTGCATGAAAAAGCGTGCTGGACCAGTGATCATTTAATTTTGTTCCTAGAGTAAGAAAGTACGCTATATACCCCAGGTTTGTGTTTGGTCCCTGCGCAGACCGCGCATAATGCTTTACGCAGTAATCCGCCAAATAATCCAAAGTGAAATTTGGCAGCTCTCCGCTAAAAGACCGCAAATGCGGTTCTTGTATTACATATTTTGCAATGGCATCAATTTCCGAAGCAGAGCGCGCACCCTTTAACATTGAGGGGATGATTTTTATCCTTAACCAATTTTCTAAATCCCCAGAAAGGAATGTACTTCTATCCCAATCAATTATTCTCATTTCTGATAAGCGGAATTCTGTTTTTATCTCAGCTATGGGCCAGCTGTGTATTAAATCCTGTATGACTGCAATTATTCTCTCTGCCTTTTCGGTTCTTAAATTGCTTAAATCAGAAACATTATAATGTAATCCAGAATCTAAGCCTGCCAGAGCCATGCCTTTGTCCATGTACACTTTCAGTAATTCCTCATTGTACGTGCGAATCCCCTGAATGCCGCTCTTTAATTGTTCTATGGTCTTGGCATGCTGGATAAGAAATTTCATCAGCAGATGGTCGCGGTAATACGGAGAATTGGGCGAACGTAGTCCCGGCAAAAGTTTGGGGTCGTTTGTTTTTTCAGGCGTAGGAAATCTATCCAAAAATACCTTAAGCTTTGTTTCAAAAGCGCCGGATAACAGGGCAATCCATTGCTCAGGCTCGCTGAAATGCCCGGTTTTGGTCAAAGGACGTTCGAGCCAGTCCTGATTATTGTCAAAAAGCCGTAAAATGCGCTCTGCCCGCTTATCAGCAGGCGGATGGGTCTGAAACCATTCGTCTGCGAATTTTGTCATTTTCTTTATGGTTTCTTTTTTTTCTTCTTTGATTTTGGTGGATTTTTGCAAAGCATCATCAATAACTTTATCGCGCTCCGCTGCATGCTCGAGCCATTTAGGAAGAAAATTTTTGTCATAATAAAACGCCATTCCAAGTGGATGGTACCCTGCTGCAGCGGCAGCCTGCGCTCCGTATTGGTCAGCTTCAAATTCATGCTCCTGCGAATACCGGGGGTTTAGAATAAATGAGGCACCAGCTCCATTTTCATTCTTTTTCAACTCTTCATCGGTTTTTGATTGCTTTGCGCTGTGCTTTAGTTTAAGGTGCGCAAGTTCATGTCCTAAAACAGCGGCGAGTTCATCCTCAAAGCGAACGCTTTTCAGTAAGCCGACATTAACAAAAATATGACCGCCCACTAAAGCAGCGGCATTTTTTGTGTCATTAAGCAAAAGATGGACTTTAAGCGGATGGTCGATATAACCTATCTGTTTGTTGAGCTTTTCAACTATTGTCTCTATATAAGCCTGCGTCTTCGGGTCTTTAAGAAACCCGACAGATACTTCATGCGCATGGCTTAAAAATGCTCCTGCCTGTGCCTGTTCTTCAATAGTCCAGGTATGAACAGGTTTTTTTGTCATGAAAGACAGCTTGTCGTTTGCCGTCATTCCCGTGTTATTTTCTGCTTCGGCTGATTTGATGCCGCGCCCGGAGTTTGCAGAATCAGCCTCGTTGCGTGAGGAAGCAGAAGCGGCCGAAGCTTTTTCTGCTTTGTCCGTTGATGCTTTCTCAGCCGCAGGCTGTTCTTTAGGTTTTGCATTGCCAGTTGAATCAGAGGCAGAAGATTTGGATTTTTGAAAGCGTTGAAAAGCGGAAAACATTATTCGTTTCGGAACATTCAGTCCGATTCCTGTTCCTGCAAACCCTGCGGCATTGGCATACAGGCTGTGAAAATGAGCCCATCTCGCTTCGGGGTCTTTGTCGTTCCATGTCTGATAAAGGCCTGCGCTGTCTATAACCGCACCTATTGCCATAGGCGACATAAAAGCCGCCATTTCCAGCTTATTTGCCCTGTTGAGCAATTGAATAGCCTGCAATTCAGATTTTGTATGCTGAAGCCATGCTGCCCCCTGTTTTATAGCGCCGGCTTTTTGCAGTGCAGTCATCATCTGGCTTTTGCTAAGCCCGTTTACAGCGCCTGCCGCCGTCATCTTAAGCGGCGCAGCTGCTGAACCGAACAAACCGCAGGTAAGCGTTGTTTCCAGCCCGATTACAAAAGCGCTCTTTGCATACTCGGAAACAGCCGCTCCGCTATTGCCTTTCTCCCATTCACGGCGGCCTCTTTCCATGCGCTGGCTCGCAAAATTGCCAAGCCCGAAAAACATTGCCGCCATGTATGCCCGTTCCGTGTCGTTTATCTGAGCATCGGCATTTATGTCCGGGTCTTTAGCTGGGTCCTGTCTGCGTTGTTCCATTATTTTTGTATCAAGAAATTTTTCAATCTGCCCGCGGGTTTCAGCCTCATCAATGCGGGACATGGCATCATGATATGCGGCAATGATCTGTGATTCATTTTCAGCGCCGGCTCCGAGCCATTTGTTAAACTGCGACTGTCGCAATGTGTATATGCCGTGCAATTTCACAAATGCGGCCTGAAGTTTGTCGTTTAATACGGAACCGATGAAATAACTTTCGCCTATCATCCCATATCCCTGCAATCCGTAAACAGCTGTCTGAAATGGCGAGAAAATCGTGCCGGTTACTTCGCCATAGCCCTTAAACAGATCAGAGGCTATTGATTTTGCATTTTCCCATGCAGTCTTAGGCGCAGGCTGATTATTTTCTGCTGGAGGGGGAGGCCCTATCGGTTGCAAAGTTCTTGTTTGTTCTTGCGCGGACCCCATTGTTATTGTGCCGTGGCTTGGCTCTATAGCAGGAACCGGGGACGGCTCAGGTATTTTATTTGTTTTAAGCGTGCCCATTCCTGCTGATACAGCAGGCAAAGATGTCCGCGGCAACCCATCGGTTTGGCATTGCTCACCACAAGCGGTTCTGTTGTCAAAAAGAGCATCCGGATTTTTTAGGATTTCAGGAGTTATTTTCGAGAAGAGTTCACTAGCGTTTAGTACTGCGATGTTTTCGGCGCCAGATGTCTTCGAAGACTTCTGTTTTGAATGTTCAAGAGGAAGCGAACCAGCATGCACAAAAATCGCGGCGCTGAGGAAATATAAAAATAAAATATATGCCGTTGTGTTCATATCCCTCCTTAATCATAATCTAACATGCGGATGGCAGATAAGGCAGGGTCTTAATTCCCATTTTCATATGGGAATATGGCCTATGAAGTATTGGGACTAAAGGGCAGATATTAGGATAGTTTCTGTGGCAATCACTAATTTTTTTACAGAAAAGTATCGTAATTTTTTGTAAAATTAATGATGGCGGCATGGGTCGCAGGAAAAAGTGAATAAAAATCCTGAAAAAAGCCCTTGGAAACATATACAAATAGGCCTTGAGCTTGCGGTTTCTGTGCTTATCGGATTTTTTGCCGGACATTATGCCGATAAAAAATTAGGGACGTCTCCATGGCTGCTTCTTCTCGGCTGCGCCATAGGCATGATAAGCGGATTTTATCTTGTGCTTAGAGAAGTATTAAATGACAATGGGAAATAACGCGGTTTCATTATGCTTCGCCGGAGCTTTGCTGGGCGCTTTTAACGGCCTGCTTGCCCAAAAAATGCTTTCATGGGCCGTTAAAAAATCCGATAAAATTTTCTACAGCGTTTGGGCCGGCGGATTTCTCTATAGATTGGCTGTTTTGGGCATTTCGGCGATTTTGCTCTGGCGGTATTCAAGATTTAACGCGGTTTGGTTTTTGGGAGCAATGATCTTGGTTCAATTCGCATTGCAGTTCTGGCCGGTAAAAACGCCCATAGAAGAAACACGGGCGCAGGAACGCGGCTGCGAGAAAGATTTAACAGGCGCTTTGCCGCGGTAGCTATGGATATAAAAGGCATTCTTGAACATCATCTTATCGACCTTGTGTGGACAAGGTTTAATGTGGCGGGGATAAGCATTCCCGTCAGCAAGCATGTGCTGATGCTGTGGATATCCGCATTGCTGCTTCTTATATTCCTGCCGCTGTTTGCCAGAACCAGAAAAAAATCCTTTTTGCTTTTCCGCGCCGCTATTGAAGCTGTTGTGCTGTTTATCCGGGACGAGGTGGTAACGGCAAATTTAGGCAAAAAGGGAAACAGATACACCCCTTATTTCTGCACGCTTTTCTTTTTTATACTTTTGTGCAATCTTTTGGGAATGGTTCCTTACGGAGCCACCGCCACCGGCAATATAGCGGTTACCGGCGCGATGGCTTTGACGACCTTTGTGATGATTAATTTGTCCGGGATACGCGAGCAGGGATTTTCTAAATATATAGGGAATATTGTTCCGCGCGGAGTGCCGGGCTGGCTTGTTCCGCTTCTTTTTCCCATAGAAATTGTCGGGCTTCTTACAAAAACATGCGCGCTTTGCATCCGGTTGTTCGCAAATATGATAGCTGGGCATATCGTAATTCTTTCGCTGCTGGGGTTGATTTTTGTTTTCGGAGCCATTAATCCCATTTTGGGTCTGGCGGTAACGGCTCCCGTGGCCGTGACTCTTGTTCTGTTCGTGTCTATGCTGGAGCTTTTTGTGGCTGTACTGCAGGCATATATTTTCACGTTTTTGACCGCTATTTTTGTGGGAGCGGCGATGCATCCGCATTAGAACAGAGGCAAGGGAAGAGCTGAAGGCCGAGGTAAGAAGTTAAAATGGAACGCAGATAACGCAGATTAATATGATGAACGCCGATAATTATAAATGTTGAAGAAGGTAAATGGCAGAAGGTAGACGGTAGATAGAAAAAATCATGTTTAATCATAAAAATCAGCGGAATCAGCGGAATCAGCGGTCTAGATTTTAATAACTGAATAGTTACGATGGAACTAAAAATTCAGGAGGAATAAAAAATGAACGACATGCTGTATCTGGGAATAGGATATATGGGAGCAGGAATAGGAGCCGGCCTTACGCTTATAGGAGCGGGTTTCGGCATAGGCAAGCTTGCCGCGGCGGCATTGGAAGGAACTGCGCGCCAGCCGGAAGCGGCCGGCACCATGAGAACATCAATGATTATTGCGGCGGCTCTTATTGAAGGATTGGGATTTTTTGCGCTGGTTATTTGTCTTATGGTTGCCATGAATTTCGGCCTGCCCAAACAGGCAAATCAGGCCGAAATTCCCGCGGCGTCAGCGCAGGCGCATTAGCCCGCAAGGTTGGACTGTAAAACGCAAAATAATCCGAGCGCAAAACGCAGGCAGGCGGCGCGGGTTTGTTTTTTATCCTTGCTTTGGCGCGGGTGTGTGTTTTTATTTGGCAACGAAAGATAAAGAGGTTTATTATGGAAGCGCTATTGCGTCCCGATATCGGGTTGATGTTCTGGACCATATTTATTTTTGTTCTTCTGGTGGCTTTGCTCGGCAGGTTCGCATGGAAACCGCTTCTTCATTCTTTGGAGGAGCGGGAGCGCAGGCTCCGAGCCGAACGCGAAGCCGCGGAACAGGCTCGTTCGGCAGCGGAAAAACTTAAAAGCGAATTGGAAGGCAGGCTGAGTATAATAAAAGAAGAGGCGCAGTCCGCGATGGAGGCGGCATTCAGCGACGGCGCAAAATCACGCGATGCCATAATAGAGGAAGCCAAACAGCAGGCTGTCGGGATGATAGAAAGAGCCAAAAGAGAAATGGAAGCTGAAAAGCAAAGGCTTATGGGAGATATGCGCCGCGAGGTGTCCGACCTGTCCGTCCGCGCCGCCGAAAAAATACTGCATCGGGCGATAGATCCGGCTGTTCAGCGGGACGCGCTTAACGATTTTCTTAAAGAACTGGACAAAAACTAACTCAATACGACCGCCTTTGCGGTCATATTGAGCACTAATCTATGCATCCTTCAGATAAAATACTTGCTCGGCGGTATGCGAAAGCGTATATGACCGCGTTGGACGGGAAAACGGGCAGCGAAGCGTCGGCAAGGAAAAGACTTGAGATTCTGGAAAACTGCGGAAAGGAAATTTTAGAGATCAGGCATGTGCTTGCGCATCCATTCGTTCCGCGGGGAGAGAAAGTAAAGATTACACGGCAGGCGCTGGAAGGAAAAGCGGACAATCCCGCTTTGAATTTTATGGAAGCGCTTATAAAAGCGCAAAGAATTTATCTTCTTGACGCCGTTGTTCAGGAAAGCAGGGCGATAGTTGAAAATAATTTCGGATATATCAGGGCGGAAGTTTTTTCGGCCGTTTCTTTAGGCGAAAAAGATTTGCAGAGGATTATTTCCGCCATAGAGCGGCGGACGGGTAAAAAAGTTATAGCTGATGTAAAAATATCCGCGGGTCTTTTGGGCGGAGTGCTGGTTAAAATAGGCGATTTGGTGATTGACTCAAGTATAAAAGGAAGGCTGGAAGGTTTAAAAAAGACATTACAGTCCAATTAAATAGCAGTGGAATTTCTTTTTTTTGACGACGGAGGATTGGCCACAAAAAGCACAGAAATCACAAAAACAACAAAACCGGTTCTTTGTGTGCATTTTGTGCATTATTGCGGCTAAATTTAAAAGGGGCTAAAGAGGTTTATTATGATACGAGCGGAAGAAATAACCGAGGTTATAAGGACCCGGATAGACAAATTTGTGCCGGAAAGCGCTATGGCCGAAACCGGCAATGTCCTTCAGGTGGGAGACGGCATAGCGCGCGTTTACGGCTTGCGCAATGCTTTAGCCGGCGAACTTTTGGAATTTTCCAACGGCGTAGAGGGAATAGTGCTTAATCTTGAGCATGAAAATGTGGGCTGCGTGCTTATGGGCGACGATAGGCTTGTGAAGGAAGGAGATCCCGTAAAACGCACGGGGCGGGTGATGGATGTGCCGGTGGGCGATGCGATGATAGGGCGGGTGGTAAATCCGCTCGGCCAGCCGATCGACGGCAAGGGTCCGATAAAAACCGCAAAACGCAGGCCTATAGAAGTCATAGCCCCCGGCGTGGTGGAGCGCCAGCCTGTTAAAGAGCCTTTGCAGACAGGGCTCAAGGCCATAGACGGTCTTGTGCCCATAGGCAGAGGGCAGAGAGAGCTTATAATAGGCGACAGGCAGACGGGAAAGACGGCGGTGGCGATTGACGCTATTTTAAATCAGAGAAACGAGCCTCCGGAGAAACGGCCGATATGCATTTATGTGGCCATAGGCCAGAAGCAGTCCACGGTGGCGAGAGTGATACATACGCTGGATGAATATGGAGCTATGGATTATTCAATAGTGGTTTCGGCGTGCGCGGCCGAGCCCGCGGCATTTCTTTATATGGCTCCGTACGCCGGATGCGCCATAGGCGAGGAATTTCTGTGGAGCGGAAGACATGTTCTGATAATATACGACGACCTTTCAAAACATGCGCAGGCATATAGGCAGATGTCCCTGCTTTTGCGCCGTCCTCCGGGCCGCGAGGCCTATCCCGGAGATGTGTTCTATCTTCATTCCAGACTGCTGGAAAGAGCATGCAAACTCAATGAAAAAAACGGCGGAGGTTCTCTTACCGCGCTTCCCGTGATAGAAACGCAGGCGAATGATGTCACCGCGTACATTCCTACAAATGTTATTTCCATAACGGACGGGCAGATCTATCTTGAGAGCGGTCTTTTTTATTCCGGCATAAGGCCGGCGCTCAATGTGGGAATTTCCGTTTCGCGCGTAGGCGGTTCCGCTCAGGTAAAAGCCATGAGGCGCGTGGCGGGGAAACTCAGGCTTGACCTTGCCCAGTATAATGAGATGGCGGCCTTTGCGCAGTTCGGCTCTGAGCTTGACAAGTCCAGCCAGCTGCAGCTGGCCAGAGGTGAAAGGATGGTGGAACTTTTAAAACAGGACCAGTATAAACCCATGCCCATGGAAGAGCAGGTGCTGGTTATTTTTACGGGCACGCTGGGATTTTTGGACGATATCCCCGTTGAGAAAATAAAAGCTTTTGAGGCGGGGCTGCTGAAATATATAAAAGACAAGCAGCCGGGAATACTGGCGGAGATAAAGGAAAAAAAGGATGTGGACGAGGGTCTTGAGAAAAAGATAGTTTCTTTGATAACGGAGTTTAAGAAGATATAGGTCGGTTAGGCTGTTGGAAGAGCGGTAAATGGTAGACGGTTGGGCCGCTGGGCGGCTGGTGACGGGGTTTTTCCGGAGAATGAATATGAAATGTCTTGTGACGGGCGGCGCGGGTTTTATCGGCGGCAATCTGGCTTTTGCTCTTGAAAAAGACAGGAAATACGAGGTGGCCGTGCTGGATGATTTTTCATCCGGCAACTTCAAGAATCTTACAGGTTTTAACGGCCAGGTGATCGCGGGCAGTATCTGCGAAACCGCATGGCAGAAAAATATCGGCGAACTGGACGCCGTCTTTCATGAGGCGGCGATAACGGATACCACGGTTATGGACCAGCGCAGGATGATGGAGGTCAACGTGGAAGGATTTAAAAATATTCTGGAATTCGCCCAAAACAGGGGAGTAAGAAAAATCATTTATGCCTCTTCCGCGGGAGTGTACGGAAACGGACAGTGCCCGATGAAAGAGGATCAGGATATGACGCCCGAGAATATTTATGGATTTTCCAAGGTTGAAATGGATAAGGCGGCGGAAAAATTCGCCAAAAAGCATCCGGATTTCACAGTGGTGGGTCTGAGATATTTCAATGTTTACGGTCCGGGCGAAAATTTCAAGGGAAAGGTCGCCAGCATGATGTATCAGCTTTATCTGCAGATGAAGGCGGGGAAGAAACCGCGGATTTTTAAATACGGAGAGCAGATGCGGGATTTTGTCTATGTTAAAGATATAGTGCGCGCAAATCTCAATGCTTTGGATGCGGTAAAAAGCTGTATTGTTAATGCGGGCACGGGCCAGCCTGAAAATTTCAATAAAGTCATAGACTGCCTTAACAGCGCGATGAAATTAAACCTTGCCCCCGAATATTTCGATAATACATATTCTTTTTACCAGAACAAAACGCAGGCTGATTTGCGCCATGCGAAAACATACTTAAATTACAGGCCTGAATGGAATCTGGAGCGGGGCATAAAGGATTATGTCGATACTCTTGAAAAGGAGTCAAAAAAACCCTCCTGCGCCCTCACGTAAGGATTAAATGACATAAAAATTACGGCAGATTGGCCACAAAAAGCACAGAAAGCACAAAATATTTTTATGAAACCAAACTGGAGGCGCTATGAAAATCGGACTCATTATTTCCGTTAATGACGCGGAAACATGCTGGAATGCTTTGAGGTACGCAAATTTTTCCATCTGTCAAAAGGATGAGGTCAAAGTCTTTTTTTTGGGTAAGGGTGTTGAATATCAGAAAGTCAGCACTGATAAGTTCAATACGATTGAGCAGGCAGACAAGTTTTTGAAGTCTGGCGGACAAATATTTGCTTGTGGAACCTGTATTAAATCCAGGGAACAGGGGGGCAATGAAATGTGCCCGCTCTCTACGATGAAGGATATGTATGAAATCATCAAAGATAGCGATAGGGTCGTTACTTTTTAGCTATGCTCTAAAGTTGGGCAACGCGGCGATGGGGCGCCATGGAGAAAGAAACAATTCGCTTTAAGAAGAATCTAAGCCTGGTCTGGACTACCCCGACTACCGTAGAGTGGCAACGCAATAAATTCGATCAATGGCGTGAAGATTTGTGAAATAAAACAAATATATGAAAAACAGTAAATTGGCGGTTAATAAAACACTGAGCAAATTGCGCGGCTGTAAAAATGATTTTAAAAAATATGGCGTTAAAAAAATCGGGATATTTGGTTCGTTTGCCAGAGGCGAACAAACAAAAAACAGCGACATGGATTTCATTGTGGAATTCCAAAAACCGGATTTTAAGAGTTTTATGAATTTGTCCGGTTTTCTTGAAAGGCGTTTTAAGCGGAAAGTTGATATTCTCACACCGGACGGCATACGCAGTATAAGGATAAAAAAAGTAGCAGAAGAAATTAAAAGGACGGCAATTTATGTCTAAGCGCAGAGATCCCGAGCTTCTTGAAGATATTGTGGGATCTATTGATAGAATCGGTATTTTTACCAAAAACATGGATTACCCGGCTTTTCTTCGGGATATAAAAACGCAGGATGCGGTCATCCGCAACCTTGAAATAATCGGAGAAGCTGTTAAAAATATTTCCCCCAATTTAAAATCGCAGCATAAAGATATTGATTGGAAAAACATTGCAGGCATGCGGGATAAAATCGCCCATTTTTATTTTGGAGTAAATTGGGATATTGTCTGGCCGACAATAAAAAGCAATTTGCCAATTCTTGATAAGAAATTGAGGGAAATTTTGCGAAATCAAAAACAATAAAGGTTTGGAATTTGGATTTAGAGTTTTGAGTTTGTTTTTATACTATGCCTTCTTTAAGAGATATCCGCAGGAACATAAAATCTGTTAAGTCTACGCAGCAGATAACATATGCCATGAAAATGGTGGCGGTGGCGCGCATACGCAAGGCGCAGGCTTTGATTCTGGCCGCAAGACCATTTGCTCTTAAAATGGAGGAGATGATACGGGACTTAAGGGGAGAATTAAACGAAGAGGATTTCCAAAATTCTCCGGTATACAATCTTTTTTCTCAAAAAAAACAACCGGATTCCGCAGAATCAACAAGAAAGACTGCCCCGCGAACAACGCGGGACTGCTTCGCTGTCCCGCGGAGCGGGGCGGATTCTTTCGGGCTTATCGTGGTATCTTCCGACAAGGGACTTTGCGGGGCTTTTAACACCAATATTCTGCGCGCCGCGCTTGATTGGCTTAAAACGCGGCAGGACAAAAAGATTTATGCGGCGGTGGTGGGGAAAAAGGCCCGTGATTTTATACGCCGTCTTAAAGGCATTGATCTGGAACTGGCATATGAATCGGTAGGCATATTCCCAAGGGCGGGCTATGTGCATGCGGATATGCTCGGCAATGCAGTTCTTGATATTTATGCGAATAAGCGGGTTGAAAGCGTTACCGTTATATATAACGAGTTCAAATCGCTCATGAGCCAGCAGATAGTGGCAAAAGAATTTATTCCGCTTGAAAAAGGCCTGCTTGAAAAATCGGGTTTTCCGGCGGGCGGAATGGTAAAACCATATAAAGATTTTCTTTTCGAGCCCGGGAAAAGGAAGCTTTTAGAGGCTCTGCTCCCGCGGTATATAAAAGCGCAGCTTTACCGGATGCTTCTGGAATCACAGTCCGCGGAGCTTGCCGCCAGAATGAACGCTATGGAATCTGCAAGCAAAAACGCGGCAGACCTCATAGAATCTTTGACATTAAGGCTTAACCGCATGCGCCAGTCGATGATTACCAAAGAATTGGCGGAACTCGTAGGCGGAGCAGAAGCGCTTAATGGATAACGGATAAAGGAAACTTTATGAATATCGGAAAAGTCGTGCAGATTATAGGGCCGGTTATAGATATTGAATTTGAGCCGGGAAAACTTCCGGCCATTTTAAATGCAATCCATGTGAAATATCAGGGAGAGCAGGGACAAAGCGAAAGCACGGTTGTGGTAGAAGCCGCTCAGCATCTTGGCGACAATATAGTGCGGACTATAAGCCTGGGACCTACCACAGGACTTAAAAGAGGGCTTAGCGCCGTGGATACCGGAAGCCCGCTTATGGTGCCGGTGGGGGACGGCTGTCTGGGAAGGCTTATAGATGTTTTGGGAGAGCCGCAGGATTACCGCGGTCCGATACAGACAAAAGAAAGGCTTCCGATACACAGGCGGGCCCCGGCTCTTGTGGAGCAGGAGACTTCTCTTGAAATATTTGAAACGGGAATAAAAGTCATAGATCTGCTTGCGCCCTATGTGACAGGCGGAAAGGTAGGGTTATTCGGGGGCGCCGGAGTCGGAAAGACCGTGATTATCATGGAACTTATAAACAATGTGGCCAGACAGCACCACGGCTGCTCCGTTTTCGGCGGAGTCGGCGAACGTTCAAGGGAAGGA
>CAZFMJ010000040.1:0-24678 GCA_964520045.1 uncultured Elusimicrobiales bacterium | reverse complement strand
AAGGGAAATAAGCCCGAATATAAGCAGAAACTTATGGAACAGCCCCCATTTCATACCGCGAATATTCATAAGGTAGTAATAGCAACTGCGCAGGTTGTTAGACTGTCCGCCAAACACCACGGCGGAAAGGCTGAAAACTACTGATTTTTTATCTGTACCTTCAGTCTAACTGCCTTCAGCCTATTCAGCTGAGCATTTATTTTTTCCCCTGGCAGCCTCCGGAAGCCTGGCCTTGAGCCGGGACCTTCTCAAAACCTTTGATTTTTTGAAGTCCCGCCACTCCGCTCACAAGCGTCCGTCCTTCCCATAGAAACGTAGGAGACGAATTTATTCCCAATTCGGAGACTATTTTTGCATCTGCTTCAAGCAAGGCTTTGCCTTTATCAAATTCGGCGATTATTACCGCCGGATCTATTCCGGCTTTTTTTGCCGCCTCTTCCCATAAACTTGAGCCGGGCTCCGCGTTTCTGGCCGAAAGATACGCAAAAAACTTGTCGGGGTATTTTTCCTGTATCATCAACTGGCGCACATCCTCTTCCCATTCAGCCGGGCCGTGAAGGCTCTGGAATTTCTTTTCTTTGCCTTCTTCCTCAATAACATCTGCTATGAATCTGAGCCTGATTTTAACATTGTCGGGAATGAGTTTCTTGGATACAGCCTCCACAATTAAATTCTCGGCCTGAACGCCGTAAGGACACTGAGCCATCACAAAAAGCTCCAGCGTGCCAGGCGTTTTGGTCTGCTTAAGCAAAATGCCTTCCCGGCTTCTTTCAGAAAGCATTAAATAGCCGGTCGTCTGCGTAAAAAGCCCTCTCGAAATATATGCGTTAAAAACATCTCTTACCGCCGGAACATCTTCAATGACATAAGCCGGCAGAAATTTAACGTTAAGACCGCCGAATCTTGATTTAAATTCCGCGGAATCATACTCCACCGTTTCCGCTTTCATGCCTTGAAAGTTTTTTGACAATGCCGCCGTAATATTATTATCCTCGCCGGCGAAAGTATCCGCCTTGCTGGTTATAACCCATAATTTGGGCGGAGCGGAAGCCGAGATTTTAGGAGCGGCGGGCATGCTTATTTGCTGCGTTTTGGGAAGAAGCGAATTTACCGCCTCAGTCAAAGATAGAAGCCTCCAATCCCCTTTATACGGCTTGCCTTCGATAAACAGCGGGCTTTTTTCGTCTTTGCGCTGCTGAAGGCTTTTCCAATGTTTCTCAAGCAGATTGGCGCCGTTGTTCTTCACGCCGTCCGCGAGCTTGGCGGTAGAAATTCCCGCGAACCCGACCGCCTCCTTCCAGCCGTCTCCCCATGGATTAAGGCTTCTTCCCGCAAGATAATTCCAAAATTGTTTTGGATATAAATCCTGAATAACCGCCATGCGCATTAATTCATCAAGCTCTTCCTGCCCGCCTTTGGCTTTCCATGCGCCTTTTTCGTCCTTATTCGCCAGATATGCAATTTTTATATCCAGCGCTCCGGGCGGAAGTCTTTTCTGTACCGCATTGAGAAGGAAATACGGCGTCCATGCCTGGCCGTCCATCCCCTCCCAAACCAATTCCACCTTCAAAGGAGCGGCATCAGCGGCGCTTGCCTGAGCTGAACATATGCCGGCGCCGAACAGCGCCGCAAAAATAATTCTATTCATACCTGTCTCCTTCTTGCAAGCAATTGTTTTATCCGTATAGAAAGCTCGCGCAGGTCAAAAGGCTTGGTTATATAATCATCCGCTCCAAGTCCGAATCCCTGGGTTTTTTCCTCCGGAGAAAGGAATCTTCCCGTCATCATTATTATCACCGTGTCCTTGGAAGATTTTCTTATTTCCTGGCAAATCTGAAATCCGCTTGAGTCCGGAAGCTGAATATCCATTATAATGGCCTGCGGATTAAGCTTATGCGCCATTTCAACGCCGGACTTGGCGGTCCCGGCCATATGACACGCATATCCCTCAAGATCCAGCACTTCAGCAAGGCTTTCGCGAAGATGCGCGTCATCGTCTATTATGAGTATACTTATGCCTTGAGTCATTATCGTTCCTCCTTCTTCTTACTTGCCTGCCGAGAGAATTCAGCGCTGGCCCGGCGGCACCAGCTTATATCCTACGCATGGAACCGTATGCACATAGCGGGAAGCCGCTCCAAGTTTTTCGCGAAGCCGCCTTACGTGCACATCCACGGTGCGCGGCGAGCCGAAATAATTATATCCCCAGACCCTTTCAATAAGATACGGACGGCTGAGCACCCTGTTGGGAGAACTGATGAAAACATACAGCAAATCCAGCTCTTTGGCCGTAAGCGGCACATTTTTGCCGTTTATTTTAAGCGTATAACTGCTCAAATTAAGCTCTATCTCCCCCATCTTCATCACTTCTTCCATATTGCCTGAAGATGTTCTTCGCATCACCGCCCTTATTCTGGCCAGAGATTCCTGCATATCCTGGCTGAAATTCAGGCACTCATCCGCGCCAAGCTGGAAGAAAGCAAGCTTCAGCGTTATCTTCATGGCGGAATGGCCGCCGGTTCTAGACGCGGCCGTTGCCGACATTTCGGCGTGCAGAGCCGGCGGGACGTGCTCAAGAATCAAATCCGGAGATTCGAGATATGCCACCACGGGAAGAGTTTTTGTGCGGTTGCGCAGACTCTTCAAAAAAGACAGCCCGTCTTCATCCGCAAGATGATGGCCTAAAATAAGCAGGTCGCAGCTTTTCTGGGCAAGAAGACCGAGAATTTCCTTGGACTTCTGCGCGGTTACGACTGAATAACCGTTGCGCCCCAGCATTTCAAGGAACAAAGAAGCGCGGGATATGTCCCGCGAAGCAAATATCACATTTATCCTCACGGTATATGGTTCTCCTTAATAAGGAAATATATACATCTATCGCCGATATTCCGTAAAATTAATCAGTTTTCTCCGAAGTATTATTATCCGGTTTCGCCCGCAGATTATCGGTTTCGCCTATCTCATCAAGCTCCAGCTTTATGCCCTTCATCCCGATAGTCTGAGTAAAAAGATTATAAAGGAAAGCTACCACGACGCACAGGGCGAGCATTAAAAACATATAAAGCAGACCGAATAATCCCGACGCCATTATCCTTTCAACTCCCGACATGGGATCCGCCTGCGCATTAGGAAGAACAACAAATGTGACCACCCCTCCGATAAGCCCCAAGAAAAACAGCACCGCAGGAAGTGAAGATATGACTATTGAACTGGGTTGGACGGATTTTAATTCAAACCTCATAATAATCGGCCTCCCTCTCTTTTTATTTTAAGCAAATTTATTGTAGCAATTTTTTACCCCTAATTCCCGCTCCCGTATCAGCTCTTGACCGCTCCATAAAATCTGGACTAATTTCGACATAGGCCTTTGAGGTATATTATTGTTAGGACTAAAGTCTCTTGTCGCTTCTAAGAGTTCCTGATATAATACTCTTACTCGGGTGAGACGCTCTGGATTAAAAAAATTGTAAGACTGCAAAATAAAGGACCGGGATAAAAAATGAAAAAACTGGTGATAATGTTTTTTACAGCAGCATTCTCTGCCGTCGCGATATCCGCAGGCGTGTTACCCCCACCGCAGCGGTCTGCGCTTGAAGCCATAAACATGCCCGACGCCATGCCTGACTATTTTCCGGTTGAGACGGGCATGGGGAAAAAGGTCAGTCCTGTCCTTATAAACCTTATCATCTCCAAAAATGTCAAAAACCCGCAGATATTGAATTATCTTAAAAAAGAATTTATGCAGGATATAACCAGAGCCGATACCATAGCCGAACAGATTCTAGGCAAAACCCATCCCTTAAAACCCAAAGAATTGTCGATCGTATATATGCCCGGCCTTGGCAAAATAGCAGGCACTAATTCCTATCCCGGAAACAAGATGACGTGTCTTGTCGACGCAGCAAAGGATGCCGTGTGGGTGCAAAATGTTTCTTTCCATGAAATCGGCCATGCCGTATTCTTTGATTACCAAATAATGTTTTCACCGGCAGGGCTGGAGAGATATCAAACCCATTATGCGGCGGCAACAGGCATAGCAAGAGCCAGAGAGCTTGCCAAACAGACAGCAAATCCTCGGTGGCAGGAGCTTTTGACAGCTGAAGAACTTGCGGCCTTAAGAATGTCACAGATATATAAAACAGTTGCATTGCGCTATGATGAACTTATGGCGGATGCTTTCGCAGTTGTAACGCTTAAAAGGCCGAAACTTGCTTTTAGGGATTTTTCCACATTCAGCCCCAATATCGAAGGCTATGTTAGCGCAAAACAACGCTATGATTTACATCCGGTTAGAGGATACTTGTGGCAGTATTGCCTAAAAGATCGCATAGAGGATACTCAATATACGACGAACGTGCTCAGACGACTTATGCGGGTATGCGTTGAGGAAATTGAGGATATATATCAGGCTTCAAAACAAAAATATTTTTTATCAGGGAACCTGCGCAAGCTTCCTGATGAAGATGTGCTTGCAATTCCTTCAGTTGAGGAACTTAACCGCAGGTTAATAAAAAGATTTGAGGCTGCAAAACCATGAAACATCACACAAAACTGGCTGCTGTGCTGATTTGTGTCACAGGATTATCAGCCGCGCATGCCATTGGGCTAAGCCGCATACCACCCGTTGCCAAGCCCGTCCTGAAGATAATAAGCTCTTTTGCCCAAAAATCGCTTATTCTCATCAAATCAACGTGCAAAAACAAGCAAGTCAACAAATATCTTATTACAGAATTTAAAAAAGACGGCGCATTCGCGGAAAAAATAATGGATGATCTCTTGGGAAAAAATGCAAAAACCGTCATTTGGGAAATCAATCCGCGCTCTGCGCCAGATGAAGCAGGCGGCGTAACAAAATATCTCGGCGAAAAAATAATATGCGAAATCGGCGAAAACGTTGAAGTTTCCAAATTTAAAACGCTTGCTTTCCATGAAAACGGCCATGCGGTATTTTATCAATACCGCACTGCATTCGCTTTACAAACAGAGCGGGAACGTCTGCTTGCCCAAAAAACCGTGTTCGCCGCGAAGAAGAGATTAGAGCAAATAGGCGGACTGGGCAAAGATTATTTCAGCAGGCTGACTCCTGAAGAAAAAACCGCATTCCGGATCGTGGAGTTGAATAAACGCTCCATAATAGCTTATCATGAGCTTATTGCGGACACATTTTCCGTTACAATCAACAAGACCTCAAAAGTAGGAAACAGGGATTTTTCGAATTTAAACAATCTGCATTTGGCAACCAAAGACATTCACCACTATTTTAACGAAGTGCGCTATTACCTATGGCGGAACTATCTTAAAGACCGCATAAACGACGAACCGTATGCCGCTGAAATTTTAAAACGGCTGGTAAAAGCCGCGAATGAAGAGGCGGAAGCGCTTTATAAAACAATAAAACATAATTATTTTAACCTGGGCGACTTGGATTTGGAGCCGTCCAAAGTGCTGGATAAGCTTAAAATTACGCCATGCCACGACGCCAACATGAATCTCATTAAACGTTTTGAAAGCCTTAGCTAAAAAATCACCCTCCGATACTTTTATGCTCCCCCGATATCGCGCGCATCACAAATGATTGCAACAAAGAGTGGGACTTAAGCCCCCTTTTTTTCGTGGGCCTTTTGGTCTAAAAATAGTTCCAAAAGGCCCATGCTTTTTTTGGGTATTCAGGGTAAATATAAATGTCGGCTAAAAATCGCAGACCGGGAGGAGAAAAAAATGCGCAGTGTCAGGCTAACTTGGATGTGGGCCGTCATGGCCCTTGTGTTTACATGCACGGCCTATGCGGAGCAGAGAATAGTTACGTTCTCGTCCGATATTCCGCGCGCCGAAAGACTTAGCGCCGTAACAAAAGCAGGCGGCAAAATAGTAAGAGAACTGCCCGTCATAAATGCCGTCGCCGCCGTATTTCAAAACACCAAAAGCGACAGGGATCTTCGCAACAATATGAGCGGGGCGGTGCGGATAGACGCCGACCCGTACATAAAATGGATAGAAGCCGCGCCCAAGTACCTATCCGACATAAAACTGCCCAGCGTTGAATCAGTCATGGCAGGAGCCAAAGCGAACACGACAGCGCCTCAAGTCCCGGCAGCATCAGATCCCACGACTCAGCCTGACCCCGAAATTCCATGGGGAGTAGCCCGCGTAAACGCAACCGCGGCGTGGAACAACGGAACATTGGGAGCCGGAGTTAAAGTGAGCATAGTCGACACCGGAGTAGACCTCGACCACGGCGAATTAGCGGATAGGATCGCCGGCGGATACAATGCCGTTGACCCGGCAAAGACGCCTGATGACGACAACGGCCACGGAACGCATGTAGCCGGAACGATCGCCGCGAAGAAAGACTCAAACGGCGTAGTGGGAATTGCGCACGCCACCTCTCTTTATGCCGTAAAAGTTCTTGACGCTGGCGGAGGCGGCACCTATTCCAACGTTATAGCCGGAATAGAATGGTGCATAACGAACAAAATGGACGTAGTCAACATGAGCCTCGGAGCTCCGTCCGGAAACGCAGCGATGGAAGCCGTAATGAAAGCCGCATATAACGCCGGAGTTACGATAATCTGCGCAGCCGGCAATTCAGGCGGATCAGTAGGCTATCCAGCCGCGTATCCTCAGGCTATCGCGATATCCGCAAGCGATTCAAAAGACGCTATCGCCTACTTCTCAAGCAGAGGTCCGCAGATAGCATTTATTGCGCCCGGTGTAGATATTAATTCTTCATATAAGGGCGGCGGATACAAAACAGCCTCGGGAACCTCCATGGCATGCCCCCATGCCACAGGCCTTGCGGCTCTGGCTGTTTCACTAGGCAGCAAAGGACCGGACGCAATCAGAAAAGCCCTGCAGAATGCAGCCGTCCTTCTGCCCAAATTAACAAAGAACGAACAGGGATTCGGCATGATAGACGCGGGGAAAATAACCGCGCCCAAAGCCGACGCGCCCTGGAATTAATTAACCGTAAAAGTTTAAATAAAAAAACACCCCCGTAAAACGGGGTGTTTTTTTATTCTCTAAAATATATAATAGCTGTATGAAAACTAAAAAATTTACCGTGGGCATTGTTCAGAACGACCCGAAATTCCTCGATATCGAACGCAATATCGCCGGATGTCTTGCAAAAATGTCGCTCAAAAAAGCTGACTTCTGGGTTCTGCCGGAATTTTTTGCTTCAGGCTATAATTTTTCCTCCAGAGGGCAGGCTGAAAAAGCGGCTGAATCCATCCCTTCAGGCCGGACATCTATTGCCCTGCTGGATTTTGCCGCTAAAAACGACTGCGCAGTCGCCGCAGGGATCGTTGAAAAATCCGGAAAAAAACTTTTCAACTCCGCCATTTTGGCGATGCCGGACGGCTGGCGGGTCTACAGGAAATCGCATCTTTTTTTTAATGAAAAACTCTTTTTTTCAAAAGGCGACACGGGCTATTGGGTGGAAAAATTTAAGGGAGTATCGCTGGGGCTTATGATATGTTTTGACTGGTTTTTTCCGGAAGCATGCAGAACGCTGGCCCTCAAAGGCGCCCAGATCGTGGCTCATCCGGCTAATTTAGTGCTGCCGTGGGGGCCTTCAGGCATGAGGATAAGAAGCCTTGAAAACAGAATATTCACCGTAACAGCAAATAGGATTGGAACGGAAAAAAACCTGACATTTATAGGCCAATCCCAATTAGTAAGCCCCCGGGGGGAAATCCTGATTAAAGCCCCCGAAAAACGGTCCTTTTGCGCGACAGCGCGAATAGACGCGGCCCTCGCCCTGCGCAAGAGAATAACTCCGCATAACGACCTCTTTAAAGACAGAAGAACGGATTTGTTTTCCGACCTTCTCGTCAAAAGACGATAGATGGGAGACGGTAAACGGTAGACGGAAAAATAGAAAATCATTTTTGTTTTACCGTCTACCCTCTCCCGTCTTATTATTTATATTTAACTTTACGCAGGGAAGTGCCGGGATAATAAAACTGTAGTATCTCTTTGTAGTTTTTCCCTTCTTTTCCGGCCATGCCTGCGGCTCCCGATTGACACAGCCCGATGCCGTGTCCCCACCCTCCCCCGTGTATCCAATAGGATTCCGTCTTGCCCTGGCTATTCCTGTGCGGATATATATTAAAAAGCGTGCTTCTTATCTGGCCCAAACCGGTCAGATATCTTATCATATGCTCTTTTTTTACAATCACCTTTTTTTTAGCGCCCCAAAACATTATCGCGTTTACATTACCGGAAAGACTTCTGTTTAAAGGTATTATAGCTTTGAGCCTGCCTATTCCCAGTTTCCTGTTCAGCTTGGCGCTTATTTCCTCATACGGCACAATTCTCAGCCATCTGAATTCCGTATAAGGCACCACTCCGGAATAATTGCAGTAAGCGGGCGGATCCGAAGTAATCCATAAACGGAATTTCCACGGCGAATCCTGCCGCATGAAACCATTTTCGGGCGCATCGGGTTTTCCCTGAAGATACACCACTTTTCCCCATCCCTCCACCTCTCCCGAAGACTGGATATGCCCTCCGCAATTTGAATAATAGAATGTATAGGCGGGCCTTCCCCTGTAAGTCAACACCTCTCCCTGAGTCACAATGACGGCTCTCTGCGTTGCGGGAGACTCCGAACGAACACCCCTATATGCCTGGCAATGCTGGCTGTCGCATAGATGGTATCCCTGTTTTTTGTGCAGCCCGCCCTTAAGCCGTCGTATAAGCACCTGTGTCCTGGCTATAACGGCCTGAGCTTTAAGCGCATCCTCGGGCCATGAAGCAATCACCTCTGAAGGCACAACGCTTAACAAGTATTCTTCCGTCCGGAGCTCATTAACGATTCTTATCCCGCGCGCGGAAGGCGCAAGCAGTATCCTGCCTCTATATTCCATATCCGAGATATCCGACCATGGATATCCCCTTCCATATCTGATGTCATTAATTATCACTGTGCCGGTATCCCGCTCCGGTTTTATTATGACTTCATCTTTGAATTTTCCGAGCATAACGCCGTCCGCGTTATAAATTTCCACTCTGCCTGCCCTGAATTTAGCCGTCCATTTCTGCTTAGCCCCGCCTCTCTCATACAGCCTGCCTGTCTTTTTTCCTATCAGCAAAAAGGGAGTTGTAGCCTGAAATGACACGGATTTATTATAGGGCTGAACCCCTTTGCCGTACGTGCCTATCCCGACTCTTATAACAAAGCCCTGCCGAAGCCTGGAAAAATCCGACGCGGATGATGATTTTTCAATATTTTGCGCGGGAAACGGTTCTTCATGTTTTTCTCCCTCAACAGGCGCGCCTGCGTCTGTCTTGCCGGAGGCCTCCGCGCCTTCCCTGGACTTTGAATATTCCGACGAGGTCTGCTTGGTTTCTCTCTGTTTTTTCAGCGCCCTCGCAAGCGGCTTTTCCGCTTCCTCAAAAGTAAAATCCTTTTTAATAGCCTGCTTAAACCGGTCAACCGCGTCGTAATACATGCCGAAATTAAAATAGGTTTCCCCCATAAGGTAATCCATGCCGGCAAAGAACGGCTTTAATTTTTGATATCTTTCAAGCATCTCCAGCGCAATATTGCGCTCTCCCAGTTTTGCATAAACAAGACCTGTGCCCAGCATTGCCCTTTCATGCGAATGATTTATAGCAAGAGCCTGCAGGAAAGCCTCCCTCGCTCCCGCAAAATCTCCCGCATGAAATTTCATCCACCCCAATTCGCTGAAAATATCCGCATCGCCGTTTTTTATGGAAGCGGCCTTTTCCATGGTCAAAACAGCTTCCTTGACCATTCCTATCTCCTCAAATATAACGGCGGCGTTCAGCAATGGATCGGGATCATCCGGCGACGCATAGGCTTCCTTCATATACGCCCGTGCGGCATCGGTAAGATTCCCATTCCGATATTGGCTGTACGCAAAAGAGGATTCCTCGGCGGCATAAATATATTGCGCGGACAGCGCGGCAATTACTATTAAACCATGAATAAAATACATATGAATTCTCAATATATTACCCGATCCAGCGGAAGGGGAGTTTTCCCCCCGGAATTATTCTGTCTGTGCCGGGATGAACAAGCGCGACCGCATCGGCTTTAGCAGAGGCCGCCAGCGTATCGCGATCCTGCTGTTCCATGATATACAGGCGAAAGCCTTCTTTTGTCTCTTTTGCGATACAGAAAAGATACTGATGCGTATCTTTTTTTTCTATGGGATATTTATTAACGGCAAAGCCTGTCATCGGATATCCGCCGGCCTGAGGAATGACGCCCTGCATTTTTTTGATCGCGGGCCTGACGAATTCATCAAAACATAAAAGAGCGGAAAGGGGATTGCCGGGTAGACCGAAAACCGGCCTTCCGTTCCACAGCCCGAAAAGAAGCTGACTGCCGGAACCTATCACAGCCTGCCGGAATATTTCTTCCAATCCCATTTCCTTTAAAAGCATTCTTGTATAGCCACATTCACCCGCAGAGAGCCCCCCGCTTATAACAGCCATATCGGCGGTGGTCAGGGTTTCATACAGGATTTTTCTAAGCTCATATTCATTGTCCGGCGCTATCCCTTTATAAACAGCAACCGCTCCGCTGGATTTAAGACCAGCCATAAGACCGGGACCGTTTGCGTTGCGTATTTTACCATGAGCAGGATTTGTCTCATACGGCTCGGCCAATTCATCCCCCGTCACCACGACAAAAACATAGGGTTTTTTAAACACTTTTATATGCGCTATGCCCTGCGACGCAAGAAGGGCGATCTTATACGGGTTTAAAACATCGCCCTTCTGAAGGATTTTATCGCCCTTGCGCGCATCAAAGCCTTTCCTGCGGATATTCTCGCCCGCAAAAGGAGCGTGAAAAATCTCTATTTCACCTGCTCTTGAAAATCTTGAGAACTCCTGCGTTACAATAGCTTCGGTTCCCTCCGGAACCCGCGCTCCGGTCATTATGCGCACCGCCTCTCCGGCTTTTAGTTTAATATTTTTAAAATCGCCCGCATAAACAGCATCAGGGACTCTAAGCGCGGCGGCATTTTTTTTAGAGACGCCGGCGAGGTCTTCAACTTTTACGGCATATCCGTTGACCGCCGAGTTGTCAAACACCGGAAAATCTTCCAAAGCCGTCAAATCCTCCGCCAACGCCCTGCCGGCGGCGGAGCCAAGCTCTATTTTTTCCGCCGGCATAACAGGGGTACTTTCAATGACTTTAAAAAAGGCCTCATCTCGGGAAATCATATTTTAACACTCAGGTAATAAATATTTTAAGTTCTTCCGGCTTTTCAGCCGGTAAATTTATTATTACAGCCCTATCACGCGCACCAAGGGTCAGTCATGGGATTGCTCCGCAGCCACATAGCGGATGGGAGGCTCCAACCTTTTATGGTTGGAGGGAAACCACGGGAGGGTTTCCTACGTGGCGGAGGGGCAATTTCATGACTAACCCGCGCCCACGCTAAATACGGAAGAGCCATATTTTTAATTATACTGCTGGTAGAAATCATTGCCCTTGTCGTCCACAAGGATAAAAGCCGGAAAATCCTCGACATCTATGGCCCATACCGATTCCATGCCCAGTTCGGGATAATCGGCGGCCTCTACTTTCTTTATGTTTCTTTCAGCCAAAAGAGCGGCGGGCCTATGGAGCCCAGATAAAAACCGCCGTATTTTTTGCAGGCATCGGTCACCTGCCTGCTTCTGTTTCCTTTGGCTATCATTATAAGCGAAGCGCCTTTTGACTGAAACAATCCCACATAAGAATCCATTCTTCCGGCAGTGGTCGGGCCGAATGAGCCCGAAGGTTTTCCTTTGGGAGTTTTGGCGGGGCCGGCGTAATAAACAGGATGGTTTTTCACGTAATCAGGGAGGTCTTTGCCTGAATCCAAAATCTCTTTCAGCTTTGCATGCGCCATATCTCTTGCCACCATAAGCCTTCCGGAAAGAGAAAGACGCGTTCCGACCTTGTATTTTGAAAGATCCGCTAGAACTTCTTTTAACGGCCTGTTAAGATTTATCTTAACTTCTCCGGATGAAGAAAATCCCTTTTTATATTTCTCCGGAATAAATCTTTCCGGATTGCGTTCCAGCTCCTCAAGCCATATGCCGTTCTTGTCGATACGCGCCAGAATATTCCTGTCCGCCGAGCAGGAAATACCCATCCCGACGGGACATGACGCTCCGTGCCGCGTCAGCCGTATGACTCTTATGTCATGGGCGAAATACTTGCCCCCAAACTGCGCTCCGAAACCTATATGCCTTGACGCTTCAAGCAGTTCTTTTTCAAGCTCCGCATCCCTGAAAGCCCTGCCTCCCTCGCTGCCCGACAAAGGCAGTTTATCCAGATATCCGGCGGACGCGAGTTTCACCGTCTTAAGGCAGGTCTCGGCGGAAGTGCCCCCTATGACAAAAGCTATATGATACGGCGGGCAGGCCGCGGTGCCCAGCATTTTCATCTTTTCAATAAGAAAATTTTTTAATTTTTCCGGAGTGAGAAGCGCCTTTGTTTCCTGATAAAGCATCGTCTTGTTGGCAGACCCCCCGCCCTTCGCCAAAAACAGGAATTTATATTCCATTCCTTCCGCGGCATAAATATCTATCTGGGCAGGCATATTGTTTTTGGAATTCTTTTCATCATACATGGTAAGGGGGACCACCTGAGAATACCTTAAATTTTCCTCCGTATATGTTTTCCATATCCCCTTGGAAAGATACCCGCAGTCATCCGCGCCGGTCCAAACCTGCTGGCCTTTTTTGCCGACTACAACGGCGGTTCCGGTATCCTGGCAGTTGGCAAGTTCAAACCTGGCGGATATAACGGCATTTTCAAGCATGGAAAACGCCACAAATTTATCATTTTCGGAAGCCTGCGGATCATCCAATATATCGGCCACCTGCTGGTGATGATTCGGCCTTAAAAGAAAAGAAACATCCCTCATCGCCTGATTGGCAAGAAAAGCCAGACCTTCAGGCTCAATTTTAAGAACATCCGCGCCGTCGAACTTTGAAACGCTCACATAGTCCTTTGTAAGAAGCCGGTATTTTGCCGTATCTTTGCCCAAAGGAAATGGTTCCTGATATACAAATTCTTCTGTTTTTTTCTCGGTTTTTATAGGCATATTCTCTCCCAGTGGATGGTAGATGGTAAATGGTAGACGGTAAAAGGTAAAAAAAGCGGGAAAAAGAGAAACATTAGCCAGTAAAATAGCAGGAAGAAAATTATAACTGTCAGAAGGTAGCCGGTTCCACAATAAATCTTTTACGTTTTCTGTCTTCCCTCTTCCGTCTACCGTTTACCATCTCCCGTCTCCCTCTTCAGCCTTCAGCCTTCTTCGGACAGGAGACTTGCTTTTATAAACTCCCTGTTCATGCGCGCTATATTCGACAGTTTGATATCTTTCGGACACACAGCTTCGCATTCCGCCTCATTACTGCAGTTGCCGAATCCCTCTTTATCCATCGCCCGCACCATATTAAGCGCTCTCTTATCCCTCTCGGGAGCGCCCTGAGGAAGAAGCGCCAGCTGGGATACTTTAGCTCCGGTAAAAAGCATGGCCGAGCCGTTCGGACACGCCGCAACGCAGGCTCCGCAGCCTATGCAGGCGGCCGCATCCATAGCGGCCTCTGCTTTGTGATGCGGGACAGGAATGGAATTGGCGTCGCATGGGGCGCCGGTGTTTACGGACACATAGCCTCCAGCCTGTATAACTCTGTCAAAACTGGAACGGTCGACCACAAGGTCTTTTATAGGCGGAAAGGTTTTCACGCGCCACGGCTCTACTGTTATTACGTCCCCGTCTTTGAACCTGCGCATATGCAGCTGGCACACGGTGGAATGATCATCGGGACCGTGCACGTCCCCGTTTATCACAAGCCCGCATGTTCCGCATATGCCTTCTCTGCAGTCGCTGTCAAAAGCTATGGGATCCTCGCCCCTTTTTATCAGGCTTTCATTCAAAACATCTATCATCTCAAGAAAAGACATGTCGGGCGAAACGTCTTTTACTTCATAAGACGCCATTGAGCCCTTGTCCTGAGGACCGCTTCTCCTCCATACCTTTATCGTAACATTGATATTCGTAGCGCTCATTTATAACTCCTCTCGGCCATATGAACCGACTCGAATGCAAGCGGCTCTTTGTGCATGACCGGAGTCATGCCCTTGCCCGTGTATTCCCAAACGCCGGCATGCGAAAAATAGGCGTCGTTTCTCCGCGCCTCGCCTTCCTGCGTCTGCGACTCTTCCCTGTAATGCCCGCCGCACGACTCATTGCGCTCAAGCGCGTCTCTCGCTAAAAGCTCGGCAAACTCCAGAAAATCGGCCGTACGCATGGCCTTTTCAAGCGTCTGATTAAAATCATCGCTTCTTCCGGACACGATAACGTTCTTCCAGAATTCATCGCGTATCGCGGGAATTATTTCCAGCAGTTTTTTCAAACCGCGCTCATTTCTGGACATTCCGCAGTGTTCCCACATGGCGGCGCCCAGTTCCCTGTGAAATTCCGTTGGAGTTTTCTTTCCTTTTATTGAAAGCAGTTTATCAATCCTTTCTTTTGAAGACGCTTCGGCTTCCTTAAAAGCCTTATGGGAAACATCCGCTTTGCCCAGTTTGGCGCCAGCCAGATATCCGCCTAGTGTGTAAGGGATGACAAAATATCCGTCGGCCAGCCCCTGCATTAAAGCGCTGGCTCCGAGCCTGTTGGCTCCATGGTCTGAGAAATTAGCTTCGCCCAGGCAGAAAAGCCCCGGGATCGTAGTCATAAGATTGTAATCCACCCATAACCCGCCCATCGTATAATGAGGAGCCGGATATATGCGCATCGGCGATTTATACCCGTTTTCATCCGTTATCTGCAGGTACATGTCAAAGAGATTGCCGTATTCAGATTTTATATGCTCAAGCCCCTTGCGCTTTATTGAATCGGCGAAATCAAGATACACGGAAAGACCCGTTGGTCCGACGCCGCGGTTTTCATCTATTATCGCTTTTGCCGCTCTTGAAGCCACGTCTCTGGGCACAAGGTTTCCGAAACCGGGATAACGTCTTTCAAGGAAATAATCCCTGTCCGCTTCAGGTATATCATTGGGCGGCCGTTTGTCGTCCTTGTTTTTAGGCACCCACACCCGGCCGTCGTTTCTGAGGCTTTCGCTCATCAAAGTCAGCTTGGCCTGATGCTCGCCGGAACGCGGGATGCAGGTGGGATGTATCTGCGTAAAACACGGATTGGCAAAACCGGCCCCTTTTTTATACGCCTGCCACGCGGCCGATACGCTGCATGTGGCCGCATTGGTGGAAAGATAAAACACGTTCGCATATCCGCCCGTGCACAAAAGCACCGCATCCGCCGAATGCGTCTCCAATTTGCCTGTCACGAGATTCCTGCAGACTATGCCTCTGGCGCGTCCGTCCGCCACCACTATATCCGTCATTTCCCGTCTTGAAAAAACTTTAACGGTCCCCTTGGCGGCCTGGCGCATCATAACGCTGTACGCCCCCAAAAGCAGCTGCTGTCCTGTCTGTCCCCTTGCGTAGAACGTGCGCGAGACCTGAGCTCCCCCGAAAGAGCGGTTCGCAAGAGTGCCGCCGTATTCCCTCGCGAAAGGGACTCCCTGCGCCGCACACTGGTCTATTATGGAATTGCTTACCTGCGCCAGCCTGTATACATTGGCTTCGCGCGCCCTGTAATCTCCGCCTTTTACGGTGTCATAAAAAAGCCGCTGTATGCTGTCGCCGTCATTGGGATAATTCTTTGCCGCGTTTATTCCGCCCTGCGCGGCTATGGAATGCGCCCGTCTGGGGCTGTCCTGAATACAGAAAACCTTTACGTTGTATCCAAGCTCGCCAAGAGACGCCGCGGCGGAACCTCCGGCCAGCCCTGTGCCTACGACGATTATTTCAAACTTGCGCTTATTTGCGGGACTTACCAGCTTAAGCTCAAAGCGGTGTTTATCCCATTTTTTTTCTATCGGCCCCGCGGGTATCGCTGATTCAAGTTTCATATTCCACCTCCTACGCCAAAGAAAAAGAAGAGCGCTATGGAGGCGAAACCTACCATAAGCGCGGATATGCAAAATCCCGCCAGTTTTATAAACGGCGTGTATTTTGGATGATTAACTCCCAGAGTCTGAAACGCGCTCTGAAATCCATGGCTTAAATGGAGAACCAGCGCAAAAATAGACAGCATGTATATGCCCACGTAAACAGGATCCTGAAACGCCGTCATCACCATATAATAAAACCCCTGGCTGTGGTCCACATACTTGAAAGTCAGTATATGATACGCAAGAAAGGCGAGGATTATGCCCGCCGTATAAAGCATAGTGGCGGAGCCTATCGTCCTTCCTCCCGCCCATTTTTTTTTGACATACCCGTAAGATCGGTTGCGCCAGTCTTCCCAGCGCACCCAGACGCCCATGCAGATATGAATCAAAAATAATGCAAGCAGGCCTATTTCCGCGAAAAGAATCAATGGATTGCTCAATAGAAGTTCCGCATAGTGGTCATATTCTTCAGGCCCTTTGAACAAAAGAAAATTCCCGGCCAAATGCATAAACATGAATCCGCACAGCACAAGGCCCGTAACAGACATTAGTAATTTCCGCCCGATGGAAGAAGTTAAAATTTTTACAGGCCATTTCATCATATTAAGGTAATTTTTAAACATGGACTAGCCTCCCTTTGCTGAAAAACGGTTATGCAGTAAATCCATTATACAAAAAATTAGACCCAGCGTTTCTATAGGTCCAAAAGCTTTTGGGAATAGGCCTAAATGCCCTTTCAAACAGCAGGGTTTTTGATTAAACTATCTTTATCGGCAGCGACATGTATTTTTTCCCATATAGGCGTTTAAAAGGATAAATAAAATGAAAACATTATCGTTATTTACCGCCGCCATATCGATGCTTATCGCCGTATCTTCCTCAGCATCGGAATCCAGAAAAATAATAACCTTTGAGCACGGCGCTACTGCGCTGGAACGCAGAGCGGCGGTAGAAAAACTGGGCATGTACGTCCTGCAGGATTTAAAAAAACTGAATATCGTAATAGCTGAAAGAACGCACATGCCGGACATTTCGATCCTTGTCGGTATCACTCCTGAAGCCGGGAAAATAGAAAAAATACGGGAAGACGCATATATACAGTTCAACCTTCCAGCCCCTGAATCCGTAACAGCTGAAAAGATTAACAGTTTGCCGGAAACTGCCGTAGAACGCAGAGACCAGCCGGAAATAATACCATGGGGCATTGAGCGGATAAACGCCCCGAAAGCATGGGATATAACGCAGGGCGCGGGAGTGAAAGTAGCGGTGATGGACACCGGTATGGATATTTACCATCCTGATTTGACGGATAATATAAAAGGCGGGATTAATATTGTCGAACCGGGCAGGCCGCCGAACGACGACAACGGCCACGGCACGCATGTGGCCGGAACAATAGCCGCCGCAAAAAACGGCTACGGCGTGATTGGAACGGCGCCGAAAGCAAGCCTTTATGCCGTTAAGGTATTAACCAGCAATGGCAAAACCTCTCTCTCGTTTCTATTGGAGGGAGTGAATTGGTGCATAAACAATAAAATGGACGTAATAAATATGAGCTTCGGCGGGACCGAAGATATGCCGGAATTCAGGGCGGCGGTACTTAATGCCTATGAGGCTGGAATAATTATAATTGCCGCGGCCGGCAATTACTCGCAAAGCGAGGCGCTGTATCCTGCCGCATATTATCCGCAGGTTATAGCCGTATCCGCAATAAACCAGCAAGACGCCGTTATGGGATTTTCAAACAGCGGTTACCCTGTGGCTTTTACAGCGCCGGGCGATAGAATCCATTCCACTTTCGGCAACGGAAATTACACTATGATGTCCGGAACTTCAATGTCGGCGCCGCACATATCCGGCCTCGCCGCGCTTGCAATAAGCAGGGGAATAACTGGCTGTAATAATGTCAGGCAGGCGATGCAGTCGGCCGCGGTTCCTCTGCCGGGATATTCCGCGCGCCAGCAGGGCTGGGGAGTGGTAAACGCCGAAACGCTCGTAAAACAATAACTTGTCTTTTTGCTTCTGCTTTAAAAATTCTGTATTCTGTTGTATCCCCGCAAAATACATCCGCAAAAGGATCGGCTATGATTATAAGCACCGCAAGGCAATACAGCGTTTTCCTGCCCAATAAACCCGGAGCTTTGGGCGAATTCACCAAGCTCTTCGTTCAGGAAGGGATAAATATAGTAGGCATAGCTTCTGAAATACGGGACGATTCCGGGGTAGTAAGAATAACCATCGACAGCGAAAAACGCATGGGCTATATTTTCACTCAGGCGGGATTTATTACGGTGGAAACAACCATCCTTTCAGTTGAGCTGGGAAATCAGCCGGGAGAACTTCACAAGGTAGCAAAAATTTTGGGAGAAAACGGAATAAATATAACCACGGTTTACGGCACCGCTTCCGGTGAAAACGGCTCAAGAATAGTAATGAGCGTAAACGATCCCGAAAAAGCGGCGAAAATTCTGGAAAAAGAATTTAATTAACCCCCTTCAGCTATCAGCCGCAAAAAAATTCTAAAATTCCCCCGAATTAAACATGTCAAAACCTGATTTGATAATACTGGCTTTATATTTTCTGGCCATAGTCTGGGTCGGGATGCGCGCGTCCATGAAGCGCAGATCCGGCATGGAAGATTACGTGCTGGCGGGACGCAGTCTAAGCCTGCCGGCGTTCATAGCCACGCTGGTCCCGACTTTCTACGGCGGGGTTCTGGGAGTGGGCGAATTCACATGGAAGCACGGCTTTGCGAACTGGCTGGTCATGGGCCTGCCGTACTACCTCTTTACTGTTATCTATGCTTTGTTCTTTGCCGGAAAAATAAGGCTGGCTCACGGACTTACCATACCGGACCATCTTGAAACGGCGTTCGGAAGGAAAACGGCATTAGCCGGAGCGGCGCTCATTTTCATCCTCACCTGTCCGGCGGACGAAATACTCATGGCCGCCATACTTGTGATATGGGGCACCGGCTGGCCGCTTCTATGGGCGCTTGCGGCGGTTTCTGCCATAGGGCTTATCTATCTTCTCAAAGGCGGATTCCGTTCGGACTACTTCACCAACAGGATTCAAATAGTAATGATGTTTTCGGGCTTTGCCCTTATTTTTCCGTTCGCCTACATGGCTTTGGGCGGTTTGGATTATATAAAGCACTCGGTGCCTGTCCTACACCTGAAACCCTTGGGCGGCCTTTCCCCCGGCTATGTGTTCACCTGGTATCTCATCGCAATATGGACGATAGTAGAACCTTCTTTTCACCAGCGGGCCTGCGCGGCCAAAGACCCAAAAACAGCGAAAAACGGAATGCTTATATCAATAGCCTTCTGGTTCGTATTTGACGCTATGACCACGCTCTCGGGCCTCTATGCAAGAGCGCTTATGCCTGAGCTGGAAAATCCTCTTATGGCGTATCCTATGCTTGCGGAAAAGATACTGCCGCCCGTTGTCCTCGGGCTTTTCATAGCGGGCATGTCTTCTTCGATGCTTGCAAATTTAGAGTCCAACTTCCTGATATCCGCTTTGACTCTGGGAAAAGACGTGATCGGCAGGATTTTTAATTTTTCGGAACAAAAACAGGAAAAAGCCGTAAGAATTTCAATGCTGGCTTCCGCGGTCATGGCATGCGCCATGGCTCTATGGATGCCGTCCGTGGTGGACCTTTGGTATAAAATAGGAAGCGCGATAATACCCGGACTTCTGCTCCAGCTGTGCGCCGTTTATTATCCGAAGATAAGAATAAGCGACACAAAAGCCATGATATGCTCAGTTTCGGCTTTTACCGCCGGTATCTCATGGATAATCCTTAAACAGGTTTCCGGCGGTTATCCATTGGGAATCCAGCCCATCTACCCGGGGCTTGCCATTTCTTCCATACTCTGGTCATTATTTTTAATTAAGAAGGGGTAACTACCCAACTGCTAAAATATTGGAACGCTGATACCGCTGCCCCAAACTATCCTTTGAGAGGAGTGTGTTTGGGACGGTCCCATTCTCAAAGCCTTTCAGGGAAAGAATGGAACTGCGTTTATCAGATTCATCAGCGTTATCTGCGTTCCATGCATCGCTACTGAGTAGTTACAAGAAGGGATTTAAGGGCCGCATTAACCATCGCGGGATTGGCTTTGCCTTTGGATTTTTTCATCACCGCGCCGACAAGGGCGCCGATCGCTTTTTCGCTTCCTTTGCGCACATCATCCGCCGCTTTCGGATTTTCCGAAACGGCTTCTTTCGCCCATGCTTCGATCTGCGCCGAATCGCTTACCTGCGCCAGCCCGGACGATTCCACTATCTCCTCCGCGGATTTGCCGGTGGTCCACATCCCGTCAAAAACTTCCTTGCCCATTTTGCCGGATATTTTTCCGTTTTTTATAAGCAAAAGCAATCCGTTTAAAGCTTCGGCCAAAACACGCGATTGTGAAATATCTTTCTTTTCCGCATTAAGCCTGCCTAAAAGTTCCGTCGTAATCCAGCTTGAGATAAGTTTTGTAAAATTTTTATCTGCGCCGGCTCCCTTTGCGCATTTGTCGAAATATTCAGTAAGTCCTTTGTCTGACGTAAGTACGCCCGCATCATAATCAGAAAGCCCGTATTCCGACTTAAATTTGTTTTTTACCTGCGCGGGAAGTTCCGGAATATCTTTTGCCACCCTCTGCCTGAGCTGCGGATCAACCGCAAGCGGAACAAGGTCCGGGTCGGGGAAATACCTGTAGTCATGCGCCTCTTCCTTGGAACGCATGCTCAACGTCTTTCCTTCTTGGTCGTCCCAGAGCCTTGTTTCCTGTATTATTTTACCGCCGGCTTCCAGCGCGTCGGTCTGGCGCGAAATCTCATATGCCGCCGCGTCTTTGACGGCCTTAAACGAATTCAGATTTTTTATTTCCACTTTTACGCCGAATTTTATTTCCCCCGCCTTTCTGAGAGACAGGTTCACATCGCACCTGAGCTCTCCCTTTTCCATGTCGCAGTTGGATACGCCTATCCATTTCAGCGTTTTTTTGAGTTCAGAAAGATATTCATAAGCCTCGTCGGCGGAACGGATATCCGGCTCGGACACAATCTCTATAAGCGGCGCTCCGCCCCTGTTGAAATCCACAAGGGAGTAATCCAGTTCGCGGCTGCCTAAGGCGTGAAGGAGTTTTCCCGCATCCTCTTCCATATGAACGCGGGTTATTCCTATGTTTTTGGACTTCGTCTGTCCGTCTTTATCCTTTATTTCTATTGCCAGCCTGCCGTGTCCGGCCAGCGGCTGTTCATACTGGGAAATCTGATATCCTTTGGATAAATCGGGGTAAAAATAATTTTTCCGCGCAAAAACCGACCTGCTGTTTACCGCGCAGTTTAAAGCGGAAGCCGCCCTTACGGCCAGTTCAACGGCAAAACGGTTAAGCGCAGGAAGCGCGCCGGGCTGACCGGTACATACCGGGCATATGCTTGTATTCGGCGGAGCCCCGTCCTCCGCGATAGCGCAGGCGCAGAAAAGCTTGGTTTTTGCGCCAAGCCGGCAGTGTATCTCAAGCCCTATTACCGGTTCGTATCCTGTTGTATGCATTCAATTAAATCCAAAAGTTTTTTATCGCTGTCGTATATAAGCATTTTTTTCGCCTTGGCAAACGAGACCCAGCGGACGTCGAATATCTCAGCCGTGTCGGGAGTGCCCATTTTCGCATTGCTGAGCATAAGATACCATTGCACGCTTTTGTCTATTTTTATGCCCTTGCGCATGAATGAATAATTTATTTTTAAAAGCGGTTTTACGATCCTGCACCTGTATCCGGTCTCCTCTTCCACTTCGCGCACCGCGGTTTCATGCGGTTTTTCCGGATACTCCAAATGGCCTTTCGGAAAAGTCCATACTTTGTCGCCCCGCATATTTTTCATGCGGATAATCAGGACTTTGCCTTTATCCACCACAAGCCCGCCGCAGGAAAATTCGCTGATTATTTTAGGCATAAAATATAAAAACCAAAAACACAAAACTCTAAATCCTAAACTCTAAACACCAAATCCCAAATACAAACTCAAAGCACCAAACTCAAAATCTTAAATCCTGAACAATAAAGTTAGCCACAAAAAGCACATAAGCAACAAAATTTCTCACACAAAGACACGAAGCCTCCAAGAACTACTCAAGACATGCGAATATAGGTTAAATTTTTTCTCTTCTTATTTTCCACAATTTCACAATCTTATCTCCTGCACCTTTTCGTCTTGCATTTCTTCGTGTCTCCGTGTCTTAGTGTGAGGATATATTTTTTATCTTTTTACCCAATCTCGTCTTCATGTTGCTGTTGTTCTCGTATGCTTTTGCGGTCCGTAAAAGCGCGTCTTCCTCAAACGGACGGCAAAGCATCTGCATTCCGGCGGGAAGACCGGAAGAAGTTCTGCCGCACGGGATTGAAATTCCGCCTATTCCGGCCAGATTGCACGGGATCGTATAAATGTCCGAAAGATACATCTGAACGGGGTCTGAGATCTTTTCTCCGGTCTTAAACGCGGCCGTAGGCGAAGTCGGACCGAGTATAATATCGACCAGCTCAAAAGCCTTCATAAAATCCTGTTTAATCAATCTGCGCGCGCTCTGGGCTTTGCCGTAATATGCGTCATAATACCCCGAACTGAGTGAATAGGTTCCAAGCATTATTCTCCGCTTGACTTCAGCCCCGAATCCCAAACCCCGGCTTTTTTCATACGCTTCCAGCAGGGACATGCCCCCCCCCGCATTTTTGGCCGCGCTCAAGCCGTATCTTATACCGTCAAATCTGGCCAGGTTGGCGCTCGCCTCGCTTGAGGCAAGTATGTAATAGGCAGAAACCGCATATTCGGTATGCGGAAGCGATACTTCCAGAATTTCCGCCCCCTGTTTTGCCAATTCATCCGCGGATTTCCTAATCAAACCTTCTATTTCAGGATCCAGCCCCGAGGAAAAATATTCTTTAGGAAGACCTATTTTCAGGCCTTTTATTCCGGAATCCATTCCGTCAATAAAATTTTTAACAGGCCTGTTTGCCGAAGTTGAATCCCTGCCGTCATGGCCGGCTATAGCCGAAAGCAGAAGACCGCAGTCTTCCACGGTGGAGGCAAACGGACCTATCTGGTCAAGGCTGGAGGCAAAAGCCGTAAGCCCGTAGCGCGACACAAGCCCGTAAGTGGGCTTCATTCCTATTATTCCGCAGAATGACGCAGGCTGTCTTACGGAACCGCCCGTGTCGGAACCCAAAGCCAAAGGCGCCATGCCTGCGGCCACAGCCGCGGCGGAACCTCCGCTTGACCCGCCGGGCACTCTGCTTGAATCTAAAGGATTTAAGGTTTTTTTATAGGCTGAATTTTCGCAGGACGAACCCATCGCAAATTCATCCATATTTGTCCTGCCTATGATCACCGCGTCCTGCTCAATAAGTTTTTCAACTGCCGTAGCCGTATATGGGCAGATGTAGCCTTCTAAAATTTTTGAAGCGCAGGTCATTCTATGGCCTTTGTAAAGCAGGTTGTCTTTTATTGCCACCGGAACGCCTGCAAGAAGCCCTAGTTTTTTCCCCGCGGAGTACTTTGCATCCACAGCCTGCGCCTGTTTCAAGGCGTCTTCTTCAAACACTTCAAGAAAAGCGTTTATTTTGCAGTCCCTTTCCTTTATAATAGCAAGCGACGCGCCGACAGCCTCCTGCGCCTTAAGAGTGCCGTTTTTTATCTTTTTGACTGTTTCAATCGCAGTAAACATAAGGGAACCAGAATATAGCAGATAGTATATAGGATACAGCAACACAGCAGAAAGCAAACAGGGAACTACGCTGATGCAGAAAAAATACCCCGCAGTATTTTTTTGTTCCTATATCCTATCTACTTCTTGCTACATACTATCTACTATATGCTATCTACTGCTGTTCAATTATCTTCCTGACTTTGTAAAAATCCCCTTCTCTTTCTGGGGCATTGGCTAAAATCATTTCCCTGTCGGCAAATTCCGCCGACACATCTTCTCTTGTCGCATTCTCAATGCCGGCGGACGGCTCCGCGCTATCCGCTTTTGAGGTATCCAGCTCATTAAGCTTTTCAATCCAATGAAATATCTTATCCAACTGAACGGCATACGTCTCCCGCTCCCGCGCGGACAATTCCAGCCGCGCCAGTTTCCCTATATTCTCCACATCTTTTTCAGTTATGCTCATAATAAATTTTGTGTTATTACGGCTTAATCTGCCTGGTTTGAACCACAAGTGCTTCCTTTGGCAATAATTTTGTCATCGCGACACAAGCGCGTTTAGCTATAACCACAGTATGCTGTGCTTCAGAAAAAGAAATCCGCTCATAATTCCCGGGGTACCGTGTAATAGTCGCATAGTTTGTTAATATTCCCTGCTCCTCATGGGACAACAGAGACTGAAACATTTTTGGCAATAAAGCCATAATCTCTTCTATGTCATGAGTTTTAGGGAAATCAATATTTTTATAAACCAAAAGCGCTTTCAGGTATTTTTCAACAGCCTGCTGTGCATGGAAACAAACTGTGTCTGTAGGACAATCTGTTCCTGCTTTTAATATCTGGCCGGCGGCTTTTAAGTCATTTTCCGCTTTTTCAACCCATTCTTTCACAACTTCAATAACTTTTTTATATTCTGGCATATAAAACTTCTCCTTTGAGATATGCCGCCCTTTCAATAGTTCCGACAATTTCTTTCC
>CAZFMJ010000039.1:0-25164 GCA_964520045.1 uncultured Elusimicrobiales bacterium | reverse complement strand
TTCTTGCTATCGGGGGACTTTTATTCCCTTGACATGCCTTTTCATAGATGACTGGAAACTTGGTGACCTGAAGCTAAGGAGGCAGTATCACCGATCAGGAATTGATTGATAAAGTATTGCAGGGCGATAGAGATGAATTCGCGGGTTTGGTGCGGAAATATCATCCTATGGTCATGGGGCTTTGCCTTTCAATGCTTGCGGATAAATCCGCCGCGGATGACGCCGCCCAGGAAACATTTCTTAAAGCGTATCAGGCTCTTGATGATTACAAGGCATCCGCTTCTTTTTCCACATGGCTTTACAAAATAGCTTCCAACCGCTGTCTTGATATCATACGCGGCAGGAAGCGCCGGAAAGAAGAATCGCTTGATGGTCTGATGGAACAGGAGGCGGGAAAAATCAGCAGGCTTTTGACTCAGTCCAAAGAAAGAAATCTTTTGCCGGAAGACATTGATTTAATTGACCGGGTATTGGGCTGTCTGCCCGCCGATTACAGGCTTATACTGACATTACGGGAAGCGCAGGGTCTTACTTATAAGGAAATCATGAAGGTAATGGACTGTTCTTTGGATTCGGTAAAAGCCCGCTTAAGAAGGGCCAGAAAACTTCTTCAGGAAAAGACGCGACACTTTTTTGCGGCTGAAAGCGTCTAATCATGAGGAGCAGATGACCGCATATATGAATCACGAAAAAGCCAAGGAAGTATTGTCCGACTTCAGGGACGGAGAGCTTTCCGATGAGGAGAAAGACGCTCTTGTTCTTCATCTTGCCGTCTGCGGGGAATGCAGGCGCATTCTGGCGGAGTTTAAGCAGACAGGCAATGCCTTCTTTCCCGTTTTGCCCAAGCCCGATGAATTCGAGACGCAGGCTTTTGTTCAAAGGGTGATGGGCGGAATTCCCGAAGAGCAGGCTTTGATCCCGCTGAAGCGGTTAATACCGGCCTTGGGATTTTCTTTTGCGGTATTTTTGCTTTCATTTATGCCTTTAACAAAGGATTCCGCAGTTGAAGATTTTTGGGCGGAGAACTCGGTCCCGGGAGGCGGGCAGGAATTGATTTCCGAGCTTAATTCCCAGTCTCCGGAAGAAATGCTGGGATATATAATGGAGGAAAAATGAAACCTGCGTGGAAACAGATTATACCGGTTTTTATTTTAGGCCTTATACTGGGAGCGGCTTTGGGGTCATGGTGTCACCGCGTTTCGGCGCGCCACTTTACAAAAAAACCGGACCATTCCTCCGGCATGCTGGAAAAATTCAGCAAAGAGCTTAACCTTGATTCGAACCAGAAGGATGCGGTTAAAGCGGCGCTGGAATCAAGCCGCGGCAAAATGCAAGCTTTCCGCGAGGAAACCGGCGTAAAACTCAATGAAATCAGAGCTGTGATGCATTCAGATATCAGAAAAATCCTTACTCCTCCTCAACAGGCCGAATTTGACAAATTGACTGCGGCGTGGGAAAAGCGGCATAAAAAACTACGGCCGGAAGGCGGCTTGATGAGGGACAACCGCCGCGGAGAGCGGGGAATGCGGCATGAAAAACGATGGGCGCAGGATAAGCCTGAAGACGGCCCTGAGGGCAGATAATTATATGGTGAGATTAATTTTTTTAGTGTGCTCATCCTTAGTAATACTGCAATGGCCGGCAGGGGTTTCGGCGGAAAATGCTCCTCTTACATGGCGGGACTGCGAGCTTATGGCATTGCGCAATAATCCCGATTTGGCCGCCGCGCAGTATTCGGTTGACGCAGGCAGGCAGAATTATTACGGGAGTTATAACGGCATTCTTCCTCAGTTGACGCTTTCCAACGGCTATAGCGATTCGCGCAACGCAAGCGGAGATTCGCGCTGGCAGGCGCATGCCGGGCTTTCGCTTAATATATGGAATCTGTCCAAAATAATGGATATCAAATCGGCTTCCGCGTCTTTAAAGCAGGCGCAGGCGTCTTTGCTCCAGACTGCGGTGTCTTTGCGTTTTGAATTGCGCAGGGCATTTTCCCAGCTTATTCTGGCTCAGGAGAATATCAAAGTCGCGCGGACGGTAAAGGAAATACGCGAAAAGGGAGCGCAGATGGTCAAACTGCGCTATGATTCCGGCAGGGAATCCCTTGGCAATATGCTGCGCACAAATGCCGAATTCCTGCAGGCTGAAGCTAGTCTGGCTCAGGCAGGCCGAAGCCTGCGCACAGCGCAGATGACCTTGTCCGAACAGCTTGGTTTTGACGATTTTCAGGAGGTGACCGTTATTGAGACGCTTACAAACGCAGCGCCTCCCGGCTCCGCATTGGATTTGACCGGATTTTTATCCGATCGGCCGGATATAGCGGTAAAGGAAGCGGCCCTTGAGGGCGCGGAGGCGGGCCTGAAAAAATCAAAAAGCGTTGTTTGGCCCACGCTGTCCGCCGGCTACAGCCGTTCATGGCAGGATAGGAACGAATTCCCTTCTTCTCAGCCTAATTGGACGCTGGGCGCGACGCTCAGTCTGCCGCTGTTCGGCGGAGGCCCGACCGCGGCTTATTTTTCAATAGCATCCGCCAAAAACAATATGTCGGCCGCCAAAGAATCTTTGCGGTCTTTAAAACGGCAGGCGCTCAGCGAAATGGAGTCGGCAAGAGCTGAATTCGCCAACACCGCCGATCAGGTGCGTGTTCAGAAGGCGATGCTTGAAGCCTCAAGACAGCGCAATAAAGAGGCCGATGTTCGCTATGCAAGCGGTTTGCTGACCTTTGACAACTGGGAAATAATCGTGACGGACAGAGTCAATTCTGAAAAGCAGTCTATTCAGGCATGGTTTAATGCGGATTCGGCGCAGGCGGCATGGCATAAGGCGATAGGAAAAGCTTTGGGAAGCGCGATAAAATAGTCTAAATAATTTTTGGGGGTTAAATGACTAAATCAAAAATTTTATTAATTTTTATAGCTGTTATTGTTATAGCAGGAGCGGGCTGGGTTTGGCGGACAAAAACAAATAAGCGGTCGGCGGGCCAGTCAATGCGCACCGTGGCCGTTACCGAAGGGCCGATACAGGCGTCCATCGACGCTATGGGGGCGGTAACTCCGCTCAACCGTGTTGAAATAAAACCGCCTATTCAGGGAAGAATAGATATGCTTCTGGCGGAAGAAGGGGATAATGTTGCCGAAGGCCAGATACTTGCATGGATGAGCTCCAGCGACAGGGCGGCAATACTTGACGCGGCCCGCGCCGCGGGCCCCGAAGAGGTCAAGCGCTGGGAAAATACTTATAAACCCACGCCTATAGTGGCTCCGCTTTCAGGAGTTATCATATTGCGCAATATTGTGAAAGGACAGACCGTTGATGCGGGCACCATCGTTTATGCCATGTCGGATCAGCTTATTGTCACGGCGCAGGTGGATGAATCGGACATAGGCAAAATCCATAAAGGAATGCCGGTTAAAATAACGCTTGACTCCTATCCCGACAAGCCGGTCAAGGGATCGGTTTTTGACATGCTTTATGAGGGCAAAAATGTTTCCAATGTTATCACTTACGGCGTGAAGGTAAGGCCGGTAAAGGTTCCGGCATTTTTCCGTTCGCAGATGACCGCCAATGTTAGCTTTATTTCGGACCAGAAGAACAACGCTTTGCTTATTCCTATCGCGGCTGTGCGCGAATCCGGCTCCGGAGGAAAAATGGTGCTTGTTCCCGGCGAAAAAGGGATGCCCGTGCCGAGGGACATAACAACCGGCCTTGAAAGCGGGGATCAGGTGGAAGTAGTGTCCGGGCTTGAATCAGGAGATAACATCATAATCGCGTCGGGAAAATATGTTCCTCAGCAGGGATTGCAGTCCAATCCCCTTGTTTTCGGCGGACGCAGAAATTCTAACGCCTCCCAAAACCGCGGTCAGGGGAGGGCGAGGTGATTCCTTTAATTGAGCTAAAAGGTATAAATAAAGTCTATCGCGTGGGAGACGCGGATTTAAAGGTTCTTAAAGATATCAATCTCAGGATAGACGAGGGCGAATTTTTGGCGATAATGGGACCTTCCGGCTCCGGAAAATCTACGCTTCTGCAGATATTGGGCCTGCTGGACAGGCCTTCTTCAGGCTCTTACCGCCTGACGGGGAAAGATGTTTCCAAGCTGACGGATGACGAGGGCGCGGCTCTGCGTAACCGCATGATAGGCTTTATTTTTCAGATGTTCAATCTTTTATCCCGCACCAGCGCTTTGGACAATGTCATGCTTCCTATGATTTATTCCCGCGCTTCCCGGCGCCGGGAAAGGGCCATGGAGCTTTTGCGTGAAGTAGGGCTTGACGACAGGATGTCCCATAATCCCAACCAGCTTTCAGGAGGCCAGCAGCAGAGGGTTGCCATAGCCAGATCTCTCGCCAATCATCCGAAGATAATATTTGCGGATGAGCCCACGGGCAATCTGGCTTCGGCTCAGGCGGATGAAGTGCTGGCTAAGCTGGAAGCGTTAAACAGCAGCGGCATTACGGTTATAATGGTGACTCATGAACCGGATATAGCCGCTCATGCCAGGCGGATAGTAAAAATCAAAGACGGCGAAGTGGTTTCGGATGAGCTCCGCGGTGAAAGCAGACCGCCTGTGCATCGCGAAGCGCAAAAGCCTTCCGCATTGCTCAAAGGCATTCACAGCACCCTGCTGATAAGTCTGTCGGAGTTCAGTGAAAATCTTAAGTCTGCCATGAAAGCCATGTCCGCCAACAAAGTGCGAAGCAGCCTCTCGGTGCTTGGCATACTCATAGGAGTGGCTTCCGTGATAGCCATGCTTGCAATAGGTAAAGGCGCGCAGAAAGCGGTGGAGGCGCGCATAGCCGGGCTTGGCTCCAATCTTCTTATGCTCAGTCCGGGACGGCATCAGATAGGCGGAGTTCATTCGGCTCATGGAAGCGTGAGCCGGCTTACGCTTGAGGATCTGAAAGCCATTTCAAAATACAATAATACCCACATTCTCAGGGTTGACGGCGATGTTTCGGGGCAGGCGCAGGCGGTTTACGGGGATCAGAATGTAAACACGCAGGTGACCGGCGCCACTCCGCTTTATGCCGAGATGCGTTCAGCAGAACCCTATTACGGCAGATTTTTCACGAACAGCGAAAATGAAGCCAGCGAACGCGTATGCCTGCTTGGGCAGACTGTGGTCAATAACCTATTCAGTAAAGAAGATCCGGTGGGGAAAACAATCAAAATTAACCGCTCTAATTATACCGTCGTCGGAGTTCTGCCCTTGAAGGGCGGCGGGGGGTTCAGGGATCAGGACGACATGATTATTGTTCCTTTATATACCGCAATGAAGCGTGTTTTAGGCGCTAAATATCTTGCTCATATTTCCATAGAATGCGACGGTCCGGAGGCAATGCCTGATGTTATGCAGGGTATCACTGATCTTATGCGCCGCCGGCACAATCTGCCTGCGCATAAAGACGATGATTTTGAACTGCGCAACATGGCCGACATCCAAGCTGTGCTTACCGGCACGACGCAGGTATTCACCCTGCTTCTGGGAACGGTATCCGCCATTTCCATGCTTGTGGGAGGCATAGGCATAATGAATATCATGCTTGTTTCCGTAAGCGAGAGGACAAGAGAGATAGGCCTGCGAAAAGCCATAGGCGCCACGCGCAGATCTATACTTTCTCAGTTCCTCATTGAATCCGCCGGGCTTTCCGCAATAGGCGGAGCGATGGGAATACTGCTTGGGGCAGGAGTGTCTTTCGCCATGTCGCGTCTGGCGGGCTGGGCCACCGTAGTGGCTCCGACCGCCGTTGCCATGGCTTTTATATTTTCCGCCGGAGTCGGCATCATCTTCGGTTTTTGGCCCGCCAGAAAAGCGTCCCTTCTTTCCCCCATAGAAGCCCTTCGGTATGAGTAATCTTTGCTGAAAAACTCCGCTGTTGCCAAAATTGCAGCAGGCCCTTGACAATTAGTAGTTTTTAAGCTACTATATAGATAGGAGACACATGAACATCGCTCCAATAACAGTTTATTATTACCAGACAGATTCCGGCCGATGTCCTTTTAGGGTTTGGCTGGATTCGATAGGTTTTGGGACGCAGGCAATAGTGGATATCAGACTGGCGCGGGTTCGTCGGGGGCTTTTCGGCGACTCCAAATATCTTGGCGACGGTATTTTTGAACTTAAGTTCCATGTCGGCCCCGGCTATAGGATATACTATGGCAGAGACGGCAAAACTGTCGTTATTCTGCTGCACGCCGGCCATAAAAAAGACCAGTCGGCCGACATTAATACCGCCCGTGAGTTTTGGGAAGATTATTTGAGGAGGACACAAAAATGAAACCTGCCATCAGCTACCATGACGATTTGCTGCTGCGGCTGAAAGATCCGAAATACGCCGTTGCTTATCTAAACGGTTGTCTTGAGGATGATGATGAGGGCGTATTCCTCATGGCGCTGCGCGACGTTGTTCAGGTTCACGGAGGACTTCGTCAATTGGCAAAGAAAACGCACCTTAACCGCGAGCATCTGTTTCGTATGCTTTCAAAATCAGGCAATCCGCAGTTTCACAGTCTTCGACAGCTTGTAGATGCCATTGGCCTCAAACTTGTGTTGAAATCGGCTTGATTGCGGCGGCGGAAGTGTGCGGCTGAAATTTGTGATGGCTTTTGCTTGCCTCTTATGGAGTTCCGCCTCTATATGGTGGACAAGAATACTGCGACTCCAGCCATGTTCCAGTGCGGCTTTTGCATACCATATGCGTTCCAAGGGGTTCTTAATCTTTTCAAGAATAACCATATTGTGGTCCCAAGGTATTTCTGCCACGGCTTGTGGCAGACTTTTGCCATCCAATTCTGCCACAGGCTGTGGCAGAATTTTAACACCCACGGTATATGCCATGTAGAATGCGCGCATCCTCCAGATATTGCGGGGAGAAAAACCCTCAATTCCGGGAAAAGAACGCTGAATATCTTCTGCAAGTCTGTCCACAACGGCATCTCCCCATTGCTGGGTGCGCTGACGTTCAGTGATGGAATTCAATAGAGAACGATTAGCTCCCGATTGACTGAAAGAGAGGCTTTGAGTTGAGCCGCTTGAATGCGGGCTTTGATATCGCATAAAAAATACTTATACCCGACTGGCAGGACAGACTTCCCCAGTTGGAATGGGACAATCTCTTTAGATTTTTTCTTAGATTTCATAACCCAAACCTTTTAAATTCTTTTTTATTTCTTTTTCCAGTTCCGCGGATTTTTTAAACTGGGCGGAAAATTCGGAGGTCAGCCTTTTCATCTTTTCGTCAAAAATTTCGGGGTCTTCTTCCGCCTCAGCTGCGCCGACATAGCGGCCGGCGCTGTTTTAATTTTCGGCATTATTGTGCCTCTCAAATATAAATAATCTTACAAAATTACGCCTAAACCGTGTAATGATAACATCCGGATTTTATCCTCCTTCGCAGAGCCTGCTGCACCGAAGCAGAAAAAATAATTATGGCTGCTAAGGCCGGGAAATTGCTGCTTTAGACCGCAAATGAATGTGAGTCTGCTACGGAGGGATTCCGCTCTAAAACCGTGTGCTTGTATGGGTAAGGGAAGCTTCATTTGCGCGAAATTGCTAATCCTTGTATACTTGTATAAGAAGTAAGATGGTAGACGGCCCATTCTTTCCATTAAAGCTTTGAGAATGGGCCGTCCCAAACTCACTGCTTTTAGGGATTGTTTGGGACGGTAGATGGTAGACGGAAAAACGAAGAATGGAGACCAAAGAGAGTAAACAGAAAAACGGAAAAGACAGTTTGTTGTACCTTCTTTTTGACTTGTTTTGCCGTTTACCGTTTCCCATCTACCCTTTACCATCTGTCTACAGCCTAAACAACCGGATACATAAGGAGAGTTTATGAGTCTTGCGGATTTTATCACTTACACATTGGTTCTCGGAGCGGCTATAGCCTTGAGCATCACTATCTGGTCATATTCAAAAGGTCTGCGCCAGTCGCCCCGCGACATGTGGTTTCTTTTTATTTATCACATTGTTGAATATGCGGCTTATGCGGCCATGAATATGGCGCTTGTGCTATGGCTCTCCAGTGACTGCGGACTGGGCGATGTGGCCGCGGGTTCATACATTTCCGGCTGGTCTATGCTGTTATCCGTAATGAATATGGTGGCGGGCGCGCTTTTGGACACAATCGGAATACGCAAGACGCTTATTATTTCGGTTATCTTCCTTATCATCTCGCGCTTTTTCATGGCGGTTATAGTCAATCCGGTCGCAGTCTTTATACTCGGCTTCATTCCGCTTACCATCGGTTTTGCCATTGTGGGACCGCTGGTTTCGGTAGCCATAAAGCGGTATACCACGAAAGAGACTTCAGCGCTTGGATTCGGCCTGTTTTATACGCTTATGAATCTCGGATACGCCTTCGGCGGATTTTTCTTTGACTGGATCCGCGATTTTTACGGGCTCAAAGACGCGGCCGGCAAAGTGATAAATGAAAATGCCGGAACTATACTGCTGGGCGCGCATTTTTCCACTTATCAGATGATCTTTGTATTCGGCCTCGGCGCGACAGTCATCAGTTTATTCATAACATTTCTTATCAGGGACGGAGTGGAGCTGACCCGCAAGGGCGAGATTGTTATTAAGCCGTCTACTAAGGCAAGCGGATCCGGTTTGACAGCCGTCAAAGAGGCATCCATAGCCACCTGTCAGACTATCTCTAAGGTGGTTTCAGAAAAATATTTTTGGGTATTTATCGGTCTGCTGTCGCTCACAGTTCCGGTGCGCACGGTATTTTTTCACTTCCATTACACATTCCCTAAATACTGCATCAGGGTGCTGGGGGAAGGCGCAAAAATAGGTTCTATCTACGGAGTTCTTAATCCGGCGCTGATAGTATTGCTTGTTCCGCTGGTGGCCTACTTTTCCAAAAAGGTCAGCTCTTATAAAATGATGATTTGGGGAGCTACAGTGTCGTCGTTATCGTGCTTCATAGCGGTGCTTCCCGGAGAGTGGTTTTCACATTGGACGAATTCAGTATTGGGAGAACTGATTTTCGTCAAATGGCTTAGAATGGCGCCCGACATGACCGCCCTGATGCAAAATCCGCCTACTTCGGTTTATTGGCCGCTTATCATTTTTATATGTATTTTTACGATCGGAGAAGCCATTTGGTCGCCCCGCCTTATGCAGTTTACCGCGGAAATCGCGCCCAAGGGCAAAGAAGGAACTTATATCGCGATGTCCGTCCTGCCGTGGTTTGCTTCTAAATTTTTCGTGGGACCGATGTCGGGTTTGCTGGTCAGCGCATACACCCCCCTTGATCCCATAACTAAAAAGGCCATGGCGTCATATCCCGACCATTGGATGGTCTGGATTTGGATAGGCGGAACCGCAGTTCTAACGCCTATCGGCTTGATATTTCTGCGCAAGTGGTTTCATGCCCAGAAAACCGCCGATATGCATGAGATATCTCCGGATGAAATGGGTTTGGGCTGAGCGGAAGAAATCCCGTATACCTAAAAAAACAAAGAAACCACGGAAACTATGGAGAAGTAAATGGCAGACGGTAGACGGTTTTAAAAAGTTGAATGCCTTACAGTGTCTCTGTGTATTTCACTGTTCTCAGTGTCTCCGTGGTAAACCTTTGACATTGCGGATTGAAGATAAAAGGAGAGTTTATGAATCTTGCTGGTTTTATCATGTATACACTAGTTCTCGGAGCGGCTGCCGCTTTGAGCGTTACCATCTGGTCTTATGCAAAAAATCTGCGCCAGTCTCCGCGCGACATGTGGTTTCTTTTTATCTACAAAATTGTTGAGTACGCGGCTTATGCGGCTATGAACATGGCTCTTGTGCTGTGGCTTTCCAGCGACTGCGGACTCGGGGATGTGGCCGCGGGTTCATATATTTCCGGCTGGTCCATGCTGTTATCCGTAATGAATATGGTGGCGGGCGCGCTTTTGGACACTATCGGGATACGTAAGACGCTTATTGTCTCAGTCGTCTTCCTCATTATCTCGCGTCTTTTTATGGCGGTTTTAGTCAATCCGGTTGCAGTTTTTATACTCGGCTTTATTCCGCTTACCATCGGCTTTGCCATTGTGGGACCGCTGGTTTCGGTAGCCATCAAGCGCTACACCACAAAAGAGACTTCGGCGCTTGGTTTCGGTTTGTTTTACACGCTTATGAATCTCGGATACGCTTTCGGCGGATTTTTCTTCGATTGGATACGCGATTTTTATGCTCTCAAAGACGCGGCCGGCAAAGTGCTGGATGAAAATGCCGGCACCGTACTGCTCGGAATGCATTTTTCGACATACCAGATGATTTTTGTATTCGGCCTCGGCGCCACGATTATCAGTTTATTCATAACATTTTTTGTCAGGGACGGAGTGGAGCTGACGCGCAAGGGCGAGATCGTAGTTAAGCCGACTAAAGCCTCCGGCTTTGGACTTGCGGTAATCAAAAATACATCCTGCGATATCTGCAAAACTATCTCCAAAGTGGCTTCGGAAAAATATTTCTGGATATTTATAGGGATGCTGTCTATCGCGGTGCCGGTGCGCACGGTATTTTTTCACTTCCATTACACTTTTCCTAAATACTGCATCCGGGTGCTGGGGGAAGGCGCAAAAATAGGGTCCATTTACGGGGTGTTAAATCCCGTGCTGATAGTATTGCTCGTCCCGCTGGTAGCCTACTTTTCCAAAAAGGTCAGCTCTTATAAAATGATGATTTGGGGAGCGACAGTGTCGTCTTTGTCATGCTTTATCGCGGTGCTTCCGGGAGAATGGTTTTCGCATTGGACCGACTCGGTGTTGGGCGAGCTCATCTTCATCAAATGGCTTGGAATGGCGCCGGATATGACGGCTCTTATGCAAAATCCGCCTACGCCCATTTATTGGCCGCTTATTATTTTTATTTGCGTTTTTACGGTTGGCGAAGCCATCTGGTCTCCGCGCCTTATGCAATTTACCGCGGAAATAGCGCCAAAGGGCAAAGAAGGAACTTATATCGCTATGTCCGTCCTGCCGTGGTTCGCTTCCAAATTTTTCGTGGGGCCGATGTCCGGTTTGCTGGTCAGCGCGTATACCCCGCTTGATCCCATAACAAAAAAGGCCATGGCGTCATACCCCGATCATTGGATGGTTTGGATTTGGATAGGCGGGACCGCGGTTATAACCCCGATAGGCTTAATAGTCCTGCGCAAGTGGTTTCATGCCCAGAAAACCGCCGACATGCATGAAATTCCAGATGAAATGAGTTGAGGGAGGCGGGGTTAAAATCTGCTCCAGAGTTTTTTGGAAAGCTCAAGGGATTTGGCCGAGATTTCTTCCTCGTCTATGTCTAGCTTGAGCTTTTTGTTTTCCATGAGAATTTTTCCCGAGGCGATAGTGGTGTCTACGAATGACTGGGACAGTCCGAATACCGCGTGCCCCAGAAAAGTGGTTTCATCGAACGGAGTGGGCGGGTAATAGTCTATCAGAATTATATCCGCGGCATAGCCTTCCTTTAGTTCTCCGAGTTTTGTCTCCCAATATCTGTTCGCGATTATTGCGTTATTAAAAAGAAGCGGCGATACCGATTCCATAAATCCGGCGCTCGGATTTTTTCGGGCCAGATGCTGAAGCCATAAAGCGCAGCGCATTTCTTCCGGCATATTTACGGTCATGGCGTCGGTTCCAAGCCCCACAAGAACGCCCTTTTCCCGCATTCTTATTATATCGGCGGCTCCCACCGCATTGTTCATATTGGACTGCGGATTATGCACCACCGCGGTTTGGGTTTCTTTGAGTATGTCCATTTCTTTTTCATTCACATGCACGCAGTGGGCCGCTATGGTTTTGGCGCCTAATATCCCGAATTTATTGAGACGTTCCGCAACCCGCATTCCGAAATGCTTCTCATTGTATGTCTGATCGGATTCGGCCTCCGCAACATGAACATGAAAACCGGCGTTAAGGCTTCTTCCTTTCTTCGCGGCTTTTTCAAGGGTTTTATCCGTAAGGGTAAATGACGCATGAAGTCCGAAAAGAGCTTTTAACTGCGGGTCTTTTTCTTTTTCGCAGCGGTTTATAAATCCGCAGTTTTCTTCTATGCCTTCATCTGCTATTTTGTCTCCGTCCCTGTCGGAGAGCTCGTAGCAGAGGCTGGCGCGCAGTCCCGATTGTTTTACAGCCTGCGCTATTTTATCCAGCGAGCCGGTTACGGAGGAGGGGCTGGCATGGTGATCTATGAGGGTTGTAGTCCCGCGTTTTATCGAATCGACAAGCGGCAGCAAAGCGCTGTAATAGCAGTCGTCAAGAGCAAGTTTTTTGTCCAGCCGCCACCAGAGATTTTCCAGAACTTCCTGAAAATCCCTTGAGGGTTTTGCCTTGCCGAGTCCCCGCGCAAAGGTGCTGTAAAAATGCATGTGCGTGTTTATAAATCCAGGCAGCACCACTTTGCCGCGGGCGTCTATTTCCCCCGTGTATTTGCCCTTAAATTCGGATTTCGGGGCGATTTTTTTTATAACTCCGTCCTCGCATAATACCGCATGGCCGTAGAGAACTTTGTTCTCCTTGCCGAGGGTAGCAATAATTCCGTTTTTTATAAGCAGAGAGTTCATAAGGGCTCCTCTTTTTTGAATACATATTCATTACAGCCGTAGCCGGCGGTGGTTTTAATCTTCAGCGGTTGAAATCCATATTTTTTAAAAAATGAGGATACTTCCTCAGGTTTTGCCGTTTGGAACGGATATCCGCCTATCCAGTCTATTGTGTCGCGCCATGGCGACATGCCGCGGTTTTTGCTGTATTCCAGCCAGGTTTTAAAAGGCCGGAATTTGATAAAGTCGCGCAATATGGTCAAGAACCAGATTCGGAAAAATACGGGGATAAGGACGGCGAATTTCAGGAAGTCCGGAGTTTTGTTGTAGATTTTTTTTATATATCTCCACCTTATGCTTGCTTTTCCCTGATCATTATATATCGCAATAAACAACAGGCCGTTGTCTGCCGCCGCCGCCGCGATATTTTCAAAGGCTTTAAACATGTTGCCCGTATGGTGAAGCACGCCCCATGAATACACGACGTCAAATTTGCCGAGCGAAGCCAGTTTTTCATCGTCCAGAACGTCCATCGGCATGACCGTCCAGTTTTTGTCTTCCGGAAAAAAACGGTTTTTAAGTTCCCGCGTGCATTCTACCGATTGGGCGTCTATGTCGAACGAAACGACCTCCGCTCCCATGCGCGCCGCCGCCAGCGAAAACAGGCCGCTTCCCGAGCCTGCGTCAAGAAATTTTTTCCCTTTCAGGTCCTGCGCGGAAAGCATGGTTTTAAGCGATTTTTCCGCTTCCGCGATCCTGTCTTCGTTCAGGGATTTAAGGAAAAATTTCCAATTTTTTCCGAATTTAAATCTTTCGTCCGGCATATGAAAATTCCTTATTGTTTAGAATTTTGAGTTTTGGTTTTGTCTTATTCTTCCTTCAGCATTTCCAGTTCTTTTTTTGTGCGCTCCCGCATATACAGCGCTCCGGAAAAGCATTTCTGCGCGCATATCGAACAGCCTATGCATTTTGAAGGATCTGTTTCGGGCGTTTTTTCATCATTAAGAGTTATCGCCATATACGGGCATCTTGCGCAATTCCCGCAATGCGCGCAAAGCTCGGAATATACGGCGGAAATCTTTTTCAGCGGAGTAAGCTCCATGAATCCGGTTATCGGATCCGGCAGGGCGCAGCCTATAAGCTGTTTGACTGATTTAATGCCGCGTTCCTTCATGAGAAAGCTGAGTCCGGAGTTAAGCTCGTCTATTATGCCGTATCCGTATTTCATCGCTATGGTGCAGAATTGCACCGTTTGTGCGCCTAAGGCGAGAAAATCAGCCGCTGTTTTGTAATCCATCGGACCGCCGTTGCCTGATACGGCGATCCCTAGATTTGAAACTTTTGCAAGCGTCAGATTGCTTATCGGTATGACCCCTTCGCCGCTCATCCCCGCGACGATTCCTTCTTCCCACGATTTTTTCCCGCCTTTTCTGAACGCAAGGGAAGGGAAAGTGTTGGCCAGCGTAACCCCCGCTTTCTTGCCGGGATATTTATTGAAGACATTTTTTATGGCGTCTATTATGGGATATATGGCGGTTACCGCCGCGGTAAGCTTGAAAAGTTTTGGAATTTCCGGTCTGCCTGTTTCCATAATCCAATCTATGATTTTTGACGTAAGCTCCGCGTCCTGCGAGACTATGTCTCCTTTTGTGCCGTCCCCTCCCTGCGGGCAGGAAAGGCTGTATTCAATGCCGAAAGCGCCCGCGTTTTCCAGTTTCTTTGTGTTTGACCGCCAAACCCTTTTGTCGTTTTCGTCGTTTCCGGTCACGGGTCCGCCGGTGGAAGCCATTGTGAGCCTGTCGGGAAATTCTTTTCTCAGCTTCTCAATTTCCCCGCATACCCGCTCAAGCGCATGTCCGGAGACATTATCGCAGTTTCCGTAAGTGGATTTTGTGAAAGCGAACATATATTCCGCCGGTATGTGTATGGGAACGTTGTCAAAGGCTGTTTTCATCACCCCTCCGGCCCAGCCGGCCTCATACGCCTTTTTCATCTGCTCGTATCCGTCCGAGGGCGGCGCCGCCGAAAGGAGAAAGGGGGATAATATTTTTCTTCCGAAAAAATCCGTTTCCACCGGTACCGGCAAAAGGTTTCTGCCTGAAAGAATTGTTCTGCTTTTTGTGTTTTTGTCAAAAGACGGCCTCGCCCGCCGATGCTGTGTGGAGGGTCTTGCCCCGTCCTTTATAAAGGAGTCAGCTTCAATAGCGGCGTTTTTACCGGAGGCCGCGGCCTCAACCACTGTGGTCGGGCCGTTCGCCAGATCTCCGGCCAAAAAGATTCCCTTGCCGGTTTCCGGTTTTAATGACGGGCGGCTGCCTATCGCTATTATTACATAATCAAAATCGGGAAGGAGCTGCGCGGTGGTTTTTATGTCTTTCACGGCGGAAGGATGAAATTTTTTACCGGCTGGGAGGGCGACTTTTACGGTTTTAATCCCTTTTATTTTTTTGCCCGATTTGATAATCCCGGTTATTCTGGTTCTTCCGCTTATATGCGCGCCGGCCTTCATAAGGCTTTCAAGCTCTTTTGAGGTAAGCGGCAGTTCCCCTATTTTCTCAAGGGCAAACAGCTCGACATGGCCTGCTCCGGCTTTTTTTGCCGTTTCGGCGCAGTCCGCCGCCACCGCGCCGCCGCCTATTACGGCCACGGTTTTATTTTTTACATTGTATTTTTTATGGTTTTTGAGGTAGTCGATCCAGTCGACGGCCGCCTCTTCCCCCTGTATGCCGGGTCGTATGGGGCGGTCAAGTCCGGTGGCCAGTATAACGCATGAATATCCGCGCGCAAGCAGTTCTTTCGGAATGGGACTTGTTTTGACTTTCCGCTCCGTTATATCGCCCATGGTTTTAATAAATTCCAAATCCGTTTTAAGCGCGGTTTTGTTCAATCTGAAATCCGGGATCAACTCCGCCATTCCGCCCGATTTTTCAGTCTCATAGACGTCTACTTTATATCCTTTCTGAGCCAGAACCGCGGCGGCCGACCACCCGGCCGGTCCCGCGCCTATGACCGCTGCTTTTTTGCCGTTTGGCTCGGGCTTTTCAAATTCAGGCATTACTCCGAGCTCTTTCGCTTTTTGTATTATTGCCGCCTGCGCCGCGGGGATGTTTATCGGCGCGTCAAATATCGCTCGGGCGCAGGCTTTCATGCAGTGTTTGTCTGGGCAGATCGCTCCGCATACTCCGCCCAGAGGATTGTTTCCCAGTATCAGGGCGGCGGCTCTTTTATAATCCGATTTTGAGCCTTTTTTTGCCGCCATCAGGAAATCCGCCGGCGAGCAGTCAGCAGGGCACGCCTCTTTGCAGGGTTTCTCATGGCAGTATTCGCATCTTTCAATTTCTGATTTTAACTGCGCGTCCGTAAGAAAAAGCGGTTTGCGTGTTTTCATGGATAGGCCTCCTTTAAATAGTAATCGTGGAACGATTAGTCTGAGCCGGAGGACAGGTTACCCCAGATACAGCCTGCGGTGATGTTGTGCGCAATCCTTCAGATACAGGTTCATCAGACTCTGATAGGGCAGTCCTGTTTTGTCCGCCAAATGCTTGAAATACTCAATAGTTTTCCCGTCAAGGCGGATTGTTATCTGCTTCTTAAGCGTTGCGGCGTACGGATTGCGCTTTGATTTGGCGAAATCATAGCTCTTCTTCATATTAAATGCTCCTCATATTGAGATCTTTCGGTTTTCGTCGCTTTCCGGGCAGATATTATCCGGATCACCGATGCGGTTTTCCTGTAACAGTGGCATACCACAAGCGTCCGAAGTTTTGAGCTTAATCCTAAGAGAATAAATCTGTTTTCGCTTTTGGAATGTTCCGGGTCGGCGATTAGTCTGGCGTTCTCGTCATAAAAGACTGTCTGTGCTTGCTCAAAAGAGATCCCATGCTTTAGCTTATTTAGCCTGCTCTTTTGTGTATCCCATTCGAACGCGGTATCCATGTCTATTGTATTATAACTACAATATAATTAAGTTTCAAGGAGTATTTTGGAGTATTTTGATATAATTTTTGCCTTGCGCAGGATTGGCATTAAAACCTAAAATTTTCAATACATTATGAAAAATCACAAATCTATTCTTATTAAAAACATCATGGCCGCGGCTTTGATGGATGACAGCCGCTCTGAGATACAAAACTGCGGAATATATATCGAAGGTAATGTCATAAAAAAAATAGGCGAAGCCGTGCTGGAAAAGGCGGATATTGTCATAGACGCGCGGGGGTGTCTGGCCGTGCCGGGTTTTATAAACACGCACCATCATCTATATCAGGTTTTGACGCGCAATCTGCCCGCGGTTCAGGATAAAAAACTTTTTGACTGGCTGATTTATCTTTATGAAATATGGCGGCATCTCACTCCCGAGGCTGTTTATTCAAGCGCGCAGGCCGGATTGGGGGAACTGCTCCTTACCGGATGCACGACAAGCTCCGATCATTTTTACGTTTTTCCAAAGGGGCAAAGCGGCGAGCTTATAGACGAGGAAATAGCCGCGGCAGAGTCGCTGGGGATGAGATTCCATGCGTGCAGAGGCTCAATGTCGCGCGGGAAATCCAAAGGGGGGCTTCCGCCCGACGATGTCGTGCAGACCGAGGACGAGATACTTAAAGACTGCGAAAGGCTGGTTTCCAAATATCATAATGCCGCTCCTTTCGCTATGTGCAGGATAGCGCTTGCTCCCTGTTCGCCCTTTTCGGTCACCACCGAACTGCTTAAGCTGACCGCTGAAATGGCAAAAAAATGGAACGTGAGAATGCACACCCATCTGGCGGAAACATTAGATGAGGAGGAATACTGTCTTCAAACGCATAAAACGCGGCCTTTGAGATATATGGAATCAGCGGGCTGGCTGGAACACGGCAATGCGTGGTTCGCCCATTGCGTTCATATGACGGAGGGCGAATCCGAAAAAATGGGAAAGACCCGCACCGGAGTGGCGCACTGCCCGAGTTCCAATCTGCGGTTAGGTTCAGGCATAGCTCCGGTAAGGATGTTCTTGAATAATAAAGTGCCGGTGGGGCTCGGGGTGGACGGTTCCGCTTCAAATGACTCATCCGATATGCTTGCCGAGGCAAGGCAGGCGATGCTTATTCATAGAATAAAAAGCGGCGTGGATTCAATGCCGGCAAGGGACGTCTTGTGGATGGCGACCCGCGGCGGAGCGTCGGTTTTGGGAAGGGAGGATATCGGTTCGCTGGAGCCGGGCAAGGCGGCCGATATAGCTCTTTTTGATTTAAGCGGTATCGAGTATGCCGGCTCATTGGCCGACCCTGTGTCCGCTCTTTTATTCTGCGGCATTTCGCATAAAGCAAAATGGGTTATCGTAAACGGAAAAATTGTCGTAGAAGATTTCAGGCTCAGTCTTGCCGACGAAAAGGAAATAGCCGGCAAAGTGAATAAAATCTCCAAAGCCTTGCTGAATAAAGTACAGGTTTAGTGTTTTGGATTTTGAGCTTTGGATTTCGAGTTTGGTGTTTTGTTTTATGTTTAGAGGTTAGAGTTTAGAATTTGCTGTTCCCTTTATATGCCGAAAATACTCGTGAAACTTTACACGACATTAAAAGACCGCCTCAATACGCCGAAGATCTGGCTGGAAGGAAACAATGCGCAGGAAGTTCTTCTTGCCCTCAAAGAGGCGAAAAAGCCGGATGTGGAAGACGTGCTTTTTGACGGGCAGGGGATAGTGAAAAATCATTTTGTGCTTACCCTTAACTCAAGAATCCTTGATCACAAAAAAACCGCGCAGGAGCCGGTAAAAGACGGAGATGTCATGCATATTTTTCCGCCCGTATCTGGAGGATGATTAATAAGCGGTAAGTGATAAATCGTAAGTGGTATGTCATGGATATATAAATTCAAAGCGCCAGAAAGCAGAGAGTAGGAAGTAGATAGCAGATAGTATAAATTACTTAATCACTCCTTCCGGCAGTTTCGCTGTTGTGTTGTTAAGCGGTCCAGCTGTCTCGCCGTCCAGCCGTCCAGCTTCTTTTCCCAACCCGTAAGTCCTATGAAAAATATAGGTATACAAGGCAGTCCTATTAGGTCTTTTGACGCTTACCGTTGTCCGGCCGAACTGTTAAACTTACGCTATACCGCACAAAGGAGGAGTTTGGAAAAATATGAAAAAAATCAATCAGATAAAACTTACAGGGACTCTTTCCATGCTTATAGCCGGGACAATTGTTTCGGTTAATCCGGCCGGTTCTTTTGGGGCATCCGTTCCTCTTCCCCCCGGTGTAGGATCAGCGAAGGATTTAAGTTCCATAGCTGAGAATCTTGAAAGCAATGCCGATTTATATAAGGATATGGACGGACTAAACAAGCTGTATGACCTTAGCCGGAGCGGGCTTTCCGCCGTGGCTGTGCCGGGGGGCGGAACCGGTTCAGGCTCAAACGTTATGAGCCAGAAAGAGCTGAAAGAAAGAATGATTTGCGATCTTGAGTTTGTGCGCAATACTTTCAAAGCGCAGTATGCCCCTGTTTTCTGGAAAAAGAATTATCAGGTTGATATTGATGTCGAAATAGAAAAAGCCAAAAAGGAGATATCCTCCGCCGGAAAGATAACGGTGAACGACTATCAGAATATTTTCAGGCGGGTTATCAGATCCATGAAGGATTACCATGTGGGGGCGGGTTTTGCAAGGACAGAGTCAGCGAGCCTTCCTTTTACCGTTGGGGGGACGGACGGAAAATATTTCATAACATGGATAGACAGGGAAAAACTGCCAAAAGATTCTTTTCCGTTTGAAGCCGGAGACGAAGTAACAAAATTCGGAAACCTGTCCGCCGCGGAAGCGGTGAAGAGGCTTCAGGATAAAATTGATAAAGGAGTGGAGGGCACCGACCATGCTCTGGCCTCGCTTTTCCTTACAAAACGGGCGGCCGGCGGAAGCGCGGGTGGACCCGTTCCGAAAGAGGCTATAACGATTTCAGTAAAGCGCAGCGGATCGGAAAAAGAAGTGAAGCACCAGTTAATGTGGGAGCATGAGCCTGAGGTAGTAGTCGGCGAGCCGGGGGAAATGAGGCTGAGCGGCGTCAGGGGAAAGAACTCGCAGGGGCGGAAAGACCGAATAAACGGTCCGCTTCCGCGTTCAAACGACATGCTGTCTCCCCTGTCTTCCGAATTGTCAAATTCCGGACAGTCAAATCCTTTCAGCATCGGAGAGCGCAAAAGTTTTATTCCGGATTTGGGAACAAAATTATGGGAGAGCGGAGAGGCGGAAACCTTCCACTCCTATATTTATGAAGCTCTTGACGGCAAAAAAATAGGATATGTAAGGATACCCGATTACACCCCGGATAATGCCGATGCCGCTGTTCGGGATTTTGCGGAGATAATGAATAAATTCCAAAAAGAGACGGACGGTCTTGTTATTGATCAGGTCAATAATCCCGGCGGGAGCGTTTTTTACCTTTATTCTTTGGTTTCTATGCTTACCGACAGCGCCATGACGACTCCCAAACACAGAATCGCGGTGACGCAGGAAGATGTAATAGAATGCGCAAAATATCTCAAAGAGTTAAAAGACGTAAAAAATGACGAGGATGCCAGGAAACTGCTGGGGCCTTCTGAGGGCGGGTTTCCCGTAACTTACCAGTTTGTGGTATTTCTTAGAAATTACGCGCAATTTCTTATGGATGAATGGAACAGAGGCAATAGGCTTACCGCGCCCACGCACCTGTATGGCGTGGATTCTATAAATCCTTCGGCCAATGCGCGGTATACAAAACCGGTTATGGTCCTTGTCAATGAACTGGATTTTTCCGGGGGGGATTTCTTCCCCGCTATACTTCAGGACAACAAGCGCGCCGTTATTTTCGGCGCAAGGACTGCCGGCGCCGGCGGATTTGTGAGAACCGTTACATATCCCAATATGCTGGGGATTGCCAGATTTTCAGTGACCGGCTCAATAGCCGGAAGGGCGAACGGACAGCCCATAGAAAATCTCGGAGTGACGCCTGATATTAAATACAAAGTTGCCCAGTCCGATTTGCGGAACGGATTTCAGGACTATGTAAAAGCGGTCAATGCCGCCATGAGCGCGATGTTGAAATAAGATAAGGCAGTATCAAAGTAGATAGTAGACAGTATATAGCGGATAGTAGATAAAATCTTATAGTCTTTTTTGCGCTTCTTTGCGGCTAATCTTATTTTTTCTCTTTTCCGTTGGCTGTATAGTCGTCTCTCGTCTTTAAGTTTTATTTTTGTTATTTTCCCGTCTACCGTTTACCATCTCCCGTTTACCGTCTTGGTTATTCAATTCCGAAGTATTGCGCCTGTTTGAAGTTTATTCTTTTGGTGTTTTTAAGCCATGCGGCTATAACTTTTCCGGTTTCCTGAGGAGACTGCGGAGCGATGTCCGCTATAAAGCCCGCCAGATTTGTCACATCCTGCCAGTAAATCTTTTTTATAATTTTGTCCAGCAGTTTTTCCGCTTTTAGCGGGGGGGGGCCTTTAAGAAGCAGCGCCATGCTTAAGGCATGTCTGATTATTGCCTTTCCTGATTCCAGCTTATCTTCAACTTCGCGCGCCGCATGGGTATTGGGCCTGAGATTTTTGATATCCTTCGGGACTGTCTCATAGCCCACGATATATCCGGTTTCCGGCGATTCCAACCTTTCTTTAGCCTGCAGATACGGCCATGTATGTATGCCCTCCAGAACTATGCCCGAGGCTTTACCGGGATAATCGGCTTTAATTTCCAGAATTTTTGCCAGTATTGCCTCATCCCTGACCTCAAGGCGCAGTAAGCGGGCGGCTTCGGCTTTTCTCCATGCGGAGATAGCTTCGTCCAGCAGGCGTCTTGAAAGTTTTTGGTATACGGGGAGTATGTCCTGCGATAGTGTCCGCAGTTCTGATAATTTTGCGTTTGGTTTTTCCTGCCATACCGCTGCTTCAAGATATATCCGCTTTCCGGTGCGGTAAACCGCGTTTGCGGCAACAAGCGCGAAACTTTTGCAGGGCTGTGGTTCGTCTTTGGAAAAGAGCGAATCCGGCGGTATTTTTCCGTCCGAGATATTCTGCAGTCTGTCCTGAATGAGGGCGGCTTCTTCCCATCCTCCCGGATGGTCGAAATTAAAGAACAGCACGTCATGGCCGGCAATAAACGTATTCAGCCTGTCCTGCGCCTCAACCATGCGGTCCGCGTCATACAGAAAAAAATCTGTCTTTCCCGCAGGGGCTGTAACGGCAGGCGTGTCGGTCGAAGCCGCAGCAGCGGGCTTGCCCTCCAGGGCTGTATTGGCGGACTTGTCCGCCAAAGCCGTAGTGGAGGAACAAGCCGAAACTATAAGCGCAAAAAAACACAAAAGCGTGTGCATACGATAAATTGTAGCAATTCATGAGATGGAAGATTAAACTGCGGGCGGAAATTTGATTTAGCAGAATTGCAGTCTGGAGATTTCCGAGAAGCCTTCTCGGAAATCGGGAGATGTAGCTGTTATGTCCTTCGGGCTGAGATGGTCTCATTATGTATTTTTTGCGGGCTCACTGATACCGCAGGGCGCCGGTTCTAAAAAATTGATGCAGCAAAAAACCGTTATTTGCCTTATAACGCGGAAACCAATACAATGTTATTTGGATTTATCAGAGGATTGAATTAATGTCCAACGAAGATATGAATAAAGAACAACTTGAGCTTCTAATAGCGGAAGGCGAGGGCCTTACTGTGGAATTCAAGGAGAAATATACTTCCAGGATCGACCGCGATATTACAGCCTTGGCAAATTCCCGCGGCGGCTTTATTTTGCTTGGGGTAAGCGACGAAGGGAAAATAACCGGTGAAAAGCTGACCAATCAGATGAAAGCCGAAATATCCTCCCTCGCCCGCAACTGCGATCCGCATATCTCAATTACAAAAATATCGCAGATAAATGATGTTGCGGTGATAGAGGTTTCCGAAGGCTTCGAAAAACCATACAGCTGTTCTTCCGGCTATTTTCGCAGGCTGGACGGCATGACCCAGAAGATGACGCAAAAAGAAGTCCGGCTTATATTCAGAACCGCCGCCGATATGTTCTTTGAAAGCCTGCCCTGCAAAGGGTTGTCATTCGGGGATATTCAGCTTGGGAAAGTCCGGACGTTCCTAAAAGAAGCAGGGACCACGCTAAAAGTCACCGGCGCGAATCTTCCGGCCTTTTTCTCAAGCTTAGGCATTCACGCGGATAACACAATTAATAACGCAGGCGCGCTTATGTTTGCCTCAGACGTAAACAGGTTTATCCCGCACTGCGAAACTATAATGGCGGCGTTCAAAGGCGTGGAAAAGGTGCATATTTATGACCGCAAGGACGCCAGAACGGATTTGTTGACCCAGTTCAACGAAGCCATGGATTTTCTCAAAAAACAGCTCAATATCAGAAGCGAGATATATATTACCCGCAGGGAGATATACGAAATACCGCTTGATGCTCTGCGGGAGGCCGTTATTAACGCCCTCATCCATCGCGACTACAGTATGCGCGGCACAAGCATTTATGTGAATATTTTCGATGACAGGGTAGATATATCAAATCCCGGAGGTCTGCTTCCAGGTGTGACAGCGCGCAATTTCGGCAAAGAATCCATACGGCGTAATCCAATAATTGCGGATCTCTTCCACCGCATGGGCAAGGTTGAGCGCATGGGCACCGGCATTAAACGCATGAAAGACCTTATGCGCGAAGCGGGTTTGAAAGAGCCGGAATTCACCTCCGACACTTTTTTCCACGCTGTTTTTTACAGGAATCCCGAATATTCGCTTAAGCTTGCCGGGACGAAGACAGGGGAAACTACCCAAGAAACTACCCAAGAAACTACCCAAGAAAAGATTTTAGCCCTATTGAAAGAATATCCTGCGATTACCCGTAGAGAGTTGGCCGCGAAGATTGGCCTTAGCGGCGATGGGGTCAAGTATCATTTGAACAGGTTGAAGTTATCCGGGCGTGTCAGGCATGTGGGCCCGACAAAAGCGGGGCATTGGGAGGCGCTGAAGTGAAAATCTGAGGACGATACTGATTTTTTATAAGCAGAAGCAAAAATATAATTATCCCCGGGACAAGCGGGAGAAAGCCGCTCGTACGGTTCTTAAACAAGCGGCGTTAATCTGTAAGTATAGAATGGTTCAGCTATTTTCAGTATTATGAGGGGAAATTAGCGACATTATTTCTTTTGTGCTTTTTAAATCTAGTGTAGTGCGTCATAAATAGCTTGACATTTGGCTATATATATTATATTCTATGTTAATGAACATAGCAGAACAGATTGTCCTCTCTCCACAAGAAGAAAAGACCATTAACCTTTGGGCGCGCGGAAAAAGCTTTCCCCTGCGGCTGGTGCAGCGCGCCAATATCATCAAGATGGCAGCCGAAGGAATTTACAATCACAATATCTCCAGCCACCTTGACATTTCTCGGCCCACAGTTCAACTTTGGCGGCAGCGTTTTTTATCCCTCCGGTGTGCCGGATTGGAAAAAGACGCGCCCAGGCCCGGACGTCTTCCAGAAATCTCCGCTAAAAAGATCAAAAACGTGGTCGAGGCCACACTACACACAACACCGCCGCAAGCCACACACTGGAGCACACGAACCATGGCGCAGGCACAGGGAATCAGCGAGGCGACCGTGCGCCGAATCTGGAAACAGCATAATCTAAAACCTCACCTGGTTAAAACTTTCAAAATCAGCCGCGACAAACAGTTCATAGAGAAGCTATACGATGTCGTAGGGCTGTATGTAAATCCTCCGGTTAAATCTCTAGTTTTGTGCGTAGACGAAAAGAGCCAAATTCAGGCTCTTGACAGAACACAGCCCGGCCTTCCGCTGAAGAAGGGCCGATGCGGAACGATGACGCACGATTATAAACGCAATGGCACGACCACACTGTTTGCGGCACTCAATATGCTCGACGGCAAAGTTATTGGCGATTGCATGCCGCGTCACCGACACCAGGAATTTATCAGGTTCCTGAATAAAATAGAGAGCGAAACTTTGCCACAATTAGATCTTCATCTAATTGTGGATAATTACGGAACACACAAACATCCGCGCGTGCAATCATGGCTTAAACGGCACTCTCGATTTCACCTTCATTTCATTCCCACGTCCAGCTCTTGGTTGAACATGGTGGAACGCTGGTTCCGTGAGATTACCGATAAAAGAATCCGACGCGGTTCTTTTCAAAATGTTTCAGCTCTGATAACCGCTATCAAAGACTATTTGGAAAACCATAATCAAAAACCAAAAGTTTTTGTATGGAGTGCATCTGTAGAGCATATTCTGGCGAAAGTCGCCAAATGTAAAGAAGCGTTGGACGCACTACACTAGTATCTTCTACACTTTTTCAACCGGCACTTGGCCGTCGATATTCTGCGGCGCCGTGCCATGGATCAGCAAAATAGTTCCTTTCGCGTGGTCTATGTTTGATTTCGCTATCATCTTTTCCTAATAGGTCGTTTGTTTTATTTTACAAACTTTTGCAACGAATAGAATTCGTCATTCATCCGGGCCTTTTTTAATGAGAATCGAAAATAGAAATTAGACCGCGATCGAACGTTTATCTATTCTCGATTTTCGATTTTCAACTGCTCTGCGCCCGCAAAAGCGGGCGCTCCCCTGATATGAACGAGCCAGTCAAGCCCATTCCACTTCGCCCGATCTTTCTTCC
>CAZFMJ010000038.1:0-25649 GCA_964520045.1 uncultured Elusimicrobiales bacterium | reverse complement strand
GCTTGAACGTTTTGGTCTTTCTCGGGATTATGAAAAACCACCACAAAACTTCCTCCTGCTTCTTCATAAGTAGGTTCAGGCAGTCCCCACTCCCTGCACCACTGAATAATTTTGCTTGTTCCAGACCCCACATCTTCTGAAAATTTAATCCAGAAAAATACCTTAGCAATAAGAGGATTGCGCGGAATAGAGTCATGCCTGCCTTTTAGGTTTTCCACCGTTAAGGGCGGCGGGAGGAGTCCGGGGTTCCAGATTTCCAAACGATCGTCAAAAATCCGCACCTGTAATTTACCGGAACTGGCATAATCCCTATGAGCCAGCGCATTTGCCAACGCCTCTCTTATCGCATCCGGCGGATAAAGCCATTTTTCCTGCCGCTGCAGTTTTCCTGATTCTATCCATGCATTCATCGGGATATGGTCGTAAATAAAACTTTCTGCTTTTTCGAGAAGCGTGATAGCATCTCCTCCAATCGTCTTGAAATCAAGCATGGGTTTTGTTTCATCTATCCCTTTGAACCGAATAGCTTTCAGCTCGGCTTGCAAAAAATAATTCTGCGTATTCGTTCCAAACAATAAAACAGCCGCATTGGTCAGTCGGCCGTCTTTTAGTAATTTTAGCTTTCGCAAGATATCCGGCACCGAAGAACCACGATCTATGCTCAGCCCTCTTTGCTCTCTTGCTTTTTTTACGAACGACAATAGCTTTTCTTTGCTGATATCTGTATTTCTCGCCCCTTTACAGATTTGCTCGTCAAAATACAACTTGCTCTTGTGTTTTTCTAAAATCAGCCGTTCATATTCGTCTTTGCTCATTTTTACAGTCGAGCGTCCCACCCGCTTATACGGACGCCCGAAAGCAAGCGCCAAGTGGTCGTGTGCTTCTTTAACATCTATGACTATCACTTCTTTGCCGTCAATTTTTTTTGTCGCTATTTTTGGGTAAATCTTTGGGTCTGTTTTCTGCGCAATCTGATTGACCATCTTCTCAATAGAGCCTTTTCCAAGCTGAACGCCGAGAATTTTACCCTCCGGCGAAACGCCGATAAAAATACGTCCGCCTTCCGTGTTCGCGAATCCCGCCACAGTTTCAATGATCTCATTAATTTCCGCCAAAGACTGTTTCCACTCAATTGTGGTTGATTCATTCGCACCGATTGACTTCGATAAGTCGGTTGTTTTCATGTTTTCCTTGTTGTAATTCAGTTTTTCAACCAAATTCTATTAAACCACCCTATCCCGCCGCCTGTTTTTCCCATTCGGCGAATCATGAAACAAAATTGCGTCGCCGTTCGCAGATTAGTCATGTAGTCATCAGCGTCCCGTGTCCCCCGGTTTCCGGTCCCCAGAATTGGGCATGCCGCCAATTTAATCTATGCAGTGGCGCTGTTCTTTTTTTCTTTCCAGTGCTTACAGCCTTTATCAACTACATCCGGCGGAATATCTTTATTCTCGCCTTTTTCGTTTTTCTCAAACCATGTACATGTGCCTAAAAATGCCGCGCTGGCAATGTTGTGAAACACACAAGTCCAGCAAGATTTCCCGGTAGATTCGGTCATAATCCTCCAAGTTGTCCCCCTGAAGCGTTACTTTGCGAATTTATCATCCATGCGGGTCATTTCAATTACAGCTTTGCGAATGTGCTTGATATCTTCCGGCTTTAACCGATTCGTAAATTTTTCATTTTGGATGTAATCAATAAGTTGTTCATCAGTCCGACAATGGATATGTTTAGTCTGTGTGTCTCCGATGTGCACATAAGTCCCTACGAATACCAGAATTCCGTTAATGAAATAATCCTTTTCACACAAGGCTTTAATCTTTCCATGAAAATCCATTACGGCATGAGAAAAATTGTGGACTTCTGGCCTATCCGTTTTTTTCCCATTCCACAATAATTCACCATTATCATCCAGCGTGACTGTCCCACGCCAGTTTTTGGTATTTATAACGTAAATTCCACTTGGTCCGATAACCACATGATCAATGTTTCCAAAGCGTTTTGATATGTCATTCACGACCACATAATTATCAGGAAGACTATGAAGGATTTCTGATACTAATTCTTCACCGTCAGCACCCTTTCTCCAATTTTTTCGCGCCTTCTCATATTGGGACATTAATCTATCCATTTTACGAAAGATGACCACCGCAAGCAGTGAAAGAAACAAAAAAACCGAAACGCTCCCAAAAGATGTAACCAGTTTCACTGGAATTATCCAGCCTAAAAACACGCCGGATAAAAGGACAAGAATATAACATGTCCAACCTTTTATCCGAAATCGTTTATGGGATTCTTCGAGTGCGTTGTGCCCGGGATTTCCAATTATTTCAGCCATTTAAGTTTTTGTTCCTCAGTTTTACATAACTTCTTTCACGATTCAAAATAGTGCATCATTTTTATTCCAAAATATAAATACCAACGGGATTGTCTTGCATTCTTACGAATCCTTAGTCCAAGCTATTAGGCGACGCAGATCGGCAGCAATCCCCTTCAGTGTTCTGTCGCTAATAGGGATTGCACGGCCTAATGAGAACTCAGCAAGATAACCTGATGCCTTTATCGATTCTAAAGAGAGTTCGGAAAGAGGACGGCAAATCCATTGCCAATTATCATTGTCAGCATGAAAATATGTATCTATTGGATGTGGCTTGGCGACAGCTGTTCGGATAATTTTTTCATTCTCACAAAGGTTCCCATAGGAACGCCATACCCATATAAGGGCTCGTCCATCGTTTAAATACGTGCTAAAAGGATCCCCTTGAATGTATCCTTTGCTGAAATCTATGCAACCTAGAGTGAAAAATGGCGCAGCAGAGTTAGGGTAGCAAGGAGCAGTACAAGTGCTTTCCTTACAGTTTTTTCCAAGAATATCGCGGATAGTGCCTGACATAATTTCTGCGACTCGCGCAGCAGCGCGCATTGCCGATTTTGCGGTATTGGTGCTTAATGTAGACAAAACAAGTGGTTCATCAGAGTCTCCGAGCATTTCCTCAAGAATGGATTTTTTGCATTCCTTATCCACATTGGAATTAGATAAAGCTTCAAGTTCCTTTTTCACTCGAGATCCATTCACAAGCAGCATTCCGTACCCCCGTTGACGGAGTTGGGAAAGCCAGCGTTCGTGATTGTTTACGGCAGATGTCCACTGCTCAGCCGGGAAAACCGCCCAAAGATAATCAGCATATGGCCTAAAACTTTCAAGCTGATTAATAGTTTCCTCAAAACCGTGAGTTGGAAGATTTAATAATTTACCTTCCGCAAGGTGGATTTCGGGTTTAATCGGATGCGCCTTACAGGCAACGACATCGGGCTTGCGTTTCCCAAAGCCAGCGGGGAAAGCGAGATCTTTTCCTGATCCTGCAATCCAAGTTGCTTTATGAAGGCAACCATGCTGACTTTTAAAGTATTTCGCCACTGGTCTATAAAGTTCAGATTCACGCATTGGCTGTTTCTCCCTGTCCTAGTAATTTCCCTTGCATTATTATATTTGAATTTCTTCAAAAATGCGCCATTATGCCCTCATTATGAGTGCCTTATTTTCTTTTTTGCTGAATCAATAATTTGATAATCATGGTTATCGGTTTTTATCAACTTGTATCGACTGTGAGAATACTGATTTAAAATTTTTGACAACAAATCCCTATAAGGCGTGCCTTGTAATACGCCAATTATTTTACTTTCTTCTTTCGGAACAGTATCGGTTAGAAGGCATTGGAGTTGATTGATATATCTTGCTTGTCCATTTATTGCATTTACAATTTCATCAATTTCCGTGTCCACAAATTTTAAGTTCATTATACGGCAGAAACATTGTTTAGCGTGCGCAAATGAACCATCTTTCGCATCAATAAAAGTATCAATTAATGCTCTTTTAAAGTGCGGGTGATTCTGGAAATGTTTAGTTATACAATCAAACAATCGACTCTGCAGTTTTATCGCTTGGATATCCGAATTAAACCCTTGAGGGTCAGTTTTATCAACGCTATATAGAAATATCGGAACATTTTTTGCTAACGCGAAACCAATCTCCTGATTAGTCCAAATGCTTTCATAATAATCTTTGGTAATAAAACACACGAAGGCATCCATTGTCTTAAGAGCTTTATAAATCTCATTTTTCCACGTTGTCATTGGCGCGATAGAATCATGAGCGACGAAGCTACTAATTCCAAATGATTCTAGCCTTTTTGCCAATTCTTTTGCCTCATGTTTTTTATTGTCACGGTGAGAAATAAAAAATTTCATCTTCCCACTGTTCCATATAGTAGAAGTATCCATATCTACGCTCTGTATGGATTGATTTTGAGAGTTGAGAAGCCGTTCGACAATAAGTTTGGCAGTTGTATAGTTGCGGTTATTGTTATCAATTCCATTGATTTCAAGTAGTTTTAGTAATTCACCTAAAAATTTTCCGACGGTTATATTATCTTCGGTTTCCCAGAATGCCATTAATCGTTTCGCTGACGAGTTGCCACGATGTGAATATTTTTCGCCGGAAATATCTATTCCCACGGTACTACGGCAAATTCCAGCAAAAGTTGTTTTTGACAAATCCAGGACGTAGCCCCCGTCCATTTTAAAAAGTTTTTGAAGAGTGATTATGTCAACAGCTCTTAATGTTGCCATTTAGGATCCCCTGATGAGTCGCTCAATTTCCATGCCTTGCCATATCCATTGCCCCTAATAGCAGGAAACCCGACAGCAACAGCCTGATTCTGGAAATACTTTCGCCAGAGCCCTGGCCACTGTTTTTCCATACAATAAATTTTCCAGTATTTCATAAATTTTTTTTATGATGTGCTGCCTTAAGTCTTAATTTTAATCTTACAGTGCTCGAATTTTGCAAATCTCACCCCAGATCCCTTGGACCGGACATCTTGAAATAAGTAATTAGCATCTGCTGATAATTCAAGGCTGATTACTTTTTTCTTTTTTGCAGTAATGCGGGTTACAAGGCCGGCGTTATTTTTAAGGAATTTTACCGGCACATATAAATGATGAAGAGTTTTTGTGCGGTTGTCATATAGAAGCAAGTTGATTTTTCTCGCAATACTCCGAGACACTTTGATAAATGGGATATCAAGCCACCATACGGCCTTGCGGTTATTAATATTTGCAAAATGAGTGTTAGCGCTATTTATTTGCGGATGCTGATTAATTCTATCAATTGCTTTATTTTTCGTGATATATTGTCCCATAGTTTCTCATTGGATATCTGTTTCTGCCGAGGTAGAAGACTCTATTTCTGGTGACAGCTCTAATGATGGAATCGGCGTTAAAGTGGCCCCAATTAACCCTTGAAGATCGCCGTACATACCGGAAGTGTTGTGAATGACCCGCTCAATCTGCTTTTCGCGCTTCGCCCACGTCCTTTCCATCGCTCGTTTTTCGGAGTCTAGGTCGCCTTTCATCGCTACAAATGCTTCCACTATTGCTTCAATGCGATGCCGGAATTCAGGACCGGATAAATATTTGTATATCAACTCCATCTTTTCACCCTTCCCGGACAAGGCGTTCTGTACCTGCGCCAATTGAAGGATGCCTGCGCGCAGCGCCGTCCCTAGTCCAAGGGCAGATGGGAAATCTGTTACCCATACGCCCTCAATGCAGCCAAAGTGATTGACGTCCTTTGGTAAAACCGATGAGACGATAATGCCTGTGTCAGCTTTCGCTTCCCTCAGATCGTCTTTAAACTTTTGAATCCACCCGTCGCTCCAGGCTTTGGTCCGCTTGGATTCCCAAAGAATGCTCCCGCAGGTCTTTCCGGAAGAAGAGACGACTCGCTGTAAGACATCAGCGCCCCGCACGCCCTTGGCGACTGGTTCAATCGCATCAGAGCGGAAATTAGCGTTAAGGACTTCTTCTAATTCCAGTTCCTGCACCTCTCCCTGTGTTTGTTGGGAGCCTTGTTCGGCTTTTCTTTTCAATTCTTCTATTTGCTTTCGCATGTCATCAAGCTGCTTGTCCTTTTCTTTATCCTTCAGGTGATGTTCTTCAGTTGCTTTGGCCAACGCCTCTTCGCGGATTTTAGTCCGCTCATTGTCCAGCTTTCGCTCCATTTCTAACCGCAATGACCGCTCACGTTCTTCAAGTTCCCTTTTTTGCTTTAGCAATGCCAGCTCATGTTTTTGGGCATCCTCGAGTGATTTGGTTTTTTCCTCAAGCTGAGCTTTTACATCCTTAAAATCAAGAGCCACAGATTCCTCTGCGTGTTTTTTTGCGGTTTTCTCGATAGCGGCGCGCTCAGCGGCCATTTTTTGCTCATGTGCTTTTTTTAGAGCTTCTATTGCGGTCTCATGGTCGCGTTCCTTTTTCTTAATTTCACTTTCCAATTCTTTGCGAAGCTTTTCTTCAATTGGATGAGTTAATGCTTCGGAAAGCGGAATTTTCTTTCCACAATGCGGGCATACGATAGATTGGTCGGTCATATAAATATCCTCACTCATGAATTCATGACGGGTTACTCAGCGTATCGGTAATCTTATCCGGCTTATTCTCGCGAAAAGTATATGCCGAAGCAAAACCCTGCAGCGTTTTGTTATCAGCCACTACGTTGTCTGGTATCAGCAGATACACCCATGTTTTTCCGCCATACTTGCCTTCATGTTCCGCGGCATGCTGACACCATATAGCGGCTGCCCGAGCCTTCTCTAACACAACAGGGTCCATCAATTCCGAAGACCGTTTAATTTCACATAAAAATTTTGCAGTTTTGGTTTCTATTACAAAATCCGGCTCATAGGCGCTTTCGCCGCTATGATATATCCATAAATCGCCTTTGGCCGGGCGAAACCATTTTAGGACATCTCTATCGTTTTCCAAAACAACAGCAAAACGCCTTTCCGGGTCAGAGTCAAATTTTTGAGCCCTGTAAAGGCATTTATGGAAACCGCCGAATATCATCTTTGTAATGTCGTGTTTATTTTCAACGGGAGCATATACATCCCGTTCGGATTCATCAGCGGGCATGGAGTAATTTGTAGGACGCAGGGTTGTAAAGCCCTTGCTGACATGAGCTTCATAAGCCGCGGCTTTTTCCTCATAATGTTCCTGCATCTGGGCATGTACCAGATTGGCAAGCGACTGCTGGTGATATTGAAGGACATTAAGCAATTCATCATCAGTCTTCAGATAAGTTTTAAGGTGATTGACAACCTGAGACGCCAGCTTGTAGAGAAGGTCTGAATGTTCATCATAGTTTATGTCATTAAAGTCAATAAGACCGCGCACGACGTAATCTTCGGGATGTTTTTCTATCACAATTCCATCGCCGCTTGCCAGCCGATGAAGCTCGCGTTTATGCAATTCCTGTATAAGTATTTGGTGGTCTACCGGCTGAAGCTGTACTTTTGATAAATTCAACTTAAATTCACTGTATCCCCTGCGCACGTCACCCACAGGCTGAACAGTGATACGAGGAATATCTATTGAGAGTTCCTGATATAATTTAACGGTTTTGGCCACTACTTTGCTCACATCCACCACTGGTCCAATGCCCTTAAGTTCCAGCTGGGAAGGCGTAATAATTTCCTCAACTTTTTTGGCTATCTGTTTCTGAATTTCCGGTTTAGAGAGCTCCGTTGAGCTGGGCAAGCGCTCGAATTCTTGACGTATAACAGTCAGAACAGCATTAGCCGCCTCCCGCTCCTTGGGAGTCTCAAAGAGCGGCAAGGAATCAGCAATCGGCAAAACGCCGCCTTTAGCGCCTTGGTCTATCCTGTAAGTAAGTTCCGAAGCGACAATTACCGGTTTCGTCTTCTCGTTGGTAATATGGATAATTTTCAGGCCGCCGCGGATAATGGACTCCGGGCTGTTGGCGTAATCTACTATCTCCTGAAACTTATCGTGTGAAACTATTGTCAGGCGGTCAACGGCGGCAGCGCCTGTGCGCTTGCCGTATGGCAGACGCAGGCCGCGTCCGATGGATTGTTCGACTAAAGTTTTTGAGTTCGCTGTTCTCAGCGGCACAATAGTGTAAAGGTTAGTGACATCCCATCCTTCTTTAAGCATATTGACATGTATAACGATCTCTGCGGGATTCTCGGGTTTTTCAACATTAATCAGTTGTTCTATCGTTTCGTCTTTTTCTTCGCCTTTCAGGTTAGAGTGCACAACTATGGCTTTGCCTTTATAGCGGCCTTCAAAAAAGGAATCGTCTTCTATGCGCTTAAGAAGGTCATCTGCATGGGCTGTATCTCTGGCAATGACAAGTATAAACGGCTTGACTATCGGCTTGCCGTTTTCCCTGGCGTAGACCTCGAGCTCGACTTTTGTGTTCTCGTGCAGACGCACGCCGTCTTCAAGTTTAAGACGTTCCAAACCCGCTTCATCGTAATTGCTTGCGTCAAAATTTTCCCTGGTGGCAACCGCCGGCTCTTTTACAAATCCATCGTCCATTGCGCTGGAAAGCGGGTAGCCGTAAATCACGTTCTTAAACGGTATTGTGCCTCCGGCTTTCTCAATATGCGGGGTGGCGGTCAGCTCCAGGCCGAGAATAGGTTTAAGTTCACCTATAGCTTTCATGCCGGCGGAAGCGCGGTAACGGTGCGACTCATCCATAATCAGTACCAAGTCGTCCAGTTTTGAAAGATATTCAAAATAACTTTCACCTATGTATTCCTGAAGCCTCCGCAGGCGCGGCACAGTGGTTTTGGCGGCCCCCTTGGGCGTTTCAATGCTTGTTATTTTGGAAATATTGAAAATATTTATGTGCACGGCTTCATCCATCCCGGGCAGTAACCCTTGTTTGCCGGCCTCGTAACGCACGCCTCTGCCGCTTTCATAGTTATCGCCTGTAATTATTTCGGGCGGTGTAACCGCAAATTCAGCTATCCCCTGAAATACATACTTGGGCGTATTTGGCGTGAAGTCCGCTATAAGTTTGTTATAAATGGTCAGGTTGGGGGCAAGCACAAAAAAATGGCGTATCCCCTCTGCACGGTGCAGATAAGATATAAAAGCGCCCATAAGACGTGTTTTGCCGACGCCGGTGGCAAGGGCAAAGCATAAAGACGGGAAATTACGCTCAAAGTCTTCCACCGTGGGAAAATCAGCCCGTAAAGCGGCCAATGCCTTGGTTATGTCTGTCCCTTTTTCAAGCGGCAACAGTTCGCACAGACGCGCAAGTATTTCCAGAGATTCCTTCTGCGGCAGGCGCAGGCTCAGCCGGCTTGCTATAGAATTTACGTGTGTGTTCATTTCGCACCTTCTTTGCGCTGCCCGCCTAACTCCCTTACTTCGCGGCGCAGTTCCGTCCGCAGTTCGGCCTCGCTCGGAAGATGAAGTTTGTAACGGCTGGCGAATATGCTTTTATTCTTTTTATCAAGCACATATTTAACCACGGCATCATTCTTGTCCGCGCAGAGTATCAACCCTATCGTCGGGCTATCCTTAGGGCCGGCTATTTCACGATTGTAGTAATTAACATACATTTGCATCTGTCCAAGGTCGCCATGAGTCAGCTTATTCACTTTAAGATCAATAATGACATAACATTTCAGCGTGATATGATAAAAAACCAAATCCGGATAAAAATGGTCGCCGTCCAACGTTAGCCGTTTCTGCCGCCCTACGAAGGCGAAGCCCTTTCCCATTTCCAGAAGGAAGGCTTGCAGGTTATCAATCATAGCCTGTTCCAGTTTTGTTTCCACCAAACGCGGCGATTCCGGCAGGCCCAGAAATTCCATAACCACAGGATCCTTAAAGACATCAGCCGGCGCCTGTACCGTCTGCCCCTTCGTTGCGAGCCGCATCAGGCCTTTTTTGTCCCTGCTGAGCGCGAGCCGCTCATAGAGCAGGCTGTTAATCTGGCGCTCCAATTCGCGGGCGACCCAATTGTTCTTGACCGTCTCGATCTCATAAAAAGCGCGGATATTCTCCTTGTCCACCCGCAGCAGGGTACGATAATGCGTCCAGGAAAAACTTGAATGCAACAGTCCCGGTCGCCATGATTCCGCACGCACTGCGTGCGGAATTCGCGGGAGTTTAGACAATTCATTTCCCATGGAAGATTTCCGACGCACCGCATCGGATTTTCCACGCGGTGCGTGGAGTATTCGCTGAGAGGCATCGCCCGTCAATTCCGCACGCAGTGCGTGCGGAATTACGAGTTCGGGATACTCCAAGTAGAATACCCTGAAGGTTTCCAGATTACGGACGGTAAAACCGCGTCCAAATTCCTTCAGCAGCTGCTTTGACAAATTCTCTATCAACCGTTTGCCGTATTCAGCCCTCGCCTGACCTTCCTGCTCCTCCTCTACAATTTCCCGCCCGATCATCCAGTTGGAAACCACCTGCGCCGTGTTGACGGAGCGCATCGCGCCCGTGCGGGCGGATTCGATGATATTCCTAATACGGTTATAGATAGGTAAAGACAGGGATATTTTCACAATATGCCTCCTTCGGCGCCGGGAACTTCAAAAAATGTTGTCTGGCCGCGGCGTTCGGCCTTGGAACGGAATTTCGCGCCTTTAGTCGGTTCCTCGGGAGCTTCATCCGGCTTTACGGGGAGATTTTTGATCTCAAGGCTGTAGTCGTCTCTGCCCCATTCGCACTTGCGCAAAACGGCATTGGGAATCTTCTTCAGTGTGAGGTTCGGGAAGTCGGCAGGATTCTTGATGCGGAACGCTCCGCACATAACTAGGAGTGTCCGACTCTCTCCTACCTCATCGCTAAGCCGTTGGAGCTGGTCGCGGGTAAGGGTCTGGGTAGTTACATAGATGAAATCGCTTTCAGTAGAACGGCCATGCTGCCAATAGGCGGTTTCGCTGGGCGCGTAGGTAAAACCTTCGAGCTTGCAGATTGCTTCTGCAAGCATGTTGGGGTTGTATTTTTCGCTTATAACCCACTGGTCAAAGGCATCTTTCTCTAAAAGCGAGGGTGCCAAGCGGTAATAACGGAACCCTCCACCGCCTTTCCACCCAACAGCTTCAGTAATGCCGCCGGAGTCTTTACCGTCTATTACTTTCTGTATCCGAGGAATAATATGGGTATGGCAGTGCTCGCCAAGTTCGCACATTATCCAGCGCCGTTCCATCTTATGAGCTACCGCGCCAGTAGTGCCGGAACCGGCGAAAGAATCTAGAACTAGGTCTTCTTTATCAGTCGCTACTTCCAATATGTGCTTCAGCAATCTTTCAGGCTTTGGTGTACTGAAGAGTGTTGCGGTGTCATGTTCAGGGAAAAGATTCTTTAGTTCGTACTTGGCTTGTCTATTATGCCCGGTTTCCTCTAGATTTGCCCACAAGGTTGAGGGAGGCAAACCTTTCATGTCCGCTAAATATGTGCGTCTGCGAATGCCTTTCCCATCAGGAGTAAATCGAATTTCTCCTGTGGAAATCTTCTCCTGCATTGTTTTTTTTGACCACCTCCACCCATTTTTTGGAGGCTTTATTCTGCTCCCATTTGGGGATATTAAGTCGAAGGTTAGGTTTGGTCGGGGTTTTGGGGAATTTAGTGGATTGCCATCGAACCATGGTCCACGGGGATCATTGTCCGGGTTTTTGAAGTGCGTGCGTTTCGCTTCGTTGTCGGAAAGTTTATTGGATTGCCAGTTAGGCAATTTGGAATAAACGAGAATGTAATTATGATCAATAGAAAAAGATTTTGCGTCGTTATTGCTGTTGTCAGTGCTTCGCCAAATTACTGATGTCACAAAAGAACCCCGCCCAAAAATCTCGTCGCAAAGAATCTTTAGGTAATGGGCCTCATTGTCATCTATGGTAATCCATAGAGTTCCATTTGTGGAAAGTAGGTGGTGTATTGCTACAAGCCGATCTCTCATGAGAGATAGCCACATGGAATGTTCAATGCCATCGTCGTAATGTTCAAATGCGGTTCCAGTATTGTACGGAGGATCAATAAAAACACATTTAATGCTGCCTGCGAATTCCTGCTCCAAGGCTTTTAGAGCAAGTAGGTTGTCCCCGAAGATAAGTCTGTTGTCAAACAAGTCCTTATCATTTGTTCGATGCCTGGCGTGGTAAGATTTGTCGGGATCCTCGATCAGTATTCGCGGCTCCAGTCTGGGCCGATTCTCCTTCCCAATCCAAGTCAATTCAAGTTTTGTTTTATGACTCATCGTGCTATTCCTTTCTCCACCGGGCAATCACTTCGCTGAAAGCAACATCCTTCCAGTCTTTCCGCCACTCTTTTAAGAACTTTACGCTCTGGGATTGAGGTTCCGGCTGCGGCTTCTCTAGCTGCACCACTGTGGGGATTATGGCGGCATCTCCCACAACTATGCATTCTCCTGGCGCAAGGTTGGGCAGGATGTCGGTAATCGCATTTGTGTTGTCTGGCATCAAATGTTTTATGTAATTCTGATCGTCGCTATTGCTAAGTCTGAGCGCCACAAAATTATTGCATTGCGCAAAGATTGTGTCAGAAACCTCGGAAGGCCGCTGGCTTACAACCATGAGGCTTAACCCATACTTGCGCCCCTCCTTAGCAATTCTTTCAATGGATTTCCGGGAAGCTCGATAATCTGCCCGGTCATCACGTGGGACGTAATTATGCGCTTCCTCGCATACAATCATAACGGGGATGTCATTCAATAAATTCCCTTGGTGTTTCAACTTTGAATAATGGAAGCAAAAATCGAAAATTAGTCGTGAAACTAGGCTTATGGTTATGCTCAAGACCTCGAATGGAATGCCGCTCATGTCGATGATTGTAACATTGGACTTATTAAGATAGCCGATGAATTGCCGCATAACCTGCTCGAAATCTGTGGTTTTGAGCAGAGTCCCATCCAGCTTTTTTGAGTCAAGAAGGAATTTTAGGCGTTTATCTCCAAGCTTTGTTTCTAAGCGGGAGACAAACCTGTTAAACTCGCCATTGAAAGGACCATTGGTTGCTTTAGTTGCAATTGCCGTTGAAGGGACAACGAAATCATGTACCTTTTCAAAATAATGGTCTTTCCGATGCGTTACCAATGTGCCATCTGCAAGTTTGGGTAGATTTTCAGCAGGAAGTCTGCCAATCACTTCCCGATTCATGTTTTCAATATATTTGTAGACCTCTGTAATTGAGAAATAGACTGGCGTATCGTAAGTCATTTCTTTGATCAGTGGATTATGCCGCTCCTTATTTAGGATTACGGCATGTTTGAATTGCGAAACCTGGTTGTGAGAGTTCTCCTCGTTACTCTCAATAAACATGCTTTCCAGTTCTTCTGAATTCATCAGCCAGTAGGGAAGATTCAGATTGGAGATGTCTAAGCAGTTTAATGTAAACTTCTCGTCACATGGCAAGGAAAAAGCCGTACGGTATTCCGAATGTATGTCAAATACGACGATGTGCGAGTTGTTCTGCTGATTGCAGTTTTTGTTCTTACACTTTGATATCCCCACAACATCGTGAAGGATTTTGGCTACGGCACATGATTTGCCAGAACCAGTAGAGCCAACGACAGCGATGTGTTTTCCGAAAAAACGGTCGCCACTAATGTTTAGATCAATCTCGCGATTTAATACTAATTTGCCGAATGGGAAATCGAATTCATCAGTGCAGGAAAATAGTTTCTTTAGCGTTTCTTTGCCAACGGCATAAGCTGGTTCCGTGGGGACTGGAAGCAAAATGCTTCCGCGCTCGAATCTTTCCCCGCCAACAAGCGTGCCAATAGCTTGGCATTCAATGAGAAATGTCCAAGCTGGCTTTTCATCTTTAATAATATTTGACCCTTTGATATTTTTAATTAAACCGATTACAGAGTCGCAATTGCCTTCCGCTATCCGTAGGTATCGCCCGATTTGAAGCTGTGGCTTATTCTCTTCAAAGGTTTTCAGATCTAACACCTCAATCTGAATAGAATCCGGAGCACTCGAAAGAACTTGCCCAATCTTATTGTCTGGCATTGGTTACCCCCAAAGCATATTTTAGATTTTGAAATGATGATACATTTATTAGTTCTAGAACCACATCTTTTGGTAAGCGTTTTGGCCGTGCCGCGGTTCCCACTATTATTAGGTCGTCACAAGGATAATCAGGAAAAACAGCATCAATACGCTTGCATGAGACCAACCGCAAATGCGTGTCTCGTTCCACTCCGATACCCTTTCGCTTGATAATTGGCTCACGAAGAATCTCGTCTCGTTCAAATCTGCCGCCTACCTGCCCAGTTGTTGCGCGGATCCCCTTTTGATAGAGGCGATTGCAAATCTTATTGATTTCTGTCTTTGAACAATCGATACAAAACAACGGGGTTGAGATGTGGCACGGTTTGTAGTGATACTTTTCAAGATATTCCTGGATAAATGGCACAATTTCTTTAAGAAAATTATCTAAAGATGGCCCTAAGAGAAAAACACGTTTGCGCGAATTCTTGCTGAGATTGTGCTTTAACTGAGCCCGGAGAGCGGCAAGTAGTTCCTCAGCGTTTTTAAGGCTGAGTGTCCATTTTGTGATTGCAGTCGTTTTGAGTAATTTAAGAGCGGAAACAAACTCCTTCTTTGTGACGCGCCGTTTGGTAACATCATGCGCAATGCTATATTGCGAAATCAGATGAATTGCGTTCGGATAAATTAGGATTGGCACATCATCCTTGTCGAACCCGCATGATTCGAGGGTCGTGTAGACTTGGTCAGACAAGGCCTGCAAGGATTTACCAAATTCTAGAGAAAACCTCGAAAGGAAACTGGGGAGGTCGACATGGCCTTTCAGGGGGACAATATATTTCTGAAGTGCTTTGCTCTTGGAATCTAGTGCCTCAAGAAGTTCTTGCTGTGTTACCGGTCTACTAGCTGTTACCTCAGTAGGGAAATACGCATACAGCTTGTAGTTAACCTCAAGGGTTCTATTGTTATGAAAATGCTCCATCATTTGGAGCACAGGCTTGTAAATAGAACTAAAATTAAATTTTCCCTTGCCTTCGTGATATTTACATTGAATAGCTTTGGTTTTTCCCTTTAAAGTGACTTCAATATCCTCTACAATCCCTTCAACGGTTATCGTGGAAGAATCACTGCTAGAGAGCAACTCTGCCAATGTCTTGTTGAACTGGTAGAGGAAACCCTGAATTGTGAAGTCTGCTGTTCGTGTGGAGCTCATTAGTCCATATTCTCCAGCGGGGTAAGTTTGAGTCCTTTGCCCCCCGAACAGCGGCATTGCCAGTATTCGCCGCTTTTGCCTTTGGTTGGCAATGATCCACACTTGGGGCAAATTAATGTGTCAGCTAATTCCAGGGTCCTTTCAGCGAATTTAAGAACGTCAGCGTCGGGTACATCGAAACCGGCCATGTTCCAGTGGCAGCCGACCTGATTGCGGATCCAGGAGAATGCTGCCACATTCTCAATAAGCGGTTTAAGCTCTGTTACCGTGACTGGGGCGCCATCTATGTGCAGCTCTGATTTTAGTGCGGAGAGTAGCTTTCTGCCAAAGCTGTCCAACAGCTCTCCGAGTGTGTAAATAGGTTCTGGCTTGCGCGGAACTTTGCATTTATACAATAGGGCTAGTTGGTCTAGTAAGCTTTCAAGGAATATCCCGGTTTTGGACGCGACCGCCTGTCGGTCAAATGGTGTCGCGACGGAGATATCTCTTAACTCCTTAACCGCGAGTTTGGCGTGGCCGGAGCGTATACCGCTTGAGAGCGACCAGGGCGACAAGTGTATGATATGCGCCTTTGCGGTATGACCGCGGGCATGACGGAACTTTTCAAGCCATGGGCGGTAATGGGTGGCAATAATGACCTGTGTGAAATTATCCGCTTCATCTATCAGCATGTTCATGAAGCGGTCCATGTGCGGCGCGTCAACGGAAGTTACTACGTCGTCCAGCACTACTATGGCGTCTTTGCCGTGGAAGCGTTTTGTCAGGGCCAGAAATACGCAAACCCCCAGTGTGTCCAGGTGCGATTCACTGTAATACGCCTGCGGCGGTACGTTTTTCCCTCCAAACTCGCCGGACATCTCAGCCGAAGCACGTTTTTTGGGGTCTAAAAATATTTTTACCTTTATTCCTTCGCCGGGATGTATCTGGTCGCAAAGGTTTCCGACCTCTGTTGATATTCCTGCAAGCACCTGCTCAACGTAATCCTTGCGTTGGTCCGCCATGATTTTAAGTAGCGTTGTGCCCAGTTTATGCTGGTCTTCCAGCTCTTTGGCTTTTTTTGCGTTATTCTCTACATCAGCAAGAGACCGCTTTATCATGCCTAACTGGCTGAACGTGTGCGCTTCGCGTTCCTGACGTAACTTTAGCGGCTCAAGAGCTGGCTTGGCCGCTATCTGGAGGCGTTGCGCTTCTTTTAGAGATTCATCTGTGACGGCTGACACTGCCGCCCCTGTCATGCTGGGATACTGCGCCCAGTCCAGGCGCAGTTTGGCTATCTCAGGCAATGACGACGCCCGCAATACTTTTGCAAGGGAGTAGCCGGTAAGAATTATGTTGGCCTTATCCCGTTCCCACACTGCGGCAGCTTTTTTGTGCGCTTCTTTTGCGGTTTCAAGTTCCTGCTTCAGTATCTTTGTGCGCTTCATGTCCTGTATGCGCGCGTCTATGCGGGAAATTAAATTCCCCACGGCTATACCTGGCCGCTCGCAAAGAGGACATGTCTCGGGTGTGGGCGATTTTGGTAGGTACCTTTTTGCGCTTTCCAAAATATCTATCAGATCGGATTCCTGCGCCGCCGCGCCGGATGTCTCCATGGCCTTATGGGCCTTTTCATATTTCCCTTTTGCATCAAGTGTGGATTTTACCGACGAAGTATAGGAATCAACAGCCGCTTGTGCTTTAGTCAGGGCATCAAGGTTGTCCTTAGCCTGCGTGATGGAGGCCTGTATAGCCGTAGAGTCCTTTTTAGCGTGCTTTTTTGCCCAGGTCAGCGGGTCGCCGTCTGTTTTGCCTTCCGCTTCCCAGGAACCATGCAAAAATGTGTCCGCCTGTGCTTTGGCCTCGGCGCTGCTGTTAATGTCGGATTCAATATCGTTCAGGCAGTTCTTTAACGATTCTTCGGAACTTTCTATGCCCGGCAATGCCAAAAATATCTTCAATGCGTCATAGCGGACGGTGGGCGTCTTATCAATAAACTCTGTGATCTGACTACGGCGTAGTATGGTGGCCAGCGGCGGCGTACCCGGGCCGGTAACTGCGGGTTCGCCTCTGTTCAGTTTGCCGGTCCAGACCTGGCCGCTGTCTGAAGATAGGCAGACTGAGAGCGCTTCGGATGCGCATTTTAACGATATGACGTGTTCATTTTTAGTTCCGCTGTGGGTGCGTACGGAACCAAATTTCTTGTTGCAAACGAAATCGATGCCGTCAATTATGGAGGACTTCCCTGTGCCATTTTCGCCGAAAATGATGGCCAATGGTTTTGTGGCGTCGATGTCTAAATCTAAAGGTTTTGAAGCGCCGCGAAAACCCGCCATGGAGAGCTTCTCAATCCTGGACATTCTTGGCCTCCTTTTCAGCGACGGCGATTTCAAGGATGCCTTTCCATGTTTCAGATTCTATTGAGCCTATTGGCAATGTCTTAGCTAAACTCGCCAACTGCTTTTCACTAAGAAGTTTCTTCTCTTTAAGTTCGGCAATAATTTCAGCGGCTACAACCTTGTCGGGGGTTTCATCCATAATTTATGCTCCGTTAGGAACCTCCCATCTTATTGTAAATAGTTCTTTTTGTTTTTGCTGCATATTAAGTTTTGCTTCCACTCCGGAAAGCAGGTCGTCTTTTTGTTTCTCTATATTTTCTTGCGCCTCAAAAAACATTTTACGTTTTTCATTCCGATTATGTTCAACTTCGGCCGCTTTTCTACGAAGATCCACTTTTGTTGCCAGATCCATCGCCTGAAGAGCTTCCCGCTTAAGCGCGGTTATTTCTTTCTGGAGGCCGCCAAGTTCAACTTCCAGCCCGTCCTTAAGGTCCGAAGCCCAAGCTTCCAACTTTTCTATTTCAGCGTCAAAAAATGTTTTATTCCGTTCCCCCGTCAAATCAATAACACTTTTAATTGTTAATTCAGCCTGCGCGTTTAGTTTGTTCGCGATATCTGATGTGACCAGCGCGGTTCCTTCTTCACTGGCAGGGACCTCAAAGAGTTTTGCGCAAGTGTCGCAATCCATCGGAGCGCCGTCATCAAAAATGCCGGAGAAAATCATATGGTCTTCGGGCTCAAGAGAGTCAATGCTTAAAAGCTGTAATTGCAGCCAGCCGGCTTTGCCCTGAATATTTTCCACTAATGCAATTTTGCGTAGCTGCGGATCGTAATTAAATAGAAGTTTTTTGGGCGCAAGCTGCCGCTCACGGGCAATATCTATAAGATGTTCGGCAAGCGCATGCCCAACGCGATAATGATGCACGCCATTTACAGCCTTCTCCGGCAAAAGAGAATACTTTCCAATGGGCGCTTTAAGACCTTCGGGCGGCTTATCCAAACTAAACTCAAGCGTATCCTGTGAGTGGAAGGTAGCGCCCTCTTTTATTTCACTTTGGGTAAGACACCAAAGCATAAGGTGGTATTTACTTCTTTGCACCGTCGTCTCGCTCTTTTTAATGCGCAGCCGTTCCTGTACTTCCGTGTCAAAGTGTTCCATTAGTTGGGTTTTAACAGTTTCCATGCGGGATTCTATCTGTAAATCCAGCTCTTTCTGCAGGCGGTCAAACGCCGCGTTTATTTCTTCAGCGGTACGGCAAGTCTGATATATGTCATTTACTCTTTTTTCAAAATCCACTCCGGATTCCAATGCGCCTAGCACCTGGTCCGATGCGCCGAAAATGCCGTCAAAAAGTTTGAATTTTTTATCCAGCAGTTCAAACACGCGCTGGTCAGCCGCATTCTTGCGGTTTACAAAATTGATGACTACAACATCGTGGGTTTGCCCATAGCGGTGACATCGGCCGATACGCTGTTCTATCCTTTGAGGATTCCAAGGAAGGTCATAATTGACAACCAAACTGCAAAACTGAAGGTTAATGCCTTCAGCGGCGGATTCCGTGGCTATCATTATTGAGGCGCGGGCATGAAATTCCTCAACAAGCGCCGAACGGGTGTCCGAGGCAGGAGAACCGGTTATACAGTCCTGCCCCGCATGGCGTTTAAGCCAGTCTTTATAAATCTTCTGGGATTCGGGGTCTGCATTTGTGCCATTGAAAGTTACAATATCGCCGGTATAGCCATTATTGTGCAATAGTTCTTTAAGATACGCCTGTGTACGGCGGGACTCTGTAAAAATAAGCGCTTTCCTGCTGGCGCCTAACTGCGCAGCCCGCGCAAACCCGGTTTTCAGGGCAATTAAAAGGGCGCTCCCTTTTTCATTCCGTTTTATGGATTCCGCCAAAGTTTTAAAGTTTTTAAGTTCGTTTATTTCATTTTGAAGATCAGCAATATTTACGGTATTGGAAATTTCTTTTTGCGCTTCAGCGCCGTCTTCCCCTTCCCACTCTTCTTTGGTTTCTGAAAGGCTCTCAAATTCTGTTTCGAGGGCAGGGAGTGCGGCGGCCGCATCCGGCTTTAACAGAGTTTCCTTATTCTCTAGACGTTCTATAAGCTTGCCGAGCGTTGCTGCTATGGCAAAAGATGATGACGCCAGGATTTTACGCAGGACAAGTGTTATAAGGTTCCTTTGGCCGGCAGGAAGAGCGTATGCCTGCGGCCTTTGCAGGTAATTTGAAACAAGCTCATATAACTGCCATTCCTGGTCAGTCGGCGTAAAATCCTGAGTGAGGGAAACGCGATTGGTAAACGAAACGTATTCTGAAACCTGCCTGCGCAGTGTGCGCTGGCAAACGGGCTGTATCCTGCGGCGCAGACTTGAATAACCGTCGCTGGAGTTGTCTCCGGCTGTTCTTGCAAACTGGTCCTTAAAGGAATTATCACTGCCGAAGAGATGCGGATCTATAAAACTCATCAATCCATAAAGTTCCATCAGTGAATTCTGGAGCGGTGTGGCTGTAAGAAGAAGCTTAGGTCTGTGTCCTATAACGTCCCGGATAGCGCGGGCTATTTTATTTCCGGTTTTATACACATTGCGCAGACGGTGAGCTTCGTCTATTACAACCAGATTCCAAGGCACACGATGAATAGCCGCGGCTTCGCGGCGCGCAAACTGGAATGAACAGATTATGAGCTTGTTTTTTTGTTCAAACGGATTGGCACAACCTTGCGTCAAGAAATCTTTATAGTTGCCGGATTCAAGAATAATTGAGTCAATGAAGAATTTTTCCGCAAGCTCGCGTTCCCACTGTTGACGCAGGGCCGCAGGCATAATGCATAGTATGCGGCGTTTCCGCTCTGCCCAAAGTTGACTGATAATTAGGCCGGCCTCGATGGTTTTGCCAAGCCCGACCTCGTCCGCTAATAAAGCTCCCCTGGAAAGCGGTGATTTAAAAGCAAATAGAGCGGCGTCAATCTGGTGGGGATTTAGGTCAATAGTCGCATTATTAAGTGATTGCGCAAGCTTCTCAATATTATCGGATGAACAATGCTTGGTAAGTTCATACGCATAATATTTTGAATGGTAATATGTGTTCATAATGTGTAAATTTTCTCTTAAATAATCTTACCAAAATTAGGGCGGAAAGTGATTGGAAATAATTTTAAACAAATTTCCATGTCTCGTCGTAATCCCCCAAATGTTAATTTCGGGACTTTTGTCCTATACGCGCATAGGACTTTTGACACTTGAACGAAAAAATTCCACAGGCTATACTATCGTATAGCTGGTGCAGTTATGCTCTTTCAACATAAGCAGTCTGAAAGTGTCCTGTGTAATCCGGGGAATAGGGACCCGGGGTATCCACGATCTCGCCGTAAATGAGATGCAGCCATAGGAAGCAATGTAGGCGTGTTGCTTCCTATTTTTATTTTATAGGAAAGGCAGGAATCAAAATATGAGCGCAAATTTACTTGAAAGGCCGAAACAAATCAAATATGCCGCGGCAGATGGCAAAAATCTGCAAATTACTATCGGCAAACTTGAAATTGAAAATATCTTTGGAAAAGCTGAAACCAGAAAAGATTGGCACAGAATAACAGAAAGGCTGTCCAAAATGAGTGTTATAGGGGAGCCAATGGGAATAACCTTATCGCGCAATATGATTGCGGGCCAGGTCATCATAAAAGCGTCTGCTGAAAAAAGCATCCCAAAATTTGTCTCTGTTTTGCGCGGATCCCCAGGCCATGTGCGGGAGCAAATGGCTGACCTGCTTGAAAACCGTATTGTAAATGAAAAACCAGTTTCAGATATGCTGAAGACATTTTTGCAGAACCAGAAGATCGCAGTAGCCCCGCAGATTTTCAATCTATCCCGGTTTTTTCCGAAGTTCGCCCATCTTGTTGAGACAGTTTTTATAGATCCCCCCTTCCGGACACAGGCGCAGCGCGTTCCCAAGGATTTAGATCTGAATACTCTGCGCGGATATGTGGAGGGCGATGACGGCAAATCGCTTATCATAACAGGCTCGTCCGGCGTGGGCAAAAGCGCTTTGATTTACCGCCTCTTTTCAGAATTAGCGCCGTCGGCAGGCAAGGACAGCGGAATGCACCCTGTTTTCGTGCCTTCTGCGGCAATACACCCTTACGAAAATAAACCCATCTCATGGAACAGTCTGCCCGGAGCTTCAAACGGCATAGCGGACCTGCTGGAAGAGATGTTCTGCAAAGGCAAGCTCTTGCTCTTTATAGACGGCTTGGATGAAAATCCGAATCTTGTGGATTTTTCCAGCCCTCATGCATGGGCATTCTGGGGACTGGCGGTAAAGAACCGGTGTATCATGACGGCCAGGGACAAATTCTACTGCCGGTATTTTAACAATAGTCCTGTGGAGCGCATTTTTAACAAGCGGATAATAAATATCGAGCTTCTGGAATGGAGCACTGATCATGCCAAAAAACTTTATTCTGCGATCTCCGGAAAAGACCGGCCTGCCGAATCCTCAAGGCATTTTAAAAATATCGGGCATCTTGCCGGGCTGTCGCCGCAGGGGTTGCGCAATGCCATGGGAAGTATAAGGTTTACGGCTTTGTATCTGTGGAGCTATGCGGTATTTTTCAGCCATAACATGGAGGGCAGATTCCCGAGGAATGAATATGAACTGCTAGGTTTTGTTCTTTCATTGATACTTCAATTGGAAAAGGGCAAAGGCAGCGTTCTGGGGGCTGAAGAAGGTGTCAGCTTTTTAAGAAAACTCGCGTGGAAGGCGTATTTGAAAGGCAACCACGGCTATATGTGGAACATAACGTCGGACGATATTTCCGAGACGATAGAGCAGGACTACCCATGGCTTAAGGAGAAAAAATCCCAGCTTTTCTTCGGTTTGGGACACATGCCTCTGATCGAGTATAACAGCAAAACCGGCAATTTTGTCATAGACAAGCACATGACTGAATTTCTGATGGGCGGATTTTTCCTTGACACAATACTTTCCGGCAACAGGGAGCAGATAATAGGCCTTTTCCGTAAGGGTTTAACCCATCAGTGCCAGATATATTTCAATCAGGGTTTGGAATTGATGGATGATAAGCAGGGCTCAAAATATATGGCCGTAATACGGGACGTATTCCATACGGTCAATAAGGCGCGGGAAAAGGACACAAGCTTTGAGCTTGATGTGGCATGCGCGGCGATTTTTCAGCCGCTTGGATTTATCAAAAACGATGAGGCAGGCGTATTTCTGCGCAATGCTCTGCGCCATGTAAACCGCGTGACTGAATTTGTAAGGCAGTCAGTGGCGATTGGACTTGCGTATTCAGGCGACACCAAAGCTCTTATGCAATACATCCAAAGACTGATTTCAAATAAAAAAGCGGGAGGATTTAACAGAACTTTTTATCTTTACTACATGCGCAGTCATAAAGCCAATAAAAATATAGAGGATTATGATGAAAAGCAAATCCTACAGTGGGATCCGCTTTGCGACTGGCTTTTATCGGCGATGTTGACGCGTGAATTTATTCCGCTCAGGCCTCTGCATCTTTTCACTATGGCTGATTTCATACAGAAAAAAGGTTCGTCTCCGTTTTTAGACTGCGGCGAGGTTTCGCAGGAGCGAATTAGCCGGCTTAACGAAGTGCTCCGCGCTCTTGAGCGAGATGCTAATGTAATGAAAGAAAAGCAATGCAGGAATTTTATGGAAATACTTCGAAAAGTCGCTGTAAAGAAAGGAGACGGTAAATGTATAAATCACAAATAACGGCCAAAACAGATACAAGAAAATCAGAAATAAAAAGCAAGTATAAGACGGCAGTTTTATCTGCCGGGACAAGGAAACTGCGGTTAAATGAAATGCCGAAAACCTGTGAAAGGCTTCGGTGCTCAATATAAATTGGAGGCAATAATGAAAAATCTTAAACTGCCGGAAACATATTCGGAAAATAAGGATGAACTGCGCCTGCGTCGGTCGGAACCGACAATTTTCGTACGGCTTTACAGACGGCTGTTCCTGAAAGAAATTAAAATGCATGTGGAATTCGGTCAATGGGACCGCTAAACTGGTAAAATTACATAGCAAACTGATATATGATGATATTAAAGGAATGGATTGGTCTTATTAGGCGGTCCCCCGGGTTTGGCCGGCTTTTTGCCGGACAGGGGCTGTATTTTGTCAGCGCTGAAATATGGAGCATGGGAATTGCCTTTGTGGTAATGGGCTTGGGCGGCAGCGCATTTTGGATGGGCATAGTGCATGCCTGCGGATACGTGCCGAGGATTATTTTTGGTCCCATTGCGGGCGGAATAGTAGATAAAAAATCGCCGAAACTGGTTCTCATAACGGCATTATGCGGACAAGCGTTGTTATATTGCTGTCTCGGCATGCTTGGCATATCAGGCAATCTTGCCTTGCCGGTTGTTGTTGGCTTGCTTTTTATTGCGGGGATATTTGATATAGGCCAGATGGTGTCTTCGTCTTCCTATATACCTGCCTTTATCAAGAAAGAAGATATCATTCACGCAAATTCGCTTTGGGAAGCGTTATTTGCGGTAGGCGTTGGAATAATAGCGTCGGCATCAGGCGGGTTTTTAATAGAATCATTGGGGCTTTATAAAATTCCGCTGATGTTGGCAGTTGCTTTATTTACCTACGTCTTCCTGATCCGGAATTTGCATTCAGGCTCAGTTCCCGGCCCTGAACCGCAAAAAGCCGGTATAAAAGAAGGCATAAATTGGATTAAGCGCAACGATCCGGACAGTAAAACTCTATTCACGGCTATAATCATAACTACTGTGGCGTATATCGGCCTGTTTACCATAAATACGCAATTCGTGTTTTATTGCGCATCCGTGCTCAAATTCCCTGCGCGCTATATAGGGCTTATAATGGCTACTGCGGGGATAACACAACTTATAGCCTCAATTATTTTTCCGTATATTTCCAAGCGGTATACTCTTCCCCAGCTCCTTTTTGCAAGCACATTGCTGGGAGCGGCTGGACTTTTTATGGTATCTGCTTCAACCTCTTTGCCGTGGATTATATTCGGGCTTTCGCTTTCGCTCGGATTGGCGCAGAAGTTTTTGCGGATAATACGTGTCAGCCTTTGCCACCAGTTGGCTCCGCAGAATCTTATGGGCAGGATAATAGGTATTTATCTTACAGCCACACAGATTTCATTTTTGATAGCAGCGCTGATGGCGGGTAAGCTGGCGAGCAAATTCGGTCATTCATTCGCGTTCGGATTTGCCGGCCTTATATGCCTTTCAGGCGGGATAATTTATGTCATCAGTCAAATCTTCAAGAAAAAAACTGTCACAGAAGAACCTGCGTCTGCCCCGGCTTAAACGTTCATTGGCTGTTACCGCGTACTGGGAAAACGGCGAATTGACGGTTGAGGAGTATTTAAGCCGAAAGCGCGGCAATGCTTCTTCAGATATGATATATCTCCTTTCATTGTTTGATTCCGAGAAGGCAAAATCTCCCGACGAAGTTTTTGCCAAACATGGCAGGGAATTCACAAAGAGTAACTTTGAAGATGCTGTCAGAGAACTCATGCGCCTTGGGTTTTTGATAAAAGAAGATGATGCGCAGACCAACATCAGGCAGTCCCGTCTTTCATTCTGGCACTGGCAGGATCCGGCTCGATCCTTTTTCTTTTCCACAAAAGACTGCCACGCCGTTCTTGAGAAGGAAGAAAAAGCGGAATATATAAATTTCCTTTCAGACGCCTCCCCCCAGCCGCAGATTTATAAGATTTATAGAGACAAGCCGATAATAGCCCTGCGAAAACCAGCAGAATTGAGCGGCTCTTTGCAGGATGCGCTTATGGCGCGCAAAAGCGCAAGAGAATTTATTCCAAAACCGATAACACTAAAACAGCTTGAATCCGTTCTTTTCAACGTCTGGGGAGAGCAGGGGAAGATAAAAAGCGAATTTTTCGGGGAATTACTCCATAAAACCAGCGCGTCCGGCGGCGCGAGGCACCCGATTGAAGTCTATCCTATTGTTTTTAATGCGGAAGGCCTTGAAAAAGGCGTATATCACTACAATGTAAAAGACCATGCGCTGGAGAAATTGAAAACCGGCGACTTCAGGAATGATTTATTTGAATTGGCGACACGGCAGGTGTGGATCCGGGACTGTGCAGTGTGTTTTGCCATGACCGCGGTTTTTGAACGCGCAAGCTGGAAATACAGGCATGGCCGGGGACTAAGGAACATGTTTCTGGATGCCGGCTGAAGGCGGCAGTCTAAGATTCCCCAGATTTCGGCGGTTTGTATTCCCCACC